>JAPPFK010000196.1:30710-58444 GCA_028823885.1 Rhodospirillales bacterium | reverse complement strand
AACCCGTCCACAAAAATAAACCGGACAGCAGTGGGCTTGACCCGGTGATCCACGCTTTGGGGGCACTGGTACACGTGGATGGCCGGGTCTGGGCCCGGCCATGACGCTCTTCATCTGGCGCCCGGTGAGGGGGAGACGGGACCTTGTGCCGCGCCGCTCTTCTGGATGATCCACGCTCAAGCAAATGGGCACTAGGCGCTACAGCCAGAACTGAAGGACGTAGTCGAACGGCCCCTCGGCGTTGACGATATCGACCCGCTGAAGCTGGATCTTGTAGCCGTCCTTGGTCTTCTTCAGGTGGTGCCGGTACTTGCCCGCGAAATAGCGCTGGATGTCGTTGCGGAACTCGACCACGTGAAACTTGGACCGCGCGACGACGTCGCCGGTCTTCTCGTCCTCGCTTTCGATGACCACATTGCCGATGACGTGGCTCATCTTGTTCTTCGGCTTCTGCGAGTGGGCGTAGGGATGTTCGACCCGGCGCGCCCGCATGTCCATGAGGAACAGGTCCTCGTAGAAGATGTTGGGCATGCCTTCGCCGGTTTCCTGATCCTCCCGGGGCGGCATCCAGTATTTGCCGTCCTTGGTGAACAGGCCGAGCCAGTCGTCCCAGCGGCGCTCGTCGAGAATTTCAGCCTGTTTGTAGAGGAACTGCTCCACCGCCCGCTGGGTGTCGAGGCCGTTCTTGGCCTTCTTGTCCTTGGCCATGATCTAGCCCCCCGCCGACATGTATTCTTTCCAGGCGGCGAACATGTTCCGCATGGGCTGTTCGCTCATGCCGGTGACCGAGGTCGTTACGCCGTTTTCCACCGGGTCCTGGCCGGCATTGCGGTGGAAGCTCACCCAGTCGCCGCCGCCGCCGAGACTCAAGCCTTCGTGACAGGCGTTGAAGTTCTGCAGATCGTCGGCGTTGACCATCGTGGAGGGCGAGTTGACGTGGTAGTAGTAGGCAAGCGAGCGTTCGTAGATTCCTTCCGGGGCGCCCTTCAGCCTGAAATGCCAAATCTCGGTCAGCGTCTTGCCGGCGGCCAGCGGCCGGACGGCGCGCAGCTGCTGCAGCGGCGGCTGCACCGACAGGCACGGATAGACCAGCACGTGGTGGACGTTGGTCGAGAGGATTTCATCCATCCGCTCGGCGCCGTAGGCCTTGGTGAGCGCCTCTTCGTGAGACACCGTGATCGGATCCCTCGGCCGCAGGCCCATGTACCCGCCGAGAACCGTGTGGCCGTAGGGATGTCCAAAGGTGCTCAGGGAATCCCACTTTTCATAGGGCAGGGTGAAGTCGGCGAGGAACTGATAACCCATGGGCGGGTCGTCGCCGGTGCGCTGCTTGTAGATCTTCTGCATCTCGGCCGCCGCCTCGCCCGTCGAATGGTGGGTGATGGAGGGGTGCAGGGCGTCCAACTGGTTCTCGAGGAAGATTTTCCAGTTGGAATGCTGGATCACCCGGAAGCAATTCTGGACGATTTCCACCTCGCCCTCCGGCGAACGGTTGCAGATATCGTCGAACGCGGCGCGGGCGCCCTGGCCCAGCCAGGTGTCCAGGTCGGGTCCGCCTTCGGACAACTTGGCGAAGACGAATCCCCGGTAGATTCCCATTTGCTCCGCCGGCTTCATGGAGAACAGCGGGTCCTTGGGATCGAAGGCGGTGCCGTCATAGCCTTCCTCGACGGGAATCCGGAACAGCGACCCGTCCAGATTGAAGGTCCAGGCATGATAGGCGCACCGGAACGTCTTGCCGGCGTTGCCGTTCAAGCCCTGGCACAGCATGGCCCCGCGGTGCGGGCAGCGGTTGTAGAGCACGTGCACGCCATCCTCGCCGCGGCACAGGATCATCCGTTCCCGGCCGACCCAAGTCGTCCAGTAGTCGCCGACTTTGGGAACCTGGGTTTCGTGGCCGATATAAATCCACGATTTGTGGAAGATTCTGTCGAGCTCCTGCTCGAATATCCCGTCATCGGTGTAGCAGGCCTTGTGGACCCTATCCGGCTCCACCAAATTTCCCGGATTGCCAAAAATTCCGTCCGGCATGACGTTCCTCCCGCCTGAATGTCACTCGGGTGATTCAATATCAAAGAACCATTTGGCGTTCAAACTGTTGGCAAGCCCAACAAAATTTTCCAAAGTGAGGGCGAGGGATGAAAGCCGAGGGAGAAAGCTGGGTGAACCGAGACGGCCTGGTCGACTACACCGACGAAGCCAAAGCCAAGTTTAAGGCGGACGGCTGGTGGCGGGACCACCTGTTGACCGACTGGTTGGCCGGTCACGCGGCGGAACGCCCCGACGCTCCGGCCCTGGTGACCGGCGGGAACCCGATCACCTATGCCGAGTTGGACCGGCGGGTCGGCCGGTTGGCCCAGGGCCTGACGCAACTTGGTCTCGGCAAGGGCGATATCGTCGCGGTCCAGCTCCCCAATGTGCCCGAATTCGTCATCTCGTATTTGGCCCTCGCGTCCATCGGCGCGGTGATGCAGACCGTCCACATGCCTTACCGGGAGGGCGACCTGGAAGGGCTGCTCGGTCACTCCGGCGCCCGCGGGGTGATCTGCGTCGAGGCGTTCAGGGATTATCCGACCGCCGAGGTGATGACCGGGCTCAAGGACCGGCTGCCCCAACTGGAATTCGTCGCCGTGCTGGGCAGCGCGCCCGATGGCGCGGTTTCGCTCGCCGAACTCCATACCGATCCCGATGCCGATGCCGGCCCGAAGCCCGCGGTCGCCGCGGATGATCTCAATGTCATGCTCTACACCTCCGGCACCACCTCCAGTCCGAAGGGCGTGATCGTTTCCTCCTACCCGTTCACCAATAACGCCCGCCATGCCGTCGGCGAGTTCGGCGTGACCCCGGACGATATCGTCTTCTGCCCGGCGCCCTTCAGCCATCTGTACGGTCTGTTCGCCCTGCAGATCGCGCTTTGCGCCGGGGCGGCGAATCTTTTGCTGCCGGGCTTTGCGCCGGCGGACTACGTCAAACTCATCGGGACCGCCAAACCGACCATACTGTTCACCGGTCCCGCTCATCACGCGGCGTGCCGTCAGGCCGGCCTCTATGACGGGCTCGATATGTCGTCCATCCGGATCATCGTCTGTTCCGGATCGGCGGTGCCGCCGGACCTGGCGCGCTGGGTGGACGGATTGTTGCCCAACGGCAGGCTCCTCCAGCTTTGGGGCATGACCGAACTTCAGGCCGGCACCTACAACCGTCCGGCCGACACCCTCGGCCAATGCGCCGGCTCGGCGGGGCGCGCCACCCCCGGCAACGAAATCCGCGTGGTGGACGAGGCCGGGTCTCCGCTGCCGGCCGGGGAAGAGGGGGAGCTTCAGATTCGCGGCGCCTCGGTGTTCCCGGGCTACTACAACAATGCGGAAGCCAACGAGAGTTCCTTCGACGGGGATTGGTTCAGGACCGGCGATCTCGCGACCATGGACGCGGACGGCTACCTCACCATCACCGGGCGGATCAAGGACATCATCAACCGGGGCGGGGTGAAGTTCAATCCCGCCGACATCGAGGCCGTCGTGAACAAGATGCCGGAGGTCGCCATGAGCGCGGTGGTGCCGGTGAAGGACGACGTGCTGGGCGAGAAGGCGTGCATCGTCATTCAGCCCGCCGACGGCGCCTCGCCGACGCTCGAAACGGTCACCGCCTGCCTCGACGAAAACGGGATCGCCAAAAACAAATGGCCGGAGCAGCTTGAACTCGTCGACGACATGCCGCTGACGCCGACCATGAAGGTGATCAAGTCGAAGCTGCAAATCGGCGGCGCCTGATGGACGCGGCAACGGTCAAGGACCTGGCCAGGGAACTCGGCGCCGACCTTGTCGGCATCGCCGACGCCCAGGTCCTGAACGCATTTCCGCCGGACCCGAAGTGGCCGCAGACGCCTGAGCGCATCTCGCCCTACGTGAAAAGCGTTGTCGTCATCGTCAAACGCATTCCGGTCGGCGCATTTCGATGCAAGACCAATGTGCCGGTGCAGTACATGGATATGCTGGTGCTCCGGCGCATGGACCGCATCGCCTACCGGCTGGCGGAACGCCTCGAAGAGGCGGGCCATCCCAGCTTTGTCACCGCCGCCCAGGAGACCGACTGGAGCTACAAGAAGGCCAGTTACGGCCGGCTGTCGACCCGGCACCTGGGGATCGAGGCGGGGCTGGGCACCTTCGGCCTGGAGGTCAACATCCTGACGCCCGAGTTCGGGCCCAGGCTCTATCTCACCGGTATCCTCACCGAGGCGGAACTGGAAGCCGACAGCCCGATGACCGAGCAGGTCTGCATCGGCGAATCGTGCTCGCGCTGCCTGATGTCGTGCCCGCCGGACGCGGTGGGGCATTTCGATATCGACAAGCGGGCCTGTGCGACCGAAGCCCAGGAATTCGGGTTTCACACCATCCTCAAATTCTGGCGCGAGTTCATCGCCAAGCCGGCGGAGGACCGGCGCGGGCTGCTCGAGGACCGGGAGATCTTCGGATTCTGGCAGGGGCTTCTCCGGGTCGTCGGGTCCTTCGGCGACTGTCCCCGCTGCCTCGCCGTCTGTCCGGTCGGCAACGACTATCACGCCCATCTGGCCAAGATGCAGAAGGTGATCCCTGAAACCACGCCCGAGAAGAAGGACAAGGCCGCCGGGTTCAAGCTGGCGCGGGCGGAAGGCGCCGGCATCGACGGGCTCAACGACTGGAATATCCGCTGGGTGGGTCCCGACGGCTATCAGGGGATCGTCGCCCGCCAGCTCCAGGATTTCAAGAAACGCCAGAGAGAGCGGGAAGCGGAAGCGGAGGAGGCCTGATGGTATCCGAGTTCCAGGCCCCGCTCACCGCCGCGCAGATCAAGTCGAAAGCCAAGGAGTTCGGGGGCGACATCGTCGGCATCGCCGACGGGCTGATCCTGGAGGCCGCGCCGCCCAACCCGGATGATCCCCGGCGTCCGTCGGACATTACCGACTATGACGGCGAGCGGGTGATCGTCATCGGCAAGAAGCTCACCGTCGGCACCACCCGCATCCCGAGATGGGACGAACGGCACAAGTATTACAACGACGAGCTCACCCTCACCATGCTCGAGGAAACCGCCCTTGACATGGTCTATTGGCTCGAGGACCAGGGGTATCCGGCGATCGTCATCCCGCCCACCCATGTGGACCCGTGGCGCTACCGGAACGATCCGGGCGAACATCTGGATACGCTCCTGTCTCTCAACCACGCCGCGGTGGAGGCCGGCCTCGGCACGCTGGGCCTCAATCTCCAGCTGCTGACGCCCGAGTTCGGTCCGCGCCTGATGCTGACGGCGGTTCTGTGCTCGGTGGACTGCGAAGCCGATCAAAGGATGGAAACCGCGCTTTGTCTCGGCCCGGAGTGCGGGCGGTGCCTGTCGGCCTGCCCCGGCGACGTGATCGGTCACTGGGACCGGGATTGGCCGGCCTGCGACCGCTACCGCTCGCCTCACGGGTTCGCCCAGCTCACCGAGCATCTGACCGATATCTTCGACGCGACCGACCTCGAAAGCCGGCGGGAGTTGCTGGTGTCGGAAGAGAGCTTCAATCTCTGGCAGAGCATCCTTCGGGGGGCAGGGGTGGTCACCGGCTGCCGGCGGTGTCAGGACGTTTGTCCGGTGGGCGCCGACTACGACGCCATGATCAAGGACGCCCTGGAGGAGATCGCCGAGGACACGCCGGAAAAACAAGCGCGGCTCGATGACATGAAAGCGCTGGAGGCCGGCGGAAAGACGTCGGCCGGCTACGATGCCCAGGCCCGGTGGATCGGCGCCCTGGCCGGCGACACATCGGCCTAGACGGGGAATGCGATGACAGTGAATACGCTCGACGACCTGCCGCTCAAGATGCCCAGGGACCGCAAGGAGATCGAGGAACTGCAGCGCCGTCAAAAGCGGGTGGCCGTCGAGAAGGCCGGCCGGTCGGCCTATTGGAAGGACAAGCTCTCCGGCATCAACCTCGACAAACTGGACGATCCCGAGGAATGGGGGAAAATTCCCATCCTCGACAAGGAAACCCTCCGCCAAATGCCGACGGAGGACTTCTACACCGGGTTCTGCCATCACCGCGGACCTGAGGTGTGCGAGTACTGGCGCTCCGGCGGCTCGACCGGGCGGCCCTTGTTCTATCCCAAAACCTACGACGACATCCGCTATAACATGGTCGGCTTCACCCGGACCTACGAATGCGCCGGAACCACGCCGGGCTACGTCGCCCATAACTCGTTCCCCCTGGGCATCCACCCGGCCGGCCACATGTGGGCGCGGGCAGGGCGCCTCATGGGCATCGGCCAGGTCTGGTCGGGCGCCGGGAACTCGGCGCCGTCGGCGCTGCAGCTCCAGCTGATCGACGCGTTGAAACCGACCATGTGGATGGGCATGTCGAGCTATGGCCTTCACCTCGCGAACCTTGCCCAGTCCGAGGGGATCGATCTCGCGAACGGCTCGGTCGACCGGATCATGTGCACCGCCGAGCCGGTGTCCCAGGCCAAGCGGGACAAGCTGGAACGGGAGTGGGGCGCGACGGTCTACGACTGCTTCGGCATGACCGAATGCTCGATGATGGGCGCCGAAAGCGACAAGCGGGACGGTTTTCACATCTGGACCGATCTCGCCTACATCGAGGTGGTCGACGAGGAGACCCACAAGCCGGTCGGCGAAGGGGAGGCGGGGCTGTTGGTGGTCACGCCCCTGTTTTCCCACAACGGGGCGCCGTTCCTGCGCTGGAATTCGGGCGATGTGGTGATCTACAAGTCCGAAGGCGAAACCGGCAGCGATTTCGCCGTGTTTCCGGTGATCGAGCACGCCCACCGGACGGCCGGCTTCTTCAAGGTGCGCGGCGTCAACATGAATCACCAGGAGTTCGAGGACTTCATGTTCGAGATCACCGCGGTGAACGATTTCAAGGCCGAGGCGCTGGCGAGCGAGGACGGCAACGACGTCCTCAGGCTGTCGGTGGAGCTCCGGCGCGATGCCGACGAAGCGGCGATGCGGGACCGGCTCACCGCCGATACGAAGCGGGTTTTCGAAGTGACGCCGGAGGTCGAGTTCCTCGAGCTCGGGACCTTGGCCAAGGAATTCGAAAAGAGCGTCAAAGCCCCCCGTTTCGTGGACAAGCGGGGGTGACGTGATACCATTCCCGGCAAGGCAAGAGCACAGGATCGCCTGATATGGACGCCATGGCCGCCGCCGAAACCTATTTGAACCCGGGCCGGTTCGCCGACATGGATCACCCCGCGGTCCGGGCCTATGCCGCCGAGCACGTGGGCGATGCGACGGACACCAAGGGCAAGGTCCTGAATCTGTTCTATGCCATCCGGGACGGCATCTATTACGACCCGTATCTGCCGCCGACCGACCCCAGGTCCTACATGGCGAGCGTCGCGGTGGAGACGGGCCGCGGGTGGTGCGTTCCCAAGGCGGCGCTGATGGCGGCGTGCTGCCGCATCCATGGGATTCCGGCGCGTCCCGGCTATGCCGACGTGATCAATCACCTGGCGACCGACAAGCTGCTGGAGGCGCTCGGCGACGACGTCTTCTATTGGCATTCCTACTGCGACGTCCACATGGGCGAAAAGTGGGTGAAATGCACCCCCGCCTTCAACAAATCCATGTGCGAGAAGTTCGGCCTCAAGCCGTTGGATTTCGACGGCGAGACCGACTCCCTGTTTCACGAGTTCGATCAGGCCGGCAACAAGCACATGGAATACCTCCGCGACCGCGGCACCTATGCCGATGTCCCCATGGATGAGATCATCGCGACCTTCAAGGCGAACTACCGCGCCGACTGGCTGACCGGTCTGGAGGGGGACTTCCAGGAGGAAGCGGGCCAGCCCGCGGCGTAGCCGATGCCGAAGCGCAAACGCGACATCGATCCCGAAGAGGCCAAGAAGAAGGTCCTCGAATACTGCCTGCGCAAGGGCGCGCTGGTCGCCGGCGTTGCCGACCTCGACGCAATCAATCGCATCGCGCCCGCCGGACATCGCCCGAACGATATGATGCCGCGGGTGAAATCGGTGATCTCGCTCGGCGTCGGCGGCCAGACCCAAGGCGCCTGGACGGTGCCCGCGAAGGCCATGGCGTTCTTCGGCTCCACCGAAGGGCGGGCCTACACCATCGCCTACGGATTGTCGTTTTTCATCGAGCGCACGTTCGGGGAGCGCGCCATCTACACGCCCCCGGACATCGATCCCGAACTGGGTCCCAGGGTCCCGCTCCAGAGCCTCAAGCTGCATGCCGAATTGGCGGGGATCGGGGCGAGCTCGCTGGCCGGCGACATCCTGCTGCACCCCGAATACGGCTACATGTATTTCGCGTCGGTTTTCACCGAATTGGAGCTTCCGCCCGATGAGCCGATGCAGGAGAACCCCTGTCCGGCGCCCAGCTGCGTCAGCATGTACCGCTCCACCGGCCGCACGCCGTGCATGAAGTTCTGCCCGGTCCAGTGCCTCAGCGGCGCCATCGACGAAGACGGCAACCAGGCGGAGATGAATTACGACATGGCCGCCTGCGCGGAGATGACCCAGCAGTACGAGACCATCTCCTCGGTGATGAACGAGGTGATGAGCGCGGCGAGCGCCGAAGAGCGGGAAAGCCTGCTCCACAAGCCCGAGCACAAGACGCTTTGGTACAAGATGTCCGTCGGCTCGGGCGGCCTCCTGGCCCAGTGCTTCGAGTGCATGCGGGTCTGTCCCATCGCCACCCAGGCGCCGCTCGCCGATCCGATCCGGCGGCTGGAGGCCGCCGAGGACGCCGCCGAAGAGGCGGCGGAGTAGCGGCATGGCCGGATATACGCTCTACGACGAGGCCGGCGTCACCGAGGACATGGTGGAGGAATTCGGCGAGCGGATCTTCCGGATGAGCCATAACATCCAGATACGCATCGGCGATCCCTACCGCCTGAAGGACTGGGATCAGGTCGACGCGCAGCGGGAGAACATGGGCCTGACCGACGGAGAGATCGCCGGCAAGCTGGACCTGGAGGTCGAGCAGGTGACCTTTATCCGCACGCTGTTCGAAAGCCGCCGGTTCCGGACCGGCCACTACAAGCGGCTCTACAAGCTCGGCGGCGGAAAACGCTACCGCCCGGAACGGGAGGAAGACTAGTATCACCACACCAATTCGGCGAAACTAGGTTTCCAATTACGAAGGGGCTGATGGTCATTGCTCCAGCTATGGATTATAGGCGCCTAATGTCTGGCCGCTTAGGGCCGGTCAAACCGCCGGCCCCGATGACGTTGACGAGCATGATCTTCGGAATAGGTCCGACTGATCCGACCGAGTATTCGGTGGATTCGGTCCGGACCAATGAGCGCGATCACCAAGCACGCCGGCACAATCCAGAAATCTGTCTGAAAAAATGATTTCGGTTTGGCACGCCGTTTTGAGCCGAGCCGCTTGATCGTCCGCTCTGGGCCGATCCAAGAACCAATGAAAAACAGCCAGCAGGGATGTGGCATTAGTCGTCTATCTGACGGCGGTTCAGGCGGGCGATTTTAAGTCCCAACCAGTTCTCTACCTTTCTTCGGACCCTACCTGTCAGGGGGGTCGAAGATCGCGATTTAGGCGCGAGCAGCAAACGCGCCGCACGGCACCCCTTGAAAGTTGAAAAGCCTGCCACGCAAACAAACGGATCGTCGTCGACGCGAGCTCCACAGTGGCCGCATTCATGCCGATCAATCATTCTCAACCGCCCGCGTTGATGCGTTGCAAGCCCAGCGGGTGCCGGGCCGGTTGCCAAACAATCATCAAGACATGAGGATTCCCGCGCGTTTCCGCAGAACGGTCTTGTATTACGCGGGCGACCCGACCTAGGTCGGGGCCTTGATGTGTTTGGCAACGGGGGAAGTTTAGGATTTGTCGGAAAGATATTTCAAGAACAAACGGAAGGGCAGTTCTAACTGGCACAGGTCTATTCGTGAATCTGTCGTATTGTCCCAACCCCGAATCTTGATACCTTCCGGCCATGGCCGAACTAGTTTCTGACGTACTTGACCTGCCGCCGCCGGACCCTGATGGACTGGCGGTGTTTTGCGATGTGGACGGCACATTGGTCGATATCGCCGACACCCCGGAAGGCGTTCATGTCCCCGGCGAGTTGAGGGCGACGCTGGATTCGGCCCGGGACCGGCTTTCCGGCGCGTTTGCATTGGTGACCGGCCGCGGACTTGCCGACGTGGAGAGAATGTTCGAGCCCTCCCGGTACGCGGCCGCGGCCGTTCACGGCCTGGAAATTCGCACCCGGCCCGGCGAGCCGGCGGAGAGCTACCGGCCGGATGCCGCCTTCCGCGCCGAAATCGACCGTCTGGCCGAACGTTTCTCGGGCCGCGAGGGCATCCTCGTCGAAGACAAGACCTACGCTATCGCGCTCCATTTCCGGCTGGCCCCGGAGGCCGAGGGCGACATCTTGATCGAGTTGCATCGCAGCCGGACAAGACTGGGCGGCGCCTTTCAGGTCATCGAGGGGAAAAAGCTCGCCGAGTTGAAGCCCCTCGCCGCCAACAAGGGATCGGCGCTCAGGCACTTCATGGCGGAACCGCCGTTTGCCGGCCGCCGGCCGGTCTATTTCGGCGATGACACCACCGACGAATATGCGTTCGAGGCCGCGAACGAACTCGGCGGGGTCTCCGTGCGCGTCGGCGCCCACTCGGAGACCCGTGCGCAAATGGTCGTCGACGACCGGCAGATACTCTACACTTGGCTGCAAATGCTCTCGCGCGGGAGTTCGGGATGACAAGACCTTCGGCAGATCTCAATCTCGCGGTCATCGGCAACTGCGCCATCGGGGTGCTGATCGACCGGCGCGGCCGGTATGTATGGGGATGTTTCCCCGATTTGGCCGGCGACCCCATGTTCTGTTCGCTTCTGGCCAATGATCACGGTTCATTGGACTACGGCTATTTCGAGGTCGAACTGATCGGTTGCGCGTCGAGCGAGCAGCGATACATCAAGAACACGGCGGTGGTGATCACGACGCTGCGCGACGACAAGGACGGAGTGCTCGAAATCGTCGATTTCGCGCCTCGGTTCAAGCGGACGGACCGGATATTCCGCCCCATCGGGGTGGTACGGCAAATCCGGGCTCTCTCCGGACGGCCCCGAATTCGTATCCGGCTCCGTCCGGCAACGGGTTGGGGGGCGAAACAGGTGCCGACGACCCGAGGCTCCAACCACATACGCTATATCGGCGAGGATGTGGTGCTGCGCTGTACGACGGATGTCCCGGTGACCTATATCCTCAACGAGACCGCGTTCGTGATCGACGAGCCGATCAATATCATGCTGGGTCCCGACGAAACGCTGAACACGCCCATTGCCGGCACTTCCCGGGACTTTTTCGAACGCACCTGCGAGTACTGGCGGGAATGGACCCGGTACCTTTCGATCCCCTTCGAGTGGCAGGATGCGGTGATCCGGGCCGCCATCACCCTGAAGCTGTGCAACTTCGAAGAGAGCGGCGCGATCGTCGCCGCCCTGACCACGTCGATCCCCGAGGCCAAGGACACGGAGCGCAACTGGGATTACCGGTTTTGCTGGCTTCGGGACGGGTATTTCGTGGTTCGCGCGCTCAACCGGCTGGGCGCCACGAAGACCATGGAGGAATTCCTCCACTACATCACCAATCTGATCGCCGAAGAAGAGGAGGAAGAAGAGCGTGAGGTCATACAGCCCGTCTTCGGCATTCATTACGAACGCCAACTGATCGAGGAACTGGTGGAGACCCTGCCGGGATATCGGGGCATGGGGCCGGTGCGCCGGGGCAACCAGGCCTATGAGCATATTCAGAACGATGGCTACGGCTCGGTCATCCTGGCGGTGACCCAGACGTTCTTCGACAACCGGCTTTCCCGTCTCGGCGACGCCGACCTGTTCCGTTATCTCGAACCGGTCGGCGAACGCTGCGTCGATCTGTACGACAAACCGGACGCCGGCCTTTGGGAACTCCGTGGAGATGCCCACGTCCACACCTACTCGAGCGTCATGTGTTGGGCGGGTGTCCATCGGTTGGCGCGTATCGCCGAACAGCTTGGGCTGGAGGACAGGGCCGCCTATTGGAACGGGCACGCCAATCGCATTCGCGCGGCCATCGACGAGAATGCCTATAACGCCGAGCGCAACAGTTTCGTCGACACCTGGGGCGGGAGCCATGTCGACGGCAGCCTCCTGCTTTTGCTGGAGCTCGGATTTCTCGATTCCGACGATCCCAGGTTTGCCGGAACGGTGGACGCGGTCGGCGCCGAACTTCGCCGCGGCAATCTGTTGATGCGCTATGCCAAGGCGGACGATTTCGGCCATCCCGAAAACTCCTTCATCATTTGTACCTTTTGGTACATCGACGCGCTGGTGAAAATCGGGCGGACCGGGGAAGCGCGGCAAATATTCGAGGAGATGCTGTCGCGGCGCAATCATGTCGGGCTGTTGTCCGAAGACCTGGATCCGAATACCGGCGAACTGTGGGGCAACTTCCCGCAGACCTATTCGATGGTGGGTCTGATAAATTCCGCGATGCAGCTATCGAGGCCCTGGGACGATGTCTTCTAGACCGCCCCGGCTGGTCGTCATTTCAAATCGTGTTCCCGATCCCGGGGACAAGAAGGCGCAGGCCGGCGGTTTGGCGACGGCGCTGCTCGACGCACTCGGAGACAGCGGGGGATTGTGGTTCGGGTGGAACGGCAAGGTCGGCACCGACCACCGCCCGGACCCGGTCGTCAGCGAACAAGCCGGCATTACATTCGCGACCATGGAACTGTCGCGGCGGGACTACAACGAGTACTACAACGGCTTCGCCAATCGCACCCTTTGGCCGCTGCTGCACTACCGGCTGGATATGGCCTATTTCGACCGCCAGCAATATTCCCGGTACATCGAAGTCAACCGGCTTTTTGCCGAGCGACTGTCTCCGTTGCTTCGCAAAACCGACATCATTTGGGTGCACGACTACCATCTCATCCCGATAGCGGCCGAGCTCCGGACGCGGGGCCATGAACAGAAAATCGGCTTCTTCCTGCACACGCCGTTCCCGGCGACCGAAATCATGACGGCGCTTCCCAACCACGATCAGCTGGTCCGGTCAATGTTCGACTACGATCTGATCGGATTTCAGACCGAGAAGTACAAACGGGCGTTCCTCGACTACCTGCGCTACGAGGTGGGCGCCAATGTGACGACCAGGCATGCCGAGCTCGACGGCCGGCGTGTCCAGATCGGCGTGTTCCCCGTTGGTATCGATGCGGACCAGTTCAAGCGCAGCGGCGCGGACGCGGAGAGCCTCGCCTGGCACCGAAACCTGCGCCGCCAGCATGGCGACACGGACTGGCTCATCGGCGTCGATCGATTGGACTATTCGAAGGGTCTGATCGAGAGATTTCGGTCCTATGGGAGGTTCCTGGCCAAATACAGCGAATTCCAGCGCAAGGTCACCTTCTTTCAGATCGCGCCGCCGTCCCGGGCCGAGGTGCCGGAATATCGTGAAATTCGTCACGAGCTGGAGGCCGAAGCCGGGCATATCAACGGACGGTTCGCCGATCTCGATTGGGTGCCGATCAACTACATCAACAAGAGCTATACCAGGGCTCAGCTGGCGCGCTTCTATCACGAGAGCCGGGCCGGCTTCGTGACGCCGCTGCGTGACGGAATGAACCTGGTCGCCATGGAGTATGTCGCGTCCCAGAATCCGCACGATCCGGGCGTGCTGATCCTGTCCAGGTTTGCCGGCGCCGCCGACTATCTGGACGGCGCGCTGGTGGTCAATCCGTTTGGACAGGATGGCGTATCCGATGCCATCGCGATGGCGCTCGGCATGCCTCTGGAGGAGCGCCGGGAGCGTTACGATTCGATGATGGCGGCCATTGAACGCAACGACGTCAAGAAGTGGGGGCGGACATTCATTCAGGCCTTGATCAAGGTCCGGCGGGGCCCAGCGGCGAATTGATGTGACCGGAACCGTACTCGGAGATATCGGCGGGACAAACGCCCGGTTCACCGTCGCCAGGCGTCCCGGTGAGCTCGGCGATATCGTCCGTTTCCCGACCGCCGATTTTGCCACCTTCGATGACGCGCTCCGCGGCTTCCTGGACGAAAACCCGGACAAGGAGATCACTCGGGCCGCTGTCGCGGTGGCCGGTCCGGTGTCGGACGGGGCCGCGGTTATGACCAATTCGGACTGGACCGTTTCGGTTCGGGGCCTAAGGGACGGTTTCGGCTTCGAGGCGGCCAGCGTCCTGAACGATTTTGCCGCGAACGCCATGGCGGTGCCGCTCCTGCAACCGGACGATGTCGACACCATAAACGGCGGCCAGGCGATCGAAGGCGCACCCATCGCGGTGATCGGACCCGGCACCGGTCTGGGCGTCGCGGCACTCGTACCGGGCGAAAACGGACCGGCGGTCGTCCCGACGGAGGGCGGACATGTCGCGATGGCGCCGGCCGACGACGAAGAGTACGAGCTCCTTCAAATCCTGCGGCGGGAATTCGGCCATGTATCGGCCGAGCGGGTCTTGTCAGGCCAGGGAATCGTCAACCTCTATCGGGCGCTGGCCGCGGTTCGGAATTTGCCGGCGGTATTCGCGGACCCCGCCGAAATCACCGGCGCGATGGACAGCGACGAATTGGCGGCGGAAACCGTCTCCCGCTTCTTCGCCATGCTCGGCGGCTTCGTCGGGGATACGGCGCTGACCCTGGGCGCGCGCGGCGGAGTATACCTGATGGGCGGGATCCTGCCGCGTCTCGGCGAGAGATTGCAGGCGTCGTCATTCCTCGACCGCGTTCAGGCGAAGGGACGGTTCCGGGACTATTTGCGGGACATCCCGATAAAGCTGGCGGTTCACGAAAATCCGGCTCTTCTCGGCCTGTCGACACTCGCAAAATAATTCAGCCGGCTCGTTCGTCGCGGACCCGCTTGGCCTTGAACTCGGTCTTGGGGAGCGTCCCCGGCGCCAGGACCTCCACGTCAACGCGAACCTCGCAGCGGCTGCGGACCTCGTTGCCCACGGCGTCCCCGACGTCATCCGCATGCTCGACGCGCACCGTCATGATGTCGAGATCATTGTCATTGGTGGTCAGGACGATTTCATATTCGTCCCCGACCCCCGGTACCGCGCGGACCGCTTCCTCGATCTGGTCCGGGTACATCTTGTTGCCGCGGAGATTGATCAGATCGTCCGCCCGCCCGGAGAACGATCCGACGGCGCGGACGTGGGTGCGGCCGCAGTCGCATTTCTCGGTCGTGTAGGTGGTGTAGTCGCCGACCAGGAATCTCAACTGAGGTGAGCTTTCCGAGTTGAGGCAGGTGCACACCGTCAGGCCCCGCTCGCCCTCGTCCACATTCTCCTTGGACTCGGCGTCGACCAGTTCCCAAATCTGAATGTCCTCCATCAGATGCGTGGTCACGGTGCCGTCCTCGGCCTCCGATGCGGGACAGGAATATCCGCCGCAATGGGGGGAGGCTTCGGTGCAGCCGTAGAACTCGACCATTTCCGCGTCCCACAAGCCCTGCAGCCGGTCGCGGGTGTTCTTGATTCCGGTCCCCGGCTCGCCCCCGACGAGCATCCGCTTGACCGAGCTCGCCGCGGGATCCAGCCCCAGCTCCTCCATGACGCGGCCCAGGTGCAGGGCGTACGAGGTCGTTCCGCAGATGACCGTCGGCTTGAAGCGGTCGACGATCCGGGCGCGCATCTCGCCCGTCATGCCGCCGCCGGGGATGGTCGGCACGCCCATCTTCGCCAAGCCGAACTGGACGCCCCAAGCGAAGACATGGGGGCCATAGCCCGAACAGATGAGCACGGAGTCGTCGGGACGGATGCCGTGGGAGTGCATCGCCCGGGCATTGGCCCAGGCCCAATATTCCCGGTCGATCTGCGAGTACCGGAATACCCGGGGCACGCCGGTCGAACCGGACGACGAAAAAATCATCCAGCCCCGCTCCGCCCACAGTTCGTCGTCATGGGTCGAGTAGGTGCCGTAGGGCGGAGATTTCTCGACGTCCGCCATCATCTCCGCCTTGTCGACGACCGGCCACTTCGGGAGATCGTCCACGTTCTGGATATCGGTCGGCGCAATGCCCAAACGGTCGAACCGCCGCCGGTAGAAATCGCTGTTCTCGTAGAGGAAGGGCGTCACCGCGGCGAGCTTCTCGTTTTGAATGGAGATGATTTCGTCGCGAGAGGCGCAGTCGAGGCTCGGCGACCAGTAATCGTCGCTGCCGGCGGCGTCTCCGTCCCGTTTGTATTTCTCCAGCGTTTCGAGCCAGACGCGGCGCGTCTGCTCCCGGCGGTCGCTGCTCATGATGCCTCCCGTTCGTCCCACTGGGCGCCTATTGTTTGCTTGATGATCCTAGAAACTGCCGGTTAGGGTTTCAACCGGACAACGAACGACAAGACCAGGGAGGACTCGAATGGCCGAACGATCAGCGCCGCCGTTCCGCGCCGATCATGTCGGCAGCCTATTGCGGCCCCGGACCATCAACGACGCTTTCAAGAAATTTCATTCGGGCGAAATCGGCCAGGAGGCGTTCACCCGGGTCCAGAACCAGGCGATCGACGACGTCATCGCGCTCCAGGAATCGGTGGGGCTGAAATCCGTCACCGACGGCGAGTTTCGCCGCGCCTCCTACTGGTCCACATTCGTCGAGCGGGTCGATGGCCTGGAAGTCGGCGAGTCGCTTTTCACCTTTCACGACGATCATGGTCACGAGCAGAGCTTCACGGCGCCGATCGTCGTTTCGAAGGTCGGGCGTTCGCGGACCATCGCCGGAGACGAATTCGGCTATCTCAAGGCGCGCACGGCGCAAACGCCGAAGACGACAATCGTTTCGCCGCCGACCATGCATTTGTTCCGGCTCGGCAAAACGATCCAGGACGGCGTCTACGCCGATACGGCCGCCTACTTCGCCGATCTGGCGGCGGTGTACCGGGAGGAAATCGAAGCGCTGGCGGCGGACGGATGTACCTACATTCAGCTCGACGACGTGCCGATCCCCATGTTGTGCGATCCGAAGGTGCAGGCGCGGGTCCGCGAGGACGGCCTGGATCCGGACCGGCTGATGGCCGACTATGTCGATCTGTTCAATGACTGCCTGCGCGGCCGTCCGGCCGGCGTGACCGTCGCCGTCCACATGTGCCGCGGCAACTACAAGGGCAAATTTCTGTCCGAAGGCGGCTACGAGACCTTCGCCGAAATGTTCTTCAACAAGCTCGATGTCGACGCCTTTTTCCTCGAGTATGACAACGAACGGTCGGGCGATTTCGAGCCGCTCCGGTTTGTGCCGGAGGACAAAGTGGCCGTTTTGGGAATTGTCTCCTCCAAGACGCCCGAAATGGAATCCAAGGACTCGTTGAAATCCCGGATCGAGGAAGCGGCGAAGTACATCGGCCTCGATCAGCTTTGCCTCAGCCCGCAATGCGGATTTGCCAGCACGGTCGCCGGCAACCCTGTTACGGTGGACGTGGAGAAGGCGAAGCTGTCGCTGATCGTCGAGACCGCCGCCGAAGTTTGGGGTTAGGGGGCTGGGATGTCCGAATACGGGTACGAACACATTTTATACGAGGTCGAGGAAGGGGTCGCCAAGCTCACCTTCAACTTGCCTCAATACGCCAACGCCATGGATTTTCAGGGCGTTCAGGAAACATTCGATGCGCTGATGCGGGCCGAGGACGACGGCGAAGTCGGCGCGGTCCTGATCACCGGCGCCGGAAAGGCGTTCTGCGCGGGTTTCAATCTCAAGGAGATTCCCGACGTCGAGGAGGGGCTGGAACCCATCGCCACGCACTTCCGTCACCTGGCCCACTGGTGGCACCAGGTCTTTCACCGGATCGTTCGCATGCCGAAGCCCGTTCTGTCGGCCGTCAACGGCCCGGCGGCCGGCGCGGGACTTGGGATATCGCTCTGCTCCGACATGGTGGTCGCCGGCGAAAGCGCGTCGTTCTTGTGCGCCTGGCATTCAATCGGGCTCGCCAATGACGCCACCACCTCCTACACGCTGGCGAAGATCGTCGGCTTCCGCCGCGCCATGGAGTTGATGATGACCAACCGTACGCTGAGCGCCAAGGAGGCGGAAGACTGGCGGATCGTCAACCGGGTCTATCCCGACGCCGAGCTACAGGCGCATGCCTGGAACGTCGCCAGGGACCTGGCCGCGGGTCCCACCCACCTTCAGGGGATGGCCAAGGACAGCTTCCATATGGGCTGGCGGCGGTCGCTCGAGGAGGCGACCGAATTCGAGATTCAAAACGTCATGCGCTCCGTCGACGAGCCGTATTTTCTGGAGGCCCTCAAATCGTTTCTGTCGAAGGACAGCCGCTCGAACGAAGAGAAGGTCCGCCTCCCCGACGGTGTTTAGCCCGCGATGCTGACTTGCTTTCAACTCGTCTGGATGTCGGCGGAACGCGGTCCCGATCAGTTGGCCATCGTCGATGACTTGACGGACCGGACCCTGACCTACGCGGAACTCGTCGCGGAAATCGAAACCGTCGCCGCGGGACTGAAGGAACTGGGAATCGGCAAGGGAAGCCGGGTGGCGACGGTGCTCCCGAGCCTGTTCGATCACGCGGTCATGCTGCTGGCGCTGCAGCGGCTGGGGGCGGTGCCGGCGCTTCTCAATTTCCGGTTGCCGCCGGCGGATATTGCGGGGCTCATCGGGGACGGCGAAATCGCTGCCGCGGTAATCCAATCGGATGCCGAATTGGCGGGCGCGGTCGGGGCGGCGCTGCCCCCGGACGGCCTGCTGGTTTCGCTCGGAGAGCCGATGGACGGAACCGTTGCATTCGGAGACTGCCGCGGTGAGGCGTCATCCCTGGGGCCGCCTCCCGACCTCGATCCCGAAGATCCGGCCTTCATTTTCTTTACATCGGGCACCACCGGACTGCCGAAGGGTGTCGTCCTCGCCCAGCGGACCACCGAGCATCGCATACTCTGGCTGTCGACACAGGCGGGTGTCCGGCACGGCCGGCACCTGCGAACGCTCGGGTTCATGCCCCTCAGTCACGCCATTGGCTTCTACGGCGTATTTCTGGTGACGCTCGCCTACAACGGCACGTACTTCGTTCAGTCGGCATTCAATCCCGTGCAGGCCAACGAAATGATGGCGGCTCACGGCATCACCTACATGTTCGCGGTTCCGCAGCTCTACTACGCCATGACCCAGGCCCTCAATTATGATCCGGGCGCCTTTTCCGGTGTGGAGCTGGCGCTCTATGGCGGCGGGGAGATCGCACCGGAGCTTCTGGATCGAATGGACGCCGAGTGGGGCGGGACCGTCCGGCACATTTACGGCACGACCGAGACCATGTGCTCGCTCTACAACCCCGACCCGGTCGGGCAGCATATCCGGCTGCGTCCCGGCTTCTATAGCCGCACGCGGGTCATCACAATCGACGGGGAGCCCGACGACCTCGTGCAGCCCGGCGAGGAGGGAGAACTGATCGTCGATGCCACAATCGATACGATTTTCAGCGAATACCTGAATAGGCCGGATGCCACCGCGGAGAAAGTGCGCGACGGCTGGTACTACACCGGCGACGTGTGCCTGCGGCGCGCGGACGGGGACGTCGATCTGATCGGCCGCGCCGACGACATGATCCGTTCGGGGGGCGAAAACATCCATCCCGGCGAAATAGAGGGCCTTCTGCTCAAGCACCAGAGCGTTGGAGATTGTGCGGTCGTAGGCGTCAATGATCCGAAATGGGGCCAGAAGGCCGTCGCATGCATCGTCGCCGCGGGTGACGTCGATGGAGCCGAATTGGACGGCTACCTCAGGTCCTCCGGTTTAGCTGGTTTCAAGCGTCCCAAGGAATATGTCGAGATGGAGAGCCTGCCGCGCAACGCGGCCAACAAGGTTTTGCGGCGCGAACTGGTGAAAATGGTCGATGGGACGGCTTGAGCCGGTCGAGAACGGCTCGCAGTTTTTCCCGGATTGTGACCGCTAAACCATTGAGATTCAGGGCGACATTCTCCTATAGTTGTATCCGACAAGGGCTCAGGCCCGATCAAAGTATTCGCATTGCCCCTGGGGCAGTACCCTTGAATCACTCTTTGGGAGGAGTTTTATGAAAATCAAACTATTGGCTTTTGCTGCCCTCGGAGCGCTGATGCTTCAGCCTTTGACCGGCACGCCATCCGTCGCCCAGGACAAGGAAGTCCGTGTCGGTTTCCTCGGTGGCCTTTCCGGCGGCCGCGGTATCTTCGGCAAGGTCCAGAAGGAAGGCTTCGAGCTCGCCCTGGATCATCTTGGCGGGAAGATCGGCGGCCTGCCCACCAAGTACGTGGTCGCCGACACCCAGAACAAGCCTGACGTCGGCCGCCAGCAGATGGACAAGCTGATCAAGCAGGACAAGGTGCATTTTGTCGCCGGCATCACGTGGTCCAACGTTCTTGCCGCGGTCTACAAGCAGGCTTTGGACAACAAGGTCTTCCTGATCAGCACCAACGCCGGCTGGTCCCAGCTTTCCGGCAAACGCTGCAACCCGTACTTCTTCCGCGCATCGTGGAACAACGACGATACGCCCGAAGCCATGGGTCAGGCCCTGCAAGGCCAGGTGGAAAACGTATGGCTGCTGGCGCCCAACTACCAGGCGGGCAAGGATATGGTCTCGGGGTTCACCCGGTACTACAAAGGCAAGATTGCGGGCACCACGTTCTTCAAGTTGGGCCAGACCGACTTCCAGGCCGAGTTGTCGCAGATTCGCGCCGCCAAGCCGGGCTCGATCTTCACATTCGCGCCGGGCGGCATGGGCATCGCCTTGATCAAGCAGTACAAGGCTGCCGGCCTCGACAAGACGATTCCAATCAACACGGCATTCGTCGTCGACTATCTGACTCTCGCCGCATTCGGCAAATCGGCGATCGGCAACCGTCACGCCAGCTTCTGGGATCCCACGTCGATCAACCCGGCCAACGTCCGGTTCATCGAGGATTACAAGAAGAAGTACGGCAAGCATCCGACCATGTATTCGGTGCAAGGCTACGACGCCGCATTGCTGATGGACCTGGGTGTCCGGGCGGCCAAGGGCAACCTGTCGGACCATGACGCCATCCGGGCCGGTATGCGGACGGCGAATATCAATAGTCCGCGTGGCGGCTTCCAGTTCAACAACAATCACAACCCGATCCAGAATTACTATTTGCGGGAAGTTGTTGCGGGCAAGGATGGAAATCCGACCATCGTGACCCGGAAGACCGTCTTCCGCGGCCACAAGGATGCCTATCACACCCAGTGCTCGATGACCTGGTAAGCCCGGTCTCGTCACTCTGTCCGAATTGACTGTCTGGCCGGGAAGGCGTGTGCTTTCCCGGCCAAGTCAATCAATGCCTGATATTCGATAGCGCCCGGAGCCCCGGTCAAACCTCATGAGTACACTGCTTGTCCTCGAACAGACGCTCAACGGTATCCAGTTCGGGGTGTTTCTGTTCCTGATTTCCGCCGGCCTGACTTTGGTGCTCGGCATCATGAACGTGGTCAATCTGGCGCATGGCGCCTTGTTCATGATGGGGGCCTATTTCGCCTCGACGTTCGTTGCCTGGACGGGCAGCTTCTTTATCGCCTTTCTGCTGATTATTCCGTCGTCGGTGATCCTCGGCATCATCATCGAAATGCTGACCCTGCGGCCCCTTTATCTCCGCGATCACATGGATCAGGTGCTGGCCACGTTCGGGCTGATTTTGTTCTTTAACGAGGGCGTCAAGCTGGTTTGGGGCGTTGATCCCCAGCCCATGCCGACGCCCGAGCTTTTTGCCGGCAACGTGGAGATATTCCCCGATGCGCCCTATCCCGTCTTCAGATTGTTCATTATCGGCGTGGGCCTCCTGGTCGCGGCGGTGATCTATTTCCTGATCGCCAAGACCAAGGTCGGAATGCTGATCCGCGCGGGCGCCTCCAACACCCAGATGATCAGGGCGATGGGCGTCAACATCCGGTTCCTGAATACCTTTGTGTTCGGCCTCGGCGCGTTTTTCGCCGGCCTCGCCGGCCTGATGGCGGCGCCCATCATCTCCGTCGAGTCCGGTATGGGGGATGAGATGCTTATCCTGGCCTTCGTCGTCATCGTCATCGGAGGTATCGGATCCGTCCGCGGCGCGCTGGTCGCTTCGGTGATTATCGGGGTTTTCGAAGTGGTGGGGCGCTCGATGCTGCCCATCGCCATGCAAAAAATCTTCCCGCTGGAAATTGCCCAGACGGCGGGGCCGGCGATAGCGTCGATGCTGATCTACATTTTGATGGCCGGGGTGCTGTTCTTCAAACCCCAGGGCCTGTTTCCGGCGAGGACGGGTTAGTCATGGAACTCACACGCCTGAAAAGCTGGCTGCTCGCCATCGGTTTCGTCGTTCTCGTTGCCGTGCCGCCCTTGGTGACGGCCCTGGACGAGACGTTCTACATCACGCTGATTTCGCGTGTGATGATCTTTGCCATCGCCGCGTTGAGTTTGGATATCATTCTTGGCTTCGGCGGCATGATCAGCTTCGGCCATGCGGCCTATTTGGGATTGGGGTCCTACGCGGTCGGCATCCTGGCCTTTCATGAAATCACCAACGGCTGGCTGCAGCTGTTCGTCGCCATCGGCGGCAGCGCCGTCGTCGCTTTCATCATTGGCGCCATTTGCCTCAGAACCAGCGGCATCTATTTCATCATGATCACGCTGGCCATGACCCAGCTGCTGTTCTTCATCGGTATCAGTCTGGAAACTTACGGCGGCGACGATGGTTTGCCGACGGACCGCAGCGAGTTCGCCGCCTTCATCGACCTCGGGAACGAGTGGATATTGTTCTATCTGATCCTCGGTTTTCTCGTCCTTTGCATGTACATATCGTGGCGGCTGATCAATTCCCGCTTCGGCATGGTCATCCGGGGCTGCCACGAGAACGAAGCCCGGATGCAGGCCATCGGCTTTCCCACCTATCGCTACAAGCTATTGGCATTCGTCATATCGGGCAGCATGTGCGGGATTGCCGGTTTCCTGCTCGCCAACCTGACCGAGTTCGTGACGCCCGAGTTCATGCATTGGTTCCGGTCCGGCGAGATCATGATCATGGTGCTGGTGGGCGGCATGGGGACGTTGTTCGGCCCGGTCGTCGGCGCCTTCGCCTTCCTGCTCTTCGAGGAAATCATTTCCGGGTTCACCGAAAACTGGCCCGTGATCTTTGGACCGCTTCTGGTCCTGCTCGTCCTGTTTGCCAAGCAGGGCGTTTGGGGCCTGCTTCCCAAATCGAAGGCCGGTGATGGCTGATCCCATTCTCAAGGTTGAGGATTTGACGAAGAGCTTCGGCGGCGTGGTGGCCACCGATCAGTTCTTCTTCGACATCCACCAGGGGGAAATCCACGCGATCATCGGCCCGAATGGCGCCGGCAAGACCACACTGCTGGCGCAGGTCTCGGGGATGTTGAAGCCGGATTCGGGCCGCATCCTATTCGACGGGCAGGACATCACCGGCCTCTCCGCCGCCGAGCGTTCTCATCTGGGCCTTGCGCGGTCGTTCCAGATCACCAGCGTCTTCCGCCACTTCAGCGCGCTCCAGAATGTCGCCCTGGCCATTCAGGCGCATCAGGGACACAGCTTCCGGTTCTGGAAGCCGGCTGCAAAGGATTCAAGCCTGACCGAACCGGCAATGGAGATTTTGTCCGATCTGGGGTTGGCGGATCGGGCGAACATCCTCGCCGACAATTTGAGCCATGGGGAGAAGCGCCAGCTGGAAGTCGCCATGGCCCTGGCCACCGACCCCAAATTGCTTTTGTTGGATGAGCCCACAGCCGGCATGGGGGCCGAAGACTCGGCGCGGATCAGGGAATTTCTGGGCGGCCTCAAGGGAAGGCACTCCATGCTGCTGATCGAGCACGACATGGACACCGTCTTTTCCTTGGCGGATCGTGTGACCGTACTCGTCTACGGCCGGGGGATTGCAACCGGCACGCCCGAGGAAGTCCGCGGCAACGCGGAAGTTCGCGCGGCCTATTTGGGGGAGGATGACGCGGCGCATGCTTAAGGTCGCCAATCTCGAAACCTCCTATGGGGAGAGCCAGGTCCTGTTCGGGATGTCCCTGGAAATCGAACGGGGCGAGGTGGTGACCCTGCTCGGCCGGAACGGCATGGGAAAGACCACCACCGTCCACTCGATCATCGGCATCGTGCCGCCGCAGGCCGGCTCGATCACCTTCGACGGCCAGGAAGTTCTGGGTACGCCGGACTACAAGATCGCCCAAATGGGGATCGGCCTTGTTCCCGAGGGCCGCCAGGTCTTCCCCAATCTTACGGTGATGGAAAATTTGGTGGCGACCGAGGACAATCGCTCGGGCTCTTCCGACCCGTGGAACCTCGAGAAAGTCCTCGCCATGTTCCCGGCCCTGCATGCGAGGCTGGGCAACATGGGCAACCAACTGTCGGGCGGCGAGCAGCAGATGCTGGCCATCGGCCGTGCGCTGATGACCAATCCCAAGCTGTTGATCCTCGACGAGGCGACGGAGGGCCTGGCGCCCCTGGTCCGGGACGAGATCTGGAAATGCCTGGAGAGCCTCAAGGCCCACGGCGAGTCGATCCTGGTGATCGACAAGAACGTCGATACGCTGACGCGGATCGGCGACCGCCATTACATCGTCGAGCGCGGCAAAGTGGTCTGGTCGGGCGACTCCGACGCGCTGCGCGCCGACGAAGACCTCAAGCAGCGATATCTCGGGGTGTAGCTCCAGCCCGCATAATCCTGGCGCGAAATACGGGCTACCTACTCCGCCGCTTCTTTCCTCGCCGCCGGTTCCGGGACGTCATAGCCGTCCATGAAATCCTGCACGAATGCATCGAAATCGTCCCACGGGGTTTCCCGGAATGAGTGGTTGCGGACGATGAAGGATGCGCCGGCATAGAATTTCTCGTACTGCTGCTGGCGGCCGGCGAACTCGGTTCCCACCACGTCCCAGGCCAGCCGGAACAGCTTCATGCGGTCAAGGGCATTCATCTGCGGCGTCTGGAAATAGGTGTCGAACTGCTGCTTGAGGGCCTCGTCGTGCACGACGGTCACACTGGCCGGCATCTGGAACACCCCGCCGCCGGAGAGTTCCCTCAGAATATCGACGATTGCCGAGTGGTTCTCGGTGCACCAGTTGAGCCCGGCATACATCATTCGGCGGTTGAAGGTCTTGAAACCGTCGGGCCAATCCTCGGCGGCCTCGATCTGCCCGTGGATAATGCCCGACAGTGTGGCCTCCAGCGCCGACATGCGGCCGAGCACCTCGCGGACGGCCGGCACCTCGTTGGCGCCGGTCGCCTCGGTCACTTTCTTGCAGAGACCCAGAATCAGGCCCATTTTCGACCAGAACCGGACGTTGGACTGGTGGTTGCCGTAACAGTGGGCCGGGGTCTTGATGTAGATTTCGCGGGCGCGGATCGGGTCGTCCATGACGAACACCTTCTCCCACGGCACCTTGACCTCGTCGCACATCACCAGCACGTCGGTCTCGTCGAATGCCCAGGTGAGCGGCTGGTCGAACTGGTTCTTGGCGTTGAGCGAAATCGGCTGGCGCATCCACATGGTGAGCCCGGCCGCGTTGCACGGGACAGCGCAGGTCACTGCCTCCTTCACCTGGCTCGGGGCGAGGGGGATGAGGTTGCCGATCCAGATCTCGTCACAGAACACGGCCGACGTCGCCAGCATCTTCATTCCGGAGATGACCACGCCGTCGTCCTCTTCCCGCACCACCCTGAGGGTCGGGATCGGGAGGTTCTGCCGTTCATAGAATTCCGGGTTGCGGGCGGCCTGCGGCGGGATGACGGCATAGGTGGCGAAAATATCGTTCTTCTTCATGTGCTCGTAATAGGCCGTGATGTTCTCGCCGAACTTGTACTCCTCGCTGTCGAAGACTCCGGGCGCGGTCGCCATGCCGGTGACGAATGACGATACGTGGTCCGGCGAGCGGCCCATCATGCCCATGGTGAAATCGCCGATCTGCTTATGGGCGGCCATGCGGCGGCGAAGATCGTCCCGGGATTTCGCTTGCAGAAACCATGTGGAGTGACGTTCCCCGTCTTCCTCGTAGGTGAGAACGTCCTGGTACTCGGGGTCGTGCTTGGCGTCGTAGAGCGCCGCGACGGTCTCCGCGGCTTTCTCGAAAGCCGGGTGGGCGGTCACGTCGTCTATGCGCTCGTCGCCGATATAGACCGTTCGTCCATCGCGGAGCCCTTCGAGGTGCTCTTGTCCCGTTTTGATCATTGGCTTTCTCCCTCCGGCCGACCGGCGGTTACGCCGCGTCGTCCAAATTGCGTTGGGCCCCGGCCAACTTGTCGGCGGTGGCCAACGCGTCTTCGGTCGTCGAAACCATCTTGGTCATCAATCCGTGAAAGGCCCGGAAATCGTCACCGGAGAACCCGGCGAACAGGTCGTCGTTGATCTCCCGGCGGTAGGGGGCCAAATCCTCCATCGCCCGGCGGCCTTTCGCCGTCAGGGTGACGAGAACGCTCCGGCCGTCTTCCGGGTTCGGGGTCTTGGCAATCAGGCCCTGTTTTTCCAGGCGGCCGGTCTCCATGGTGACATAGGTGCGGCCCGCATGGAGCGCATGCGCCACGTCGCCGACGGAAACCGGCGCATCGGCGGCCAGCTCGGAAATCACCGTGAGAATGTGATACCGGATGCCGTTCAGGCCGATCAGGCCGCCGATCTTCTCGCGCACCTTTTCCATGCGCACCGAGGTGATGAGGAACGCGTAAATGAACTCCCGAAACCGGTCGTCGCGGCCGTTTTCGAGGAACGTCTCGTGGGTGATTGCCGGGGCTCGCTTGCGCGGCATGTTTCCCCATTCCCTGCCGTTCATGAATTTATATAAAATATTTACATAAATTCATGAAGCCGTCAATGGGACGGCGTTTCTACTCCTCGCCGGCGTCGTAGAAATAGTGCATCTCGAACATGACGCACCCGTCATCGGTCTTGAACGGACCGTGATGGACACCGGGCGGGCGGCAGGCGTAGGTGGGGGCATGGAACTTTTCGCCGCCCTCGCCGTTTGCGTCGTTGCCGACGATCAGGTCGCCGTTGAGCAAATAGACCTCCTCCCAATGCTCGTGAACGAAGGGCTCCGTGGAATAGCCGCCGGGCGCGATCTTCAGCAGCCGCGACCGGCTGCCCGTCCTGTTGGGTTCGTCGATATCCTGGGCGAGGATTTTCTGCTTGAAGGTGTCGGGATAGCCGGGCGGCGTCTCCCATCCGTCCTCCATGTCGATGCTCAAAAATTCGATATGCGGTTTGCCTTTTCCCATGGCCTGTAGCCTCCGTCCTACTCTTCCTCTGGAAGCGCCGAAATGGCGTAGTTGTGTGAGATCGTCCGGTTCAACACCGGGTCGTGCAGTTCGATGGAAAACGCCTCGCCGGGCCGGACGCCGCCGTCGACGACCAACGTGCCGCAGTACATCAACGTACCCACGGGCAGCCGGCCATCGGGCCGGTACCTGCCGATCAGATCGTCGGGCGTTCGCATGTCGGCGAGCGTGCCCTGCTGATAAGGCTCCCTGTTCCCGGCGATGACCGCTTCGGATTTCAGCCGCAGCCGATCCCAATGTTCCGAAATTTCCTCGAACAGCCAGAGGTCGGCCGCAACGGGCTTGGCGCACATCTGCTTCGAAACGGCGATATTGTAGGTCTCGACCTTCCGGTCCGTGTGGTCGGAGCCGACGCCGACCCACAGGCCGTCGTCGAGGGACAAGAGGAAATATTCGATCTCTCCGCTGGAGTCCCCGCCGACGACCTGAATGCTCTCGTTCTGGGTCAGCAGGGAATTCGCG
>JAPPFK010000196.1:0-30700 GCA_028823885.1 Rhodospirillales bacterium | reverse complement strand
GCACGGAACGGAGCTTGGCCTCGGAACGCCGATTGCCTCCATTTCCTTGATGTGTTGTTCGATCGCGTCGAGGTCGCGTCCCGCCCAGCCGGCAATGACGAGATTGGAAACGGCGGCCTCGCGCGAGGCGGACCCGCCGTCGCGATGAAAGGTGAATTCAAGCAATTTATCGGTCATGATGACCGGAGTGTTGCATGTCCATTCGGCATGTTCCAGCGGCACCAAGGGAGACGAGAACAATGGCATTCAACTGGCGCGAGGCGGACGACGCCGAAATCGAATATCAAATGAACCCCCGGAAAACGATCGAGAACCCGATGCCGCTGCTGGAGGCGCTGCCTGTCCGCGCGGCGGAGGCGCGCGAGAGCCTGGAAGGGTTCTACGACGTCCGATACGGCGACCGGCCGAAGGAAACCATCGACGTATTTCCGGCGCAAAGCGACGAACTCGGCACGCCGCCGCCGGCGCAGATTTTCATCCACGGCGGCTACTGGCGGATGATGGACAAGAGCGACTACAGCCACCTTGCGCTGCCCATCGTCGCCGCGGGGGCGACCCACATCTCGGTCAATTACGATCTCTGCCCCGAGGCCGACCTCGACATCATCGTCGACGAAGTGAAAAACGCCGTGGCCTACTGCTACACCCATGCGGATGAACTCGGGATCGATGCCGGCCGTCTGCATCTGGCCGGTCACTCGGCCGGCGGGCACCTCACGGGCATGATGCTTCGGCAGGACTGGAAGTCTATGGGCCTGCCCGAGGATATCCTGAAGAGCGCGGTGGGCGTATCGGGCGTGTATGAACCGGAGCCCATCATGCACACATCCATCAACGAGGACGTACGGATGGATGCCGACATGGCGCGGCGGAACAGCGCGCTGGCCCGCGCGCCGACCGTCCCGTGTCCGGTGCTGGCGATCGTCGGCGGCGACGAGCCCGAGGGCTTTCACCAGCAGACCATCGCCTATGGGGAGTTGAGGAACTACAACGGGTTAGAGACGGAGTACATTTCCGTTCCCGGCGAGAACCACTTCACGGTGATCGACCATCTGTTCCGGCCGGGAACCGCCGAATTCGAGAAGATGATCGCGCTGATGAGAGTTGCGGGTTAGGCCACCTGCATGGTGGCGACGGTGCAGCCGACCGCGTAGATGGGAATCGGCGCGTAAAACCAGAGATCGCCCGGCCGGCCCTCGCAGGCGCCGGCGACGGTGATGAAGGTCCGTATTTCGAATGCGCCCTGGCCGCCTTTCTCATAGGACTCTTCGTCGGTATAGGAAAGCAGGGCGTCCTTGTCGTTGGCGACGAACCGGTCGAGGAATTCCCTGTCCCATTCCTCGTTGATCTTTCCGGAATCGGGCGTTGCCGGCCAATGGGACACGCCGCCCGTGCCGACCAGCGCGATCTTTTCGGGCTGTGCGTCGCACGCCGCGCGCAGCGCCTGGCCGAATTTCCACGCCCGATGCAGCGGCGTCAGGGGAGGCCCCTGGCAATTGATGTTGATGGGGATGACATCGAGGTCATAGTCGGGCGTCAGGAAATGCAGCGGGACGGCGATGCCGTGGTCGAATTTCCATTCCTGCGCATAGGCCACGTCGACCTCGTTCATGACATGGTTCACCAGCCGCTCCGACAGGCCGGCATTGCCGTTGACGCGGAAGCGGTTGATGCCGAGCCACTCTTCGTCCTCGATCGGGCCCTCGTAGTAATCGGCCATGCCGACGCAATAGGCCGGCATGTTGTTCATGAAGAAATTGGCGAAATGCTCGGCCGCGACGACCAGCAGCGTATCGGCCCCCGAGTCCTTGATTGCCCGGCCCATGCGGAAGAAATTGGCGTAGAACTCTTCCCTGACCGCCGGATCGGCGCGATCGGCGCGCCCGGTGATTCCCGGAGCATGAGAGCAGACACCGGCAAATACGAGGCTCATATGGCGCCTCCGCCGGTACGCGCATATAGCCCTGCGCGAACCGGCCCGTGTTCGTCGAGCCCGTCTTTCATCGACTGGATATAATCATCCCAGGGATAGCCGCGCAGCGCCGCGTAATGCATCAGCAATTGTCCGTTTACACCCAGGACATACAGCAAACCGATATCGGGTTCGCGAATGGCGCGGAGTTCCTCATCGGTGAGATCGTAGTCCTTGAGCAGTTCCTCGAAGTCGTCCTCATAGCGGCTCCGAACCTGCGGGTCGCGGTTGAGTTCGTAGATCAGCTTCTGGACGTAGTAGAGAGACATTCGGGCCGCCTTTTCGATTGCCGAGATTACGGGACTGGCGCCCGGGGTCAATTCCCGAGTTTCGCCTGTCCTGGGCGCGGATTGGTAATCGCCGGTTCTTTATGGAAGTTGAGACTGGCATCTCGCGTCATGAGCGGGCAAAATGAGTGCAATCGATTGCGGGGAGCCGGTGCCGCCAGGCTCCCCTTGTGCCGGACGCGGGGACAGAGAATGCGCAAATATCATCACATCAATCTCAACGACAAATCCATCGACACCGAGGAGTTGGACGGGTTGGACTGCATCAAGGTCGGCCGTCACTTCATCGCCAAGACCCTGTTGGAAAAGGGCGCGGCGACCGTCGATCCGCTGGGGCCGGACAATCCCCTGATCTTTTCCGCGGGTCCGTTCGCCGGGACCAACTTTTCCAATGCGAACCGGCTGAGCGTCGGGTGCAAAAGCCCGCTGACCGGCGGGATCAAGGAAGCCAATGCCGGGGGCACCATGGCCTATGCCATGGGCCAGCTGGAAATCGGCGGCATGACCCTCTATGGCCAATCCGACGACTGGGTGATCATTCGAATCACCAAGGAAGGCGACATCACGTTCGAGGATGCGGCGCCGTATCTCGGCAAGAACAATTTCGAAGCCGCCGATATGCTGTACGAGAAGTACGGCCGTAAGCTGAGCGTGGGGCTGTGCAGCTCCGTCGGCGAGTACCAGGGATTAGTGGCCGGGATCAGCTTCTCGGATGTCGAGGGGCGTCCGGTCCGCATCGCGGCGCGCGGCGGCGTCGGCGCGGTCATGGGCTCGAAGCGGGTCAAGGCGATCGTCGTCGATACGCTCAAGATGCCGACCTTCCACGATCGCAAGAAGCTGATGGGCGCCGTTCGCGAGTACGGCCAGAAGCTCGATGCGGATCCGGCCATCCAGAATTTCCGGGATTACGGCACCGCCATGGTCGGCGACTTCACCAACAAGGTGGGCGGCCTGCCGACCCGCAACTTCTCCTCCGGCGAATTGATCGGCCCGGACGACGGCACCATGACGCTCGGCGGCACGCATATCCGCGAGGTCAATTTGGCGCGGGGCGGCGAGACGACCCATGCCTGCATGCCCGGCTGCATGATCCAGTGCTCGAACGTCTATGCCGACGAGGACGGCAACGAGATGGTGTCTCCGATGGAGTACGAAACCCTCGGGCTCATGGGCAGCAACTGCGGACTCACAGATCCGGACGACGTGGCGATCGTCAACAATATCGCCAACGACCTCGGCATCGACACCATCGAGGCCGGCGCGACGATCGGCGTGCTGATGGAGGCCGGCGAGGGCGAGTTCGGCGACGTCAACTACATGATCCAGGTTCTCGAGGATATCCGCGCCGGCAACGAAAAGGGCAGGCTTTACGCCCAGGGCACGGCGCGCGTCGGCGAACACTACAATGTCGAGCGTATACCGGTCATCAAGAAGCAGGGCATTTCGGCGTACGATCCCCGGGTGATCGAGGTTACCGGCATATCCATGATGGTGACCGCGCAAGGCGCCGATCACACCGCCGGCAACATTCCCCAGTACGAATGCGCCGACAAGGACACCGAGCACCTCACCGAGGCCAGCCTCGGAATCCAGACCGCCTGCGCCGCGGCCGATTCACTCGGTCTCTGTCTGTTCGGCCGGTCGGTGACCAACGAGCACAAGGATTTGATCGTCAACGCGTTGAATGACGCCCACGGCACGGATCTGCCCGTCGAATTTTTCGATGAGCTTGGCGTCGAAGCGCTTAAGCTGGAGTGGGAATTCAACGAGAAGGCCGGGTTCACGGTCGAGGACGATGAACTCCCCGATTTCTTCTATGACGAGGAGCTTTATCCCAGCAACAAGAAGGCCCGGCACCGCGCACCCGAGGTCAAGGAATACCTCTCCAGGATGCTGGCCTAGATCGGCTCTAGGAATTCCCGCCCTGAATAAGCCTATATCTTCAGCCGGCTGAACACCCGGCGCGCATTCCCTTCGAAGACCTGCGCCCGCTGGCCGTCGTCGAGGTTGGGCGTGGCGTCGATGTAGCGCTTGGTGTCGTCGTAATTGTGACCGCTTTCCGGGTCGACACCGCGCACGGCGCCGACCATCTCCGAGGCGAAGAGAATGTTCTCCGTCGGGATTACCTTGGTCATGCAGTCGATTCCGGCCTGGTGATAGACGCAGGTGTCGAAAAAGACGTTGTTGAGCAGGTGATCCGTCAGCAGCGGCTTGCCCATGTCCTGCGCCAGGCCCCGGTACCGGCCCCAGTGAAACGGCACCGCGCCGCCGCCGTGGGGAATGATGAATTTGAGGGTCGGGAAGTCGGCGAACAGGTCGCCGAGAATGAGCTGCATGAACGCCGTGGTGTCGGCGGCGATGTAATGGGCGCCGGTATGATGGAAGTTGGGATTGCAGGAGCCGGAAACGTGGATCATCGCCGGCACGTCCAGCTCCGCCATTTTCTCATACAGCGGGTACCACCAGCCCTTGTCGGTGAGCGGCGGGTCCGACCACATGGCGCCCGACGGGTCCGGGTTCAGGTTCAAGCCGATAAATCCCATCTCATTGATGCACCGCTCCAGTTCCGGAATGCAGTTCTTGGGTTCGACGCCCGGATATTGGGGCAGGGCGCAGACCGGCACGAAGCTCTCCGGGTAGAGGTCGCAGACCCGGCGGATCATGTCGTTGGACAGCCGGGTCCACTCCATGCTGGTTTCGGCGGTGCCCAGATGGTGGCCCATGCCGACGGCGCGGGGAGAGAAGATTGTCAGGTCCGTGCCCCGTTCCTGTTGAAGCTTCCGCTGATTGCCTTCGATGCCCTCGCGGATATCGTCGTCATGGATTTCAAGCAGCGCCCGTGTCGGCTTGAAATCGCCGTCCTCCACGGCCTTGAGCTGGTTTTCCCGCCACTCCTTCATCTTCGGCGGCTCGGTCGTGTAGTGGCCGTGGCAATCGATAATCATCGTTTTCTCCCTGGCGTTTCGTTAGCTGCGGCCGGCGATTTCCAGGCCTTTTTCCAGGCCCGGATAGCTGACCGCGGGGCCGGACATCAGGAACCTGAACCCTTGGTCGACGAGCGCCTGCATGTTGCCCGCATTGGCATGGGGATGGCCCGCGACCACGCCGTGTTCCCTGCACACCGCGACAAGCTCGTCGATGGCTTCGAGCAACAGCGGATGATCGTACTGGCGGGGAAAGCCGAGTTCCTGGCCGAAGTCGCCTTCGCCGATCAGGACCGCGCCGATGCCCGGAACGTTCTTCAACATGTCGGGCAAATTCTTGAGGCCTTCCTGATCCTCGATCTGGATAATGACGAAAATCTCGCCATCGGGGTCCAGCGGCCAGACGTCGGCGCGGGCGTAGTACTCCTGCTGGGAAATGCCCCAGTAGCGGGTCGCGCCGGCCGGTCCGTCGCCGCGAATGCCGCGCGGCTCATAATTGGGTTTGTCGGGCAGCCTCGGATAGCGGCAGGCGGCGACGGCATTGTACGCCTCGTCGACGGTGCTGATGTGCGGCCAGACAATTCCATAACAGCCCATGTCCAAGGCCTGCTTGGCGTGCCATTGGGCCATTTCGACGCCGTTGACGGGCACCCGGACAAATGGAACGACATTGGGCGCAAGGGTGCCGCCGGCGACGATGGGGCCGCGGAGCAGCATGTACTGAAGGCAATCCCGGAGCGTCGGGCCGTCCCACGGCAGGTGTTCCATCTCCAGGACGATGCCGTCGTATTTGGTCTGGGCGAATTGCACCGCGGACTGGGTCGTGGCCGGTACGAACGCCGAAAAGGCAACGCCGCCTTTCTCCAAGACGCCGATGACCTTATTGAGACGCGGGATGTCGGCCATTGTTGCCCCCCAGGTTTTCCAGTCGCGATTGGCTTCAGTTTACGGTTGCGGTTTTCCGTTCGGCCAGTTCGGTGTCTATAAACATCGCCTCGATCTTGTTGCCGTCCGGGTCCCGGACAAAGCAGGCGTAGTACCCCGGGTTGTACTGCGGGCGCAGACCGGGAGGCCCATCGTCGGTGGCGCCGGCCTCCATTGCCGCGGCGTAGAAGGCGTCAACCTCCTCGCGGGACCAGGTAAGGAACGCGACGTGGACACCGTTGCCGATGGTGGCCGTCTTGCCGTCAAAGGGCGTCTGGACCCAGAATTCGGGAAACTGCTTGCCGTACGCCACGGCGCCCGGATGTTCCATGATCCGCTTCACGCCGATGGCCGGCATCACCCGGTCGTAGAACGCGGCGGCCCTGTCGAAATCGTTGGTGCCGAGGGAAACGTGCGAGAGAGTACTGGGGATGTCGCTGGACATGATCGCCTCTTCGAATGATCGGTTGATTTGGAATCAGAGCCCCCGGCGCGGGCCTCTGTCAATAGAGCGCACCGCCCTGGGCGTCACAATTTTCTTGCCGCTCCGGCGGCGGAGCGCTACCCCCTGCCAAGGATTTCCCTGGAGGAATTCATGCCTGATCGATTTGGCCCCCGCGGCGTCGTCGCCGTCATGATCCCGGCGCAGAACGCCAACATGCAGCCGGAATACGAAAGCATGCGGCCGGACGGCATCAACAATCAGATGTACCGCTTCGACATCTCGGTACACGACAAGGTCGCCGAAGCGGTTCTCGACGCATTGCCCGCGGCGCTCGGCTGTTATCCCGACATGATCGTCACCGGCAACTCCATCGAGATGCGTCTCTGGTCGCCCGAACGCCAGGCCCGCTACCGGGAGGAGATCGCCGAACGGGTCGACGGCGTGCCTTTCGTCACCGCGACCGACGCCTGCGTCGCCGGGCTCAGGACCCTGGGCGCCAAGCGGATCGGGGTGCTGTCGCCCATGTCCGAGGAATACTCCAGGAGCGTCCAGGCGTACTACGGCCATTTCGGGTTCGAAGCACCCCATGCGACGTGGCTGGAGGTCAAGGAATCCATCGACATCATCAAGGTGACCGTCGATGAGATCCTCGACGCCTTCAAACGCATCGATCACGACGATGTCGACGCGTTTCTCCATGTGGGCGGCGCGCTCGGCATGGTCGGGATGATCGAGGAACTCGAAGCCGGCCTCGGCCGCCCCATCGTCACGGTAAATGCGGCAACCTATTGGTACGCCCTTCGCAAGCTCGGCGTCACCGACCCCATGCCGGGCTTCGGCCGCCTGCTGATGAACGAGAGCGTCGCCGAGTGACTTAGGGTTAACCGCCGATCCTGGGCACCTTGTGGCTGTCCATGGCGACGCAGATATTCTTGGTCTCCATGTAGAACTCGAAGGAGTAGTCGCCGCCGTCCCGGCCGATTCCGCTGGCCTTCATGCCGCCGAACGGCGCCGGCAGATGGCGGTTGTTCTCCGAGTTTATCCAGATCATCCCCGCATCCAGGCCCCGGCCGAGGCGGTGGGCGCGGCCCACGTCCCCGGTCCAGACATAGCCGGCAAGCCCGTACGCCACATCGTTGGCGATGGCGAGCGCATCCGCCTCGTCATCGAACGGAATGGCGGTCAACACCGGCCCGAAGATTTCCTCCTGGGCGATCCGCATCGTATTGCTGGCCGAGGTAAACAGGGTGGGTTGAACCCAGTTGCCGTCGTCGCTCACATCGGCGCGGCCGCCGCCGGCCTTGATGTCGGCGCCGTCCCCCTTGGCGATATCCCAGTAGCTCATCACCTTCTCGTAATGGCGCGGGTGAATGAGGGGGCCGATGTCGGTGGTCGGGTCCAGGGGATGGCCGACCCGGATGGATTTGACCTTGGCGGCCAGTCTTTCGACGAACTCGTCGTGGATCGAGCGCTGGACGAGGAGGCGGCTGGAGGAGGTGCAGCGTTCGCCGTTGAGGCTGTAGATCATGAAGGCCACCGCTTCGAGGGCGCGGTCCATGTCGGAATCGTCGAACACGATCACCGGGTTCTTGCCGCCGAGCTCGAAATGCACCCGCTTCAGGGTGGGCGCCCCCTGCGCCATGATGGCGCTGCCGGTGGCGGACTCGCCGACGAATGCGATGGCCTTGATGTCCGGATGCTCGGTCAGCGCCTTGCCCGCCGTTTCGCCGAGGCCGTGAACCAGATTGACCACGCCGCCGGGAATTCCGGCCTCGGCGGTGATCTCGGCCAGCAGCGTCGCGGTCAGGGGGCTCCATTCGGCGGGCTTGTGGACCACGGTGCAGCCGGCGGCGAGCGCCGGGGCGATTTTCCAGGTCGACAGCATGAACGGCGTGTTCCACGGCGTAATCACGCCGACGGGGCCGATAGGCTGGCGGATCGAATAGTTGATGTGGTCCTTGGCCGGCATGGCGTCGCCGCCGGTCGCTTCCGGCGCCTTGTCGGCGAAGAAGCGGTAGTTTTCGGCGCCCCGGACGGCGGCGGCCTTCATGAACCGGATCGGCTGTCCCGTATCCATGCTCTCGACCAGGGCGATTTCCCTGGCGCGGGCTTCGATCGCGTCGGCCAATCCGTGCAGCATCTTGCGGCGTTGGGCGCCCGGCAGGTCGCGCCATTCGGCAAAGGCTTCCTTGGCCGCGCCGGCCGCCGCGTCGATGTCGGCTTCCGTGCCGGCGGCGACGGTATTGATGGCCGAATTGTCGATGGGGGTCAGGTTTTCGAAGGTCTCGCCGTCACCGGCGGCCGGTTTGCCGCCGATGTGGTGTCCCAGGGTTTCCCCCTTGAAGCGGGCGAGAAATTTTTCCGCGTCCCGGCAATTGGCTTCGAATTCGTCAGCGGTATTGGGATCGTCGAGCATGTGAAATCCTCCCCAAATCGGCATCTTCGAAATATATTTAACATGTTAAGTAATTTTGGCCGGAGGTCAAGAGCAATGTTCGTGACCCCGGCGGTTCCGTCGCTATACTTTGGCCCTTAGCCGGGATGGTTGGGAATGGAACGGTCATTCGCGAAAGAGATAGAACAATTGAAGCTGGGAGGCGGCGACGTCTTCCGCGGCGAAGGCATTCTCGCGGTCACCAAGGCGCTGCTGCAGTCGGGGGTCTCCTATGTCGGCGGCTACCAGGGGGCGCCGGTTTCCCATCTGATTGACGTATTGGTCCAGGCCAAGGAACTGATGGCGGACCTCGGCGTGCACGTGCAGGCCAACACCAATGAGGCCTCGGCCGCCGCCATGCTCGGCGCCTCCATCATGTATCCGGCCCGGGGCGCCGTGACCTGGAAGTCCATCGTCGGAACCAACGTCGCGGCGGACGCGCTGTCCAATCTTGCGTCGCCCGGCGTCACCGGCGGCGCGATGGTCATCGCCGGAGAGGATTACGGCGAAGGGGCGAGCGTCATTCAGGAGCGCACCCATGCGTTCGCGTTGAAGTGCTCCATGTGGATGCTCGATCCGCGCCCAAATCTGCCGTCCATCGTCAACATGGTGGAAAAGGGGTTCCAGCTGTCCGAAGCGTCCAACACGCCGGTGATCCTCGAACTGCGCATCCGGGCCTGCCACGTGTTCGGCGAATTCGATGCCAGGGACAATCGGCCGCCGCGTATGGGCCTCAACAGCAAGTCCGACAGCGCCGGTTTCAATTTTGATCGCCTCGCCCACCCGCCGGTTACGTTCATGCAGGAGAAAAAGAAGGTCGAGGACCGGCTGCCCGCGGCGGAGAAATTCATCCTCGACAACGATCTCAACGAACATTTCGACGGAGAGCGGGGCGATGTGGGCATCATTCTCCAGGGCGGGCTCTACAATACGGTGATCAAGCGTCTGGCGGCGCTGGGCCTGGCGGACGATTTCGGCAACACCGACATTCCGTTGCTGGTGCTCAACGTCACTCACCCGCTGGTTCCAGGTCAGATCCGCGATTTTTGCGCCGGCAGGAAATCGGTCCTGGTGGTCGAGGAAGGCAACCCCGAATATATCGAACAGCAAATCAACACGATCTTGCGCAAGGCCGACATTCAAACCCGCATCGCCGGCAAGGACGTGCTGCCCATGGCCGGTGAATATACGGCCGAGGCGGTCCTCAAGGGCCTGGTCGATTTCTTCGGCGATTCGGAGCCCCATGGGGTGAACCTGGAGTTTATTCGGGATCGTGCGGCCAGACTGGAAAATGCAACCCGGTCCGGACGGGACGGCGCCGATGTGGCGGTCCCGGGCCGTCCGCCCGGCTTTTGTACGGGCTGTCCCGAGCGGCCGGTATTCTCGGCGATCAAGCTGTTGAAGGAGGAGATCGGCGACGTTCACATTTCGACCGATATAGGCTGCCATTCGTTCGCCATTTTCGAGCCGTTCAGCATGGGAAATTCCATTCTCGGCTACGGGATGAGCCTGGCGAGCACGGCTGGCGTCGTACCGCTGCAGAAGAAGCGAACCATCAGCGTCATGGGTGACGGCGGCTTTTGGCACAACGGGCTGCAGACGGGCGTCCTCTCGAGCCTGTTCAACGACACCGACTCCGTCCTGGTGATCATGCAAAACGGCTATTCGTCGGCCACCGGCCAGCAATGGATTCCGTCGTCCGCCGGATCGCCCAGCCATTCGGAGCAGACCAGCGAGATCGAAAAGACATTGCGTTCCGTCGGGGTCAAATGGCTGCGGACCGTCCGCACCTATAGCGTCGAGGTGATGGTCGATACCCTGCGCGAGGCGATGACCACCGAGGAGGGCGGGCTGAAGGTCATCATTGCCGACGGCGAGTGCATGCTGGCCCGACAGCGCCGGTTGAAGGCCGAGAACGCGAAACTGCTGGAGGCGGGACGCCGCGTCGAAACCCCCCGCTACGGGGTCGACGACGAGATCTGTACCGGCGACCACTCGTGCATGCGCCTCAGCGGATGTCCGTCCCTGACCATCAAGCCCAGTCCCGATCCGCTCAGGACCGATCCGGTCGCCACCGTGATCCCGTCCTGCGTCGGCTGCGGTCTTTGCGGTGAAGTGGCCCACGCGGCCGTTTTGTGCCCGTCCTTCTACCGGGCGGAAAAAGTGCAGAACGCGTCGGCCGTGGAAAAGCTGGTCCACAATGTCCGCCGGACGGTTATCGGATGGATGGCCGGCAATGGGGAAACCCATGCCTGACGCCGGAACCAAAAAGCCGGTCACGCTGTTGATCGCCGCCATGGGCGGGGAGGGCGGCGGCGTCCTCATGAACTGGATCGTCAATGCCGCCATCGCCAAGGGTTTTCCCGTGCAGGCGACGTCGGTCCCCGGCGTCGCCCAACGGACCGGCGCGACGACCTACTACATCGAGCTGTTGCCGGAAGCATCCCCCGCCGGCGCCCCGCGGCCGGTCTTCTCCCTGGTGCCGGTTCCGGGCGAGGTCGACCTGATGATCGCGACGGAATTGGCCGAGGCGACCCGGGCGCTGTCCAGCGGATACATCACCTCGGACCGGACGACGCTCATCGCCTCCACGCACCGCGTGTTCCTGACACTCGAGAAGATGGACATGGGCGACGGCCGCCTCGACGACAAGAAGATGCTGGCGTCGCTCAAAAAGAACGCCAAGGAAGCCATCCTGTTCGATGCCATGGACGCTTCCGAGGAGGCGGGCGCGGTCATCAACTCGGTCATGCTGGGAGCGATCGCCGCCACGAACCTGCTCGGTATCTCCGAGGCGGACTTTACCGATGGAATCGAGGCGGAAGGCAAGGCCGTCGCCTCCAACCTCGCCGGCTTCGATGCGGGCCTTCGACTGGCGAAATCCGGCGCCGAACCGGTGCTCAAGGAAGCGGCCAAGCGCGCCGACCGGGCAGTGCCGCTGGCCGATCTCGAGGGCCGGGCGCACGCCGCGTTCCCCGCCGAAGCGCACGCCGTGCTGGGCCACGCGCTGCGCCGGCTGGTGGACTTTCAGAATATCGATTACGCCCGACGGTATCTCGACCGCCTGGCGCCCTTCCGGACTTCGGACCCCGAGCTTTGCCGCGAGGTTGCCCGCCATCTGGCGGTGAGGATGACCTTCGAAGACATCATCCGCGTCGCCCAGGCCAAGACCCGGGCCGAGAGGTACGCGCGCATTCTGGGCGAGACGGGCGCCGGCCCGGCCGATCCGGTCAAGGTCACCGAGTTTTTCAAGCCCGGCTTCGGCGAACTGTGCGACATGCTGCCGCCGGGTCTCGCGAACAGGGTCCTTGCCTGGGCGGAGCGGACCGGGCGCCTCGGCAGGACCTATTGGGGAATGGAAATCAGAACCAGTACGGTCTCCGGCTTCTTCCGTGTCTGGGTGCTGGCGAAGCTCAAATGGTGGCGGCCCCAGAGCTACCGGTGGGCGACGGAACAGACCCTGATCGACGAGTGGCTGGAACTCGTTGATCAGGCGCAGGGCATCGGCCCGGCTTTCGCGCTTGAAGTGGCGGAGCTGGCGAGGCTGATCAAAGGCTACGGCGCCACTCATCAGCGGGGCAGCAGGAACTACCGGCGGATCGTCGAAACCCTCGTTCGCCCGGCGCTCGAGGCGGGTTCCGCAAGGGGCGATGTTCCGGCGCGCGTCGCGGAAGCCCGCGAGGCGGCGCTCGCCGACAGCGAGGGCAACCGGCTTGCCGCCACCCTTCCAACCGGGAATGATCCTGTCGCCCATGCCGCCGAGTAACCTATCCCGCAAGACGAGCACACACGGACAATGACACCTTACCGCGAGACCTTCGTGGTCGATTTCGCCGACTGCGACCCCGCCAAGATCGTTTTCTACCCCCGGTACTTCGAGTGGTTCGACCGGTGTTGCGAACGCATGTTCCGGGCAAAGGGCCTGCCGTGGACGGTCATGTGGCCGGAACGGGGCCTCAGGGGCCTGCCCATCGTCGATGCGCAGGCCAACTTCACGGGACCGTCGAGGTTCGGCGACGAAATTACCATCGAGGCCTGGGTGGACGAGTGGCGCGGCAAGCTGTTTCTGTGCAAATACCGGGTGATCAACAACGGCGAGACCACCGCGGAGGGGCACGAACTCCGTGTTTGGGCGAGGGAGGACCCGGAGTCTCCCCAGGGTATGAGGGCCGAGCCGGTACCCCAGGATATCATCGATCAAATGGAAGGCTGAGCGCCGATTAAATGGGGGCCCCGTGCCGGAACTTCCGGATATCACCGTCTATATGGAAGCGATGCACGAGCGCATGTCGGGACAGACATTGCGGCAGGTGCGCCGCAACTCGCCCTTTCTGCTGCGAACGGTCGAACCGGGCCTCGACGAGGCGCGCGGCCGAAGGGTCGTTGAAATCCGCCGGATCGGAAAGCGCATCGCCATCGGTCTCGACAACGGGATCTGGCTGGTCCTGCATCTGATGATCGCCGGGCGGCTCCATTGGCGAAAGCCGGAGGCTTCCCTCGGCGCGAAGACATCCCTCGCCGCTTTCGACTTCGACCATGGGAGCCTCGTCCTGACCGAGGCCGGCGCCAGGAAACGGGCCTCGTTGCACGTCATGGCCGATGGAGAGCTCCATATCCTCGATCCCGGCGGCCTCGAAGTCATGGATTGCGGCCTCGCGGAATTCGGGGAGCGTCTGAGGGAGCGAAATCACACGCTCAAGCGGGTTCTGACCGATCCCAGAATTTTCAGCGGAATCGGAAATGCCTACTCGGACGAGATCCTGCTGGCGGCGGGTTTGTCGCCGGTGGCCATGAGCCAATCGCTCGACGACGAGGAAGTCTCCCGTTTGTTCGGTGCCGTCCGGGAACAGCTCGATCTTTGGATCAACCGGCTTCGCGCCGAACGCGGAGACGCATTTCCCGAAAAAGTCACCGCCTTCCGTGGCGAAATGGCGGCCCACGGCAAGTTTGGCCAACCGTGCCCGCACTGCGGCACCGGGATACAGCGAATTCGCCACGCCACCAATGAGACGAACTATTGTCCCCGCTGTCAGACCGGGGGCAAACTCCTGGCGGATCGCTCGCTCTCCCGGCTGCTGAAGAAGGATTGGCCGCGCACCATCGAGGAGTTGGAGCAACGGACCTCTCGCGATCCGGCGTTATGACCAACATCGACCTCGATCAATTTCCTGGAGCGAATTTCATGAAGAGCATTTTTCTGGCCGGCGCCGTTGTGGGCGCAATCGCTTTTGGATCCGCCGTCCATGCCAGGGACAACGTCCTGTTGATCATTGCCGATGACATGGGCGTCGAGGCATTGGGATGCTACGGGATCGGACGGGACACCGCCCCGACGCCGAATATCGACGCCCTGTGCAGGCGGGGCGTGGTGTTCGAGAATTTCTGGTCTCAATCCACCTGTTCGCCGACGCGAGCGACGATCCTGACCGGGCGCTACGGTTTCCGCACCGGCGTCGGGGGGCCGTCCGGCGGACCAAATCCAGGCATCGGCTTGGGCGAGCCGTCGATCTTCAAACTCCTCGAGGCGCACGCCGGTGAGCGCTATGACAGCGCGGTCATCGGCAAATGGCACCTGTCCGATCAACAGAACGGCGGAGACGACAACCCGGCCCGGATGGGTGTGCCGCACTATGCGGGCTTCATGCGGGGCGGCCTGCGCGACTACTTCTCCTGGCAAAAGGTGGTGAACGGCCGGACCGAGCGGGTCGAGCGGTACGCGACGACCGAATTCGTCGATGATGCTCTCCGCTGGCTGGAACCGCGAAAGGGGAAGCCGTGGTTCTTGTGGCTGGCGATGACCGCGCCCCACGCCCCGTTTCATAAACCGCCGGAGAAACTGCTGGCCGACAGATTCAAGGGCCTCCCCGACCGTCCGCAGGGCCGGGACGCCAGCGAACACTACAAGGCGATGATCAACGCCATGGACACCGAAATAGGCCGTCTGCTCAAGGGGATCGGCGATCGTGAACTGGCGAAAACCAATGTCATCTTCATCGGCGACAATGGCAGCCCCCGGCGGGTCGTCGGCGCGCCGTTCACCCGGCGAGCCGCCAAGGACACCCTCTACGAGGGCGGGGTGCGGGTTCCGCTGGTCGTCGCGGGGCCTGCCGTGAACGGCGGGGGACGCACGTCGAAGGCGCTGGTGAACTCGACGGATCTATTCGCGACGATTCTCCATATGGCCGGCATCCATGCCCGCGGGGCCGTCGCGGCAGGGATCGCTCTCGATTCGGTGAGCTTCCTGCCGGTCTTGGACTCCACGGCCGCGGAAGGCGCCCGGGAGTTCGTATTCACCGATAAATTCGGGGAACGACCCCGTCGCAGACTTCGGGCCGCGAACCGTCCAGGCGGCGGACGAAGAGGCGGCCCGCCGGTATCCAGGCACGGCCAGGCGATTCGTGACCACAGCTACAAGCTCATCCGGTTTACCGACGGATCGGAGGAGTTCTATGACCTTCGGCGCGATCCGTTCGAGCGGCGCAACCTGACCGCATCCGGCCTCTCCGGCGAGGCCGCCAAGCACCGGCAGTCATTGCTGAAGCACCTCTCCCGGCTGGCCGCATCCAGACAATGACGGGGAGAAGCCGCCGCTCAGCGGTTGATGGTGATCTTGTCCGTACTCACGTGGCGGTTGGGGTCGCCCTCGGTTGCGTGCCAGTGGGCTTCGTCGGTGAGGCCCGTCGCCCCGTTGTCCGCCGAGCCCAACAGGTAGCGGCCGTTTTCATCCCGGACCAGACGGCCCGCCTGACGAAGCGCGTCGAGCTCCAGGGCAATTTCCCGCCCGTCCCGGCTGCCGAGGGCCTCCATGATCTCGGTAAAGTAGACGGGACCGGCCTCCAGCGCCTGCTCGACGGTCTGGTAGCGCGCCGAGCCCTGCAAGTCGGGCGCGCCCGAGACGGTGGCCATCAGGGAACCCTTCTTGGACATGGGCATGGTGAGGTCGAAGCCCGCCTTGGCCCCGGTCGGCCCGTCGGACTCCAATGACGGGTCCATGGGCATCCCCATCAACCCGGTCATCACGATGATGTCCCGGTCGGCCTGAAAGCGCGAAGCCATGGCCCAGTCCATATCCTCCTGGGATCGGATATCCACATCCGCGTCGGTAACGAAGACGTGCTTGGCGCTGAACACGCCGCCCAGCACGGTGGAAATGACGTTTCGCGCCTGACCCGGCCGCTGCTGGTTGATGGCGATGCGGATTTGCTGCCCTTCGGCCCCGGATTGCGGCACGTGAATGGCCCGGACATCGACCCGGGCCGCCTTGAGCATGGTCCAAAGCTGTGCTTCGAGCCGGATACTCATCAAAGCGGCCGATTCCACCTTGGCGAGGCTCTTGCCCGAGCCGTGCAGCAGGGTCTGGTGCAGCACGTCCTCCCGGTGGGTGATGGCCGTGACGTGGAAAACCGGATCCATGTGCATGGCGCCGTAGTAGCCGACATACTCGCCATAGGGTCCTTCGGGCTCCACATAGCCGCGTTCGTCGAGGTAGCCTTCGATCACCATCTCCGCATCGGCCGGCACCATGATGTCGTTGGTCAGGCTCTTGACCAGGGGAACCGGCTCGCCGCGCAATGTGCCGACAAGGGTGATTTCGTCCGCCGGGATTCGCATCCCGGCGGCCATGAAGTCGATGGGGTGGGAGCCGAGAGCGAAGCTGATGGGCAGCTTTTCGCCGCGGCGCACCGCGGCGCGATAGATGCGCTGCAAATCGGAGGGCGCGGTCACATTGGTCCCGCATTCGCGGCTGTTCCGAAGGCTCAGACGCCGGCAGCCCACATTGGTAACCTCATTGTCGGCATCGAACGCATAGTCGATGGCCGACGAGATATACGTACTCCCGTCGAAAGCGTGCTGGGGGTGAAACGGCAGTTTGGTGAGGTCCGCGTCGTCGCCTTCGAGCACCACCTGCTGCACCGGGGCCTGGTCCCTGTTGACATGCACCACCGGCTGCTTGTTGTTTAGCCGGGCCTGGAACGTCGGAACCACCTCTTCGACCGTGGTCTCGAGCGCGACCGCGAGACGCTTGCGGCTGCCCATGACGTTGGCGACCAGTTCCTGTTTTTCGGGACCCGCGCTCTTGAACCGCAGAGCCTTGTCGCTGGCTTCGACGATCTTCGAAATGTCGGCCAGCGCCACGTTCTCGTCGTGGGTTTCGACCTCGCCTTCGGCATCGAGGCGTTCGATAAAGCGGCGCAGACGGAATTTCTCCGTATCGACGGCCGCGCTTGCGGAATCCGGCACGATGTTTCTCCCCTGTTGTGCTCAGCGTTGTGCCGCTGAAATCTTCTCGCTGCCGCCGTACGTCTTTCGTAGTTCGGCCTTGAGAATTTTACCCATTGCGCTCTTCGGCATCTCTTCGACGAATGCCATCTTGCGGGGAATTTTATAGCTCCCGATGCGGCCCCTGCAATGCTCGATGACGGCGTCTTCGTCGAGCGACGAACCCGGCACCGGAACGATGACGGCGAACAATGCCTCGCCGAACTTCTCGTCGGGTACGCCGATCACCGCGGTTTCGTGGACCTCCGGGTGTTGATAGAGGGCGGCCTCCACCTCCGTGGTATAGACGTTTTCGCCGCCGGTGATGACCATGTCCTTCTTGCGGTCCTGTACGAACAGATAGCCGTCCTCGTCGAAGCGGCCGACGTCGCCGGTGTGGAACCAGCCGTCCTTGAATGCCGCCGACGTTTCTTCGGGCCGATTCAGATAGCCGTAGGAGACATTGGGTCCGCGGACCACCACCTCGCCGGAATCGTCCGGCGAAACTTCGTTTCCATCCGGGCCGAGAATCTTCATGTCGACGCCGACGACGGGCCGGCCGGCGCTTCTGAGAATTTCCAGGTCGCCGCTTTCGATGGCTTGGCGGTGTTCCGGCGGATCGAGCGTCGTCAAGATGGGAGATGTCTCGGTCAGGCCGTAGCCCTGCAGGATATCGGTGCCTTCGAAGGCCTCCATGGTGCGCTTGATCCATTCGGCGGCCATGGGAGACGAGCCGTACAGCATCACCCGCAGCGACGAGAGATCGAAGCTGCCGAAGCTCTCCTCGCCGAGGGTCATGATGATCATGGTCGGCGCCATCATGCAGGACGTGACCTTGTAGTCCTGGATGGCGGTCAACACGTCGACCGGCGTGAATACGGGCAGGAAGCAGTGCGCCGACCCGACGAGGGTGAAGCCGGTCGCCAGCAGGTCGGCGGCATGGAACATGGGCGGGATATGCAGGTAAATGTCATCGATGGCCGCGCCCATGACGAGGCCGACCTGCATCCCGTTCGAAACGATATTCAGGTGGGTGAGGGGAACGCCCTTGCTGCGCCCCGTGGTGCCGCCCGTATAGAGCATCAGCGCGATGTCGTCCTCGGCGGCGGGATGGGGGGGCAAGGGTTCGTAATCGGCGATCAGCCCATCGGCGGACGGCCACGGCACCGCATCGGTCTCGGGTCCCAGGAACACCAGATGGTCCTTCCAGGGGGCGAGTTCGGGCGCATCGGCCAGACCTTCGAATCCGGGACCCAGCAGCAGCCACGAACACTCCGCGTTTTCCAGGATGTACTGAATCTCCGGCGGCGCGAGGCGCATGTTGATCGGCACGGGCACCGCCCCGGACCAGTATCCGGCATAGAGCGCCTCCTGGTAGCGGAACGTATTGGGCGAGACGATCCCGAATCGGTGGGTCGGCTCGATGCCCAGCGATCCCAGGCCGTTGGCCAACCGGGCGATGCGGTCGACTTCTTCCGCCCATGAGTAGGTTGCTTCGGTATCGATGATTGCCGTCTTGCCGCCGAACACCCGCTGGGCGCGGGTCAGCGCCGAGGTCATGGTCAACATGGAAGGCCTGCCCTGTGTATTCTATGTTTGCATCGATTGTAGCGCCGTTCCGGGGACAAAATCCAACCCGGATCGAGCCAGCCACCGGTACGAAGGCCACGCCATGACTAAATCCAATTCCTACCCCGGACCGTCGACACGGGCCATCCACGCGGGTGAGGGGCCGGACCCCGCGACCCGGGCGGCCGCGCCCAATATCGCCATGTCGACGACCTTCGTCGCCGACGAACTGGTCGGCTTCTCGGCGCACGATCAGGAGGACGACGCGCCCTTCATCTATACCCGTTGGGGTAATCCGACGGTCCGGATGCTGGAGGAAAAGATCGCGGCGCTCGAGGGAACCGAGGCCTGTCTTTGTTTGGGTTCCGGCATGGCCGCGGCAAGCGCCATATTTCTGACGACATTGTCCGCCGGCGACCACGCCATCGTCTCGGACATCTCCTACGCCGGTGTCGCCGAGCTGGTCCGCGATACGCTGCCGCGCCTGGGCATTGAAGTTTCGCTTGTCGACATGACCGACCTCGCGGCGGTCGAGGCCGCTATCCGCCCCAATACCAAACTCATCCATACGGAAACCCCGGCCAACCCCATTTGCCGGCTGACGGACCTGCCCGCCGTTTCCGCCGTGGCGCAGGCCGCCGGCGCCCTGCACTCGTGCGATGCGACATTTGCTTCTCCCGTCGGCCAGCCCTCGGCCGGGCTCGGGGTCGATCTGGTGATGCAATCCAGCACCAAGTATATCGGCGGTCACTGGGATGCGGTCGGCGGGGCCGTCTCCGGGTCGAGGGAGCTGATCGGGAAGTTGCGGGCGGAGGCGGCCGTTCACTACGGCGGCGTGCTGTCACCGTTCAATGCATGGCTGATCGCGCGCGGCGCCGCGACGCTGCCGATCCGGATGCGGGCCCACCAGGAAGGCGCCCTGGCAATTGCCGAATGGCTTGAAGGCGATCCCCGGGTCAGCCGGGTGATCTATCCCGGCCTTTCGAGCCACCCGCAGCACGATCTCGCCAAGCGGCAGATGGAGAACTTCGGGGGGATGATGGCGTTTCAGGTCGGCGACGCCGCAACGGGCGCCGGGATCGCCGAGCGCATGACCAAAGAACTCGCCGTGATCCACTACGCGGTCTCCCTGGGCCACCATCGGTCGCTGATCTGGTGGATGCCGACCGGCGAACTCAACGACAGTTCGTTCCGGCTCGAAGGCGGACAGTTCGAGCATTTCCGGGACTATGCCGGCGACGGGTTCTTCCGCTTTTCCGTCGGACTGGAGGACCCCGAGGATCTGATCGCCGATCTGGACCGGGTGCTGGGCTAACCGGTCACGCGCGAAGCGCCTCCTTGTTGACGGCATTTGCCGGCACGTTGCCTGAAAGGCACTCTGCAATTGACGCGGCCGCCGACTTGACGATTTCCCGCCGCACCTCGGTGACGGCGGAGCCCATATGGGGGGTCAGGACGGTGCTTTCCGAGGCGAGAAGCGCCGGCTCGACGGCGCCGGGGCGATCGGTCCGCGACCAATCCTCGGTCTCGAATACATCGGCGGCATAGCCCGCGAGATGCCCATTTTCGAGCGCGGCGGCGACATCCGCTTCGACGACGAGCGAACCCCGCGCCGGATTGATCAGGTAGCTGCCCGGTTTCATGCGCTCGAGGAAGGCCGCGTCCGCCATCCCGATGGTGTCGCCGGTCAGGTGGAGGCCCAAGACCAGAAAATCGGACTGGGCGACGAGATCGTCCAGCGCCGCGTACTCGGCGTCCAGTTCACGTTCGCGCGTCTCGCTCATCGGCGATTTGTCAAAGTAAAGTCGGCGGCACCGAAAGCCCTGCAAAAGGGTCAGAAGGGCCTGACCGACCTTGCCCGCGCCGACGATGCCGATGGTCGCGCCGTTTATCGAGCTGCCGAAAAATCTCGGCCGCCAGCCGGCATATTGGCCGGAGCGGACATGCCGGTCGCCGGGCAGCATATTTCGGCAAACGGCGATCATCAGTCCGAGCGCCAGTTCGGCGGTCGGTTCGGTGAGAAGGTCGGGAACGATCGAGACCGCCACCCCGCGTTCCGAACAGGCGGCGACGTTGATGTTGTCATGGCCCTTCAACGCGCCGGCAATAATCTTGAGGTCGGGGCAACGCTCGAGAAATTCCGCATCGATACGCTCGGTCATGAACGCCATCAGCGCCTTGGCCGAGCGGCACCGGTCCGCAAGTTCAGGTGCGGTCAGGGGGTCCGGGCCCGGATTCATCCAGACGCGGCCAAAAGGGCTGAGAGTATCGGCTATGTCTGAATCTACCGGTTGAGCGATGACGATGTCGTTCATGATCCGATGCCGGCCTTGTTACGCAGGTCTAACGGGTTCCAATTGCTCACGTTACACGAGGCAATTTGTAAGTCATTGATTTTTCAATTTGCTGTGCTATGCAGGCGGCGAAAGAGCGGGTTGATGCTTCAAAGCGTAGACGATGAGCGGACCGACGAACAGGCGTTGAATGACGGCGCCGAGCCGGATGGCGACCGGAATTCGATAATCCGAATTCGCGACGTCGAGGTGGTTTATCCCGACGGCACCCGGGCCCTTCACCCCCTTTCCCTGGATTTCATGGACGATCAGGTCACGGTTCTGCTCGGCCCGTCCGGCGCCGGCAAATCGACCTTGCTGCGCACCCTGAACCTTTTGGTTCCGCCCACGGCCGGACGGGTGATGGATGCCGAAAACCGCACCCTCGAAACCGCCGGGGACATTCGCGAGCACCGCACAAAGACGGCGATGATCTTCCAGCAGCATCAGTTGATCGGGCGGCAGACCGCGCTGCAGAACGTGTTGGCCGGACGGTTGGGAAAACATTCATTCTGGCGGACGTTGTGGCCGTTTTCCGAATACGAACGCCGCCTCGCGCTCGCTTGTCTCGACCGTGTGTCTCTCTTCGACCGGGCGTTCAGCCGCTGTGACAGCATGTCCGGCGGACAGCAGCAGCGGGTGGGGATCGCCCGCGCGCTCGCGCAGCATCCAAGGATGATACTGGCGGATGAGCCGGTGGCCTCATTGGACCCGTCCTCATCACATCGGGTCTTGACCCAACTCCGTGCAATCTGCAAGGAAGACCGAATACCAGTTGTTGTGAGTCTGCATCAGCTGGAATATGCCCGTGAATTCGCCGATAGAATCATCGGATTGTCGAACGGGCATGTCGTGTTCGACGACGTTCCAGATGCCCTTACCGAGGGCGCGCTGTCTGCAATTTATGGAGAACCATAGCCGACAATCGAGGACCGAATTCGAACCTTCACCCGCCGGAAACTTAACAATTTCCTTTTTCGTCAACCATTCCCTAGGGGGAAGTAAAATAATGCTTAGACGTACCTTTTTCCGCGTGTTTGCCGCGGCTCTTCTGACCATAGGTGTATCCGCGACAGCGAGCGCCGAAGACTACAATCCCAAGAAGCTGAAAGTAGCGCTTCTGCCGGATGAGAACGCTGCGACCATCATCCAGCAAAACCAGGGTCTCAAGGACTACCTCACCAAGAAACTGGGAAAAGAAATCGAATTGGTCGTGACCACCGACTATTCGTCGATGATCGAAGCCATGCGGTTCGGCCGTATCGATCTCGCTTATTTCGGTCCCGCGTCCTACACCATCGCCAAGGATAAGATGAAGAGCGGCAAGCTCGACATCCAACCCTTTGCGGCGCGTCTCAAAGGCGGATCGACCACCTATCAGTCGGTGATCATCGCCAACGCCGAAACGGACATCAAGACGATGGCCGATATCAAAGGCTCCGGCGTCGATGTGGCGTTCGGCGACCCGGCGTCGACCTCCAGCCACTTCGCGCCCAAGTTCACCCTGATGTCGGCCGGCGTAAACGTGGGCAACGATTACAAGGAGAACTTCCTGGGCGCCCATGACGCCGTCGCGATCAACGTGCAGCGCGGCAATGCCAAGGTCGGCGGGCTTAGCCGGCCGATTTTCGAGAGCCTCGTCGAGCGCGGCATCATCGATCTGAAAAAGGTACGCGTGGTCGCCTATTCGAAGCCCATTCCTCAATATCCGTGGGTCATGCGCACCGATCTGAAGACTGACGTGCAAAAGAAGGTCCGTTCGGCTTTCTACGGCCTCAAGAAAGGCACGCCCGAGGGCGATGCCGTCCTGAAGCCGTTCAAGTCCGACGGCTTCGCGGAAATCAAGGATGAGGATTACGATATCATCCGCGATATCCGGTCCAACGTGAAGCCGAGCTCCTGAGCCCGGCGGCAAGTGTGAAGCCCGGCGGATCATCCGCCGGGTTTTCTCCCTGAAGGACCGCGGCCATGATCGACCCGCTGGCGATCTCTCAGACCCCGGATAGGGTCAACCAACTCCTATCCGAAGAGCGCCGCCGCCGCCGCGTCATGACCGGCAGGATCACGGCCGTCCTGGTTCTGGTATTCATTAGTCTCTGGGTCACGGAGATGCTGAACGGCGCCCGCCTCGCGGAAGGGCTGCCGGCCATCGGCACCATCATGAGCGAGATGTGGCCGCTCGACTTTTCGAGGTGGAAACAGTGGATCGGGCCGTTGATCGACACCGTTGCCATGTCCATCGCGGGCACCGCTCTGGCTGTCGCCATGTCCGTGCCCATGGCAATTCTGGCGGCCAGGAATACCTCGCCCCACCCGGCGGTCTATCAGGTGGCCCGGCTGATCCTGAATACACTCCGCGCCATTCCCGAACTCATCATGGGGATCGTGTTCGTCGCCGCCGTGGGCTTCGGCATGCTGCCCGGCGTGCTGGCCCTTGGTCTCCATTCGGTGGGCATGGTCGGTAAATTCTTCGCCGAAGCCATCGAGCACGCCCATCCGGAGCCGATCGAGGCCGCTCAGGCCACCGGCGCGACCCGCATGCAGGTGATTACGCATGGGGTTTTCCCCCAGGTCTTTCCCTACTACGCGGACGTCACCATGTACCGCTGGGAGTACAATTTCCGCCAGTCCACGGTGATGGGCATGGTCGGGGCGGGCGGCATCGGCACGGAGCTGATCGGCTCGCTCCGAATCCTGGACTACCCGCAGGTCGGCGCCATCCTGCTGGTGATCCTCGGTGCGGTTACCGTCGTCGATACGCTCAGCAATTACCTGCGCCGAACATTCCAGTAATCGGCCAATAATCCCCGGTCGAAGCATGCCGGGCGCCTTGTTCGGGTGCCAATCGACGTATCACGATCGCATACGTGGCTTGGCCGGCCTGTTCCACCGCCTGCCGGAATGGCGTTATTCTACATAAAGATATTGGATTGAGCGGCCTGTCGGGAGCCGCTGGACGGGAGGCGTCCCATGAAGTTTTCATTTGTGCTGTATGCGTTGCTCTGGGTGCTGCGGTTTACCGCATGGCGCTATCCGGCCTTCCGCGAACGCCTCAAGGAACGGAACCTGACGGCGCAAATCCTCAGCCAGGCCGACGGGCGCGGCCGGTGGTTCCGTTTCCAGGATGGCCGTATTCACTCGGGCGCCGGCGTGAAGGACAACGCCGAGGTTCAGCTGATTTTCAAGAATGCCGATATCGGCGGCCGGCTGCTTATGCCGCCCATCGACCATCTGGAGCAGATCGAGGCAATAAAGAACTTTCAGATGATGATGGAGGGCGAGGACGAAGACACCTACTGGTTCGCGGCCACCGTGATGATGACCCAGCATATCGGCTGGAAATACGGCACTCCGGCGGAAAACGGCGAAATCCGCTACACCAGCCACACCAATGGCGGCCCCGTATTCGTCTATGTGAAGGACGGCAGGATCGTCCGGATCACTCCCATCGAGTTCGACGACGAGGATCCGCAGCCCTGGGAAATCGAGGCCCGCGGCAAGACCTTCCGCCCGCCCCGGCGCACCACTTTGGCGCCCCACGGCCAGACCTCCAAGTCGCTGATCTATTCCAAGGAGCGCAACCTCTATCCGATGAAGCGGGTGGACTTCGACCCCGACGGCGAGCGCAACATCCAGAACCGGGGCGTCTCCGGCTACGAGCGGATTTCCTGGGAAGAAGCTCTGGACATCGTCGAGGCCGAGATCAAGCGGGTGAACCGTCAGTACGGCCCCGGCGCCATCATGGTCAGCCGCACCTCGCACCATACCTGGGGCAATATCGGCTATTACATCAGCGCCATGAACCGGTTCGCCAACATCCTCGGCGCGACCACCACCCTCCTCAATCCCGATAGCTGGGAGGGCTGGTACTGGGGCGCCATGCATCATTACGGCCATTCCATGCGCAACGGCGCCCCGGAAATCTACGGCCTGGTCGAGGACTGTCTCCAGGAATGCGAGATGATCGTCTACTGGTCGTCGGACCCGGAAGTCACCAACGGCGTCTACGGCTCCTTCGAAGGCACGGTACGCCGTCAATGGGCCAAGGAATTGGGCATCAAGTCCGTCCACATCGATCCGTACCTCAACGAGTCCGCCGCCTGGGTGGGGGGCAAGTGGTTCGCGCCGCGCCCGGGCACCAGCCCGGCGCTGGCCCATGCCATTACCCATGTCTGGATGACCGAGGAGCTTTACGACAAGGAATACGTCGCCGAACGCACGACCGGCTTCGACAAATGGCGGGACTACATCCTCGGCAGGGACGACGGCGAGGCGAAGACCCCGGAATGGGCCGAGGCCGAGACCGGCGTGCCGGCCAAGGACATCCGGGCGCTGGCCCGCGAATGGGGCTCGAAGAAGACCTATCTCGCCGCCGGCGGCATGGGGGTGACGCTCGGCGGTGCGTGCAGAACCTCCACCGGCGCCCAATGGGCCCGCGCCATGGTTTGCCTGATGGCCATGCAGGGGCTCGGCAAGCCCGGCGTCAATTTCGGCAACCTGCAGTTCGGCTCGCCCATCGACTACTCGTTCTATTTCCCGGGTTACGCCGAGGGCGGATTCTCGGGCGATCTGACTAATTCGGGCAACGCGATCTCGCTCTACCAGCGGATGCCGCACCTGATTTCCATGAACCCGGTGCAGCAGACCATCCCGCGGCTGAAGCTCCCCGAGGCCATCATGGACGGCAAGACCGAGGGTTATCCCATCGACCCCCGGTTCATCGAGGGACAGTTCTTCCCCGTGCACTATCCGTCCCCCGGCCATTCGCCGGTGCGGATGATGTACAAGTACGGCGGCTCCTACATCTCGACCCAGCCGGACAGCAACCGCTACGCCCGGATGTACAACTCGGAGAGCCTGGAGTTCGTGGTCTCCCAGAGCATCTGGCATGAGGGCGAGGTGCGGTTCGCCGATCTGATCCTGCCCGCCTGCACCAACTTCGAGCGCTGGGACATCGGTGAATGGGCGAGCCCGCAAGGGTACGGCTATGACTGGATCGGCCAGCTCAATCACCGGGTCATTACCATGCAGCACCCGACCATCGAGCCGCTGGGCGAAAGCAAGTCCGATTTCTCCATTTTCCTCGAAGTGCTGAAACGCCTGGGCCACAGCGCCTACTACTCGGAAGGGATGACCGAGCGCGACTGGGTGAAGCGGATGTTCGACGCCTCCGACCTGCCCAAGCACATTTCGTGGAAGAAGTTCCTCAGGAAGGGCTATTTCGTCGTGCCGGCGGACCCCAAGGCCAATTGGCCGCGGACGGCTTTTCGCTGGTTCGCCGAGGGACGCAAGAAGGATGTGCCGGAGCCGCACCCGCTGCCCGGCTCCTACGGCGAGAACTTCCGCGAAGGGCTGCAGACCCAGTCGGGCAAGATCGAGTTCGAGGCCGAGAGCCTCAAGCGCTACGGCCAGGATCCGGAACGTCCGCCGCTGAACAAATATATCCCGTCCTGGGAGGGGCTCGGCACCGCCGGACTGCTGGAGAAGTATCCGTTGCAGCTGGTCTCGCCGCACGCCCGCTATTCCTTCCACACCAACGGCGACGGCAAGGACTCGGCGACCAATGACCTGATGGATCACCGGGTCGAGATCGACGGCTATTACTATTGGATCGCGCGCCTCAACCCGGAGGATGCCGCCGCCCGCGGCATCGGCGAAAATGACCTGATCAAGCTCTACAACGACCGCGGCGCGGTGGTGTGCGCGGCGCAGATCACCAACCGGCTGATGCCGGGCGTCGTTCACTGCCGTCAGGCGGCGGCCCGCTATGATCCGATGGGCAAGCCCGGCTATTCGGTCGACCGGGGCGGCTGCATCAACAACCTCACGCCGGCCCGGTCACAGTCGCTGAAGACCCACTCGGCGGCCTACAACGCCTGCCTGATCGAGGTCGCGAAGTGGAACGGCGAGACCGATCTCGACGATGTGGCGCCGGCCGCGCAGCCCGCGCCCGCGCCGGAACTGGTGCCGGCGAAGTAGGGGGCGGGACGATGAGCAAATGGAACATGATCGTCGATGCCGCCAAGTGCGAGAATTGCGGCAACTGCTACCTCTCCACCGTCGACGAGTACACCGGCAACGACCATCCGGGCGTCGCCGCGGAGATGCCGCTTCACGGCCACAAGTGGATCGAGATTTTGAAGCGGGAGCGGGGCCAGCCGCCCATGGTCGACGTCACCTACGCGCCGGTCATGTGCAATCACTGCGACGATGCGCCGTGCATGGAAGCGGCGGAGAACGACGCGATCATCAAGCGGGCCGACGGCATCGTCATCATCGATCCCGTCAAATCGAAGGGTCAAAGGCAGATCGTCGACGCTTGTCCTTATGGCGCGGTCTACTGGAACGAGGAAAAGGAGATTCCGCAGGCCTGGCCGTTCGATGCGCACCTTCTGGACCGGGGCTGGGATCATCCCCGCTGCGTTCAATCGTGCCCCACCGGCGCGCTCCGCGCGGTCAAGGTCGACGACGCGGAGATGGCCCGCATCCGGCGCGAGGAGGGATTGGAGGACTTTCGGCCCGATCTCGATACCAGGCCGCGGGTCCACTACAAGAACCTCGGCAAATACCGCTACGAGTTTATCGGGGGAACGGTGGCCGCCGCCAAGGACGGGGTCGAAGATTGCGTCGAGGGCGCCGAGGTGGTGCTGAAATATGCCGGCGACGAGCTTTCCCGCACGACCACCGACAATTACGGGGACTTTCTGTTCGACGGGCTCAAGGCCGACAGCGGCGTCTACGCCATCGAAGTGAGCCACCCCGATTTTCCCGGCGCATCGGCCCGCGCCGAACTCGGCGAGAGCACCTACGTCGGCACCATCTCCCTCGGGAGTTAGCTCACGGCCCGTTCGACGAATTCCCGCGCCGTCATGCCCGGTCCCGCGCCGCCGCCGGCGGCCCGGTCGTTGACCATCGAAATCACGCCGTCCTCGTAGCACGACCGCGCATCGCTGATCCGCGCCGATACGGCGCTCACCAGCACGGCCGGAATGCCCAGTTTGTCGAACGCCGGCAAGCGGCTGGTGGAGGAACCGTCGGGGCAAATGCCGGCGTCGTGATAGATTCCGGCCCCGATGGCGATCCCGCGGGCCGGCTCGCCGGCACCGCCGACGAGGCCGCCATGGGAGCCGGTGACGATGATCTGCCCGGCGTCCGAGGCGTTCATCAAGACGCTGGAATCCAGACCCCAGACCTTGATCCCGTCCAGCTCCGCCAGCAGATGCCGTTGGGGCTCTCCGCCGGCCGGCACGTTGCCCGCGAATGGAGGGGCGTTTGCCAGCAAATGCGCGGCCTCGATGCAGGCTTGGCCCTGTTGGACCCCGAATTTCCGCGCAAGCCGGTTGGCCCGGCTGATCACGCCCCGCGCCAGCATATCCTCGCCGTCGCTGAGCCGGGCCGAGGTATGGGAGATGCAGGCCACGGGGAGACCGATCCCGTCACCGAACGGCAGGGCTGCGATGCCCGCCTCATCCTTGCCGATGCCGCAGTCGTTGAGGATGACGGCGCGGACTCCGGCCTTCGCCGCCCACGACGCGGGTCCCTCCGAGCCCTGGGAGCCGAGTATCGCGACCCTTCCCTGTGCCGTTTCGTCCAGCTTGGTCGCGCTGGAGAGGGTGACGAATTCGGTGATGGCGGACCTCCCTATTTCCCGAGTCGGTCAAGGGAAACAGCTTACCGCATGGAGGACGGGGAAGTCGCCGGGATCGGTGCGCCTGCCCAGCACCCGGATGTCCCGCAGGTTGGCCCAGCTGTCGGTCACATCGTTGCCACAATTGCACACTAGACCATACTATCGATTATGAGTGGTAGGGGTTGATCCAGTATGCGCCGAACCGCACTCGACCTGTTTTTTGGTGGGTGGGCCGCCCTTGGAATTGTCTTTGTTGCTTTCACATTGCAACCGTCGAGCATCGTGTGGGATTACCTCACCAACGAGCATGTAGGTGTATTTAGTCTGTTGCCTGTTCTTTTGCTCCTAATCGGTACGTTCATCTTCGTTTGCCCTATCCCGATTTACTTCGCGCGGCACCGGCCAGGGCTCAGGATCAAGCTGACGAAGCTTGCCGTTGGACTTTGGATCGGCATCGCCACCATCATCATCCTTTGGGTGGGGTACGTATTCTGGCCTGAGTCTGTCTTTATGCAGGACACCGATTGCAGGACGCCCAAGGAATGCGCGGTGCCCCCAAAAGCCTACGTGGTTTGGTTCGGGATTACCTCATTGTCAGGTCTCACCCTGTTGAGCCCGGCACTTATCTATCTTTTCTACGGACGCCGTTTGATGGAAAAGTTGCGGAATTCAATATCCGGTTGATATGGGAATTTGAACGATATGAGTGAAAAAGCCATTTGGATTTATGCGGTTGTCTGGACGTTGGCTGCGACTGTTCTGCTCCTGATTGTGCTGAGCCCGTTCAATCTCTGGAACCCCCTTTGGATGGATAGCGCGAAACTACAGGAGATCGGGAGAACCGGATATCGCGACAGGCTCTGGGCAATGGTGATTGAAGCCGTCCAACTGACGTTTCTGATTGCGATTCCCTGGGGATTTCTAATTCTTCGCCGCCGGCCGTTTTGGGCTCGAATTCTCATGCGGTATGCGGTGTTTCTTTGGACTTTCCTATCGGTACTCTACGTCGTCGGTTTGACCGGTGGGATGCTCTGGGTTGGGCTTGGAAATGATGAATATGACCGGTTCCGGCCCGCTTACTCGGAACCGGTCGTGGCAGAGTACTTTGGGGAAATTACCCTTCAAGTGATGCACCTGTGCGTTTTTCTAGTTCCCGCCTTTATCTATTGGTTGATCGTTCAACGCGAAAGTGAGAATGGGCGTGTTTGAAGGCGACCGGCCTGGAGGGCTTCCATAACAATATCCTCTGCCGACCTGGGATCGTCACGAAACTCCTGCTCAAGATCGCGTCCAATCCGATTGTTGTAGAGGTCCATAAGCCTTTCACCCCTCGGCGCAGGTTCGAAGTCTTTGTGCGGATACGATCCTAGTGGTTTGCGCTCGTGTCCATCGCCAATTCTTTTAGCCGCATTGGGACCGATTTCTCGCGCCATTTTGAACGACCACAACGCATGACGGTATGCGTCGGCCTCGTCGTTATGTCCAATGCCGTTGGGGAAACGCCGCATTGTTTCTTCAGACACTTTGGTCTGCAGTTCATTTACCTTGCTGGTGACCACTGGGCCTCGAAGTACTGCATTCCCGACATCACCCAGCCCGAATTCGCCATAGTTCAAGGCTTCTTCAAGCCGGTCAGCGTCGATGGGGTCGTCTGTTGGCAATGGCAGGGTATTGGTTTCATTCTGGGCTTCCGGCGATTCAAGAGTTGGCGGCTCCGGGTCTATGGGCCGTTGGGGCGGTTCCCGGTCTTGGGGCGGAATCTTGGCCGCGTCGTCGATGTGGCGCATGGAGGTCTCGTCCATGACGCCGGCCAGCTCGATGCGGGCCTTGCGGCCCATGTCCGGGTTCTTGGCGTAGATCTGCCCCAGCAGGTCGGCGACCTCGGGGGCGGCGGCCTCGCCGTTCCTGGACAACAGGGTCTGG
>JAPPFK010000051.1 GCA_028823885.1 Rhodospirillales bacterium | reverse complement strand
AACTTGCCGGCTTACGGCCACCTTGCCAATCTTGCATGGTACATTTTCATTTTCCGCGTCTACATTAAATCGGGCATGCACGTGGTTGGCGGCCCGGGGCAGGTTGCGCGCCGCAGGAGCGTGATCATATTCCCCGAGGCCACCAGCACCGAAGGCGATACGGTCCGGCCGTTCAAGAGCTCGTTGTTTCAGGCGCCGTTCAATCTTGCACCGGGACTCCGCGCGGCGGTTCAGCCGGTCACGATCAGCTATGTTCGCAACCCGGATGGCCGGCCCCTGACGGCCGCGGAGCGCCGCGCTTACGCCTGGGTAGGCGACGACACGCTGGTGCCGCACCTGTGGAATATCCTCAAGCGCGAGGGGGTAAGATTGGAAATCCACTTCCACCCCGCCGTCGACGCCCGCGCCTTCGGTTCACGCAAGACGCTGGCGGACTACTGCCACGACCAGACGGCCCGCGGTCTGTCAAATATTCGGCGCCGGTGCGACAGCGTGTCCGCGCCCTTGGCCACGGGGCCGCGGGTCTGGAGCGATTGGCAGGACTTCCCCGCTTTCTCGTTCATCGACTGAGGAGCAGGCGGCTAGATCGGCTCTAGTCTTCGAGGCCCGTCGGCACGTCGACGTTTTCAGGCTCGAGTTCCAGCCCCGAGGCCTTGGCCTGCAGTTCCAGCAGGGTGGCGAAATCCTCCTCGACGTATCCGTTGCCGATCAGCGTCTGAACGATATCCCGCGTCGTTGCCGCCAGCGGCATGGGCACGTCCTGTTCGCGCGCCGCCGACAGGCCCAGATCCAGATCCTTGCGCAGCAGGACCGGCGTGAACGTCGGGGTCCAGTCGAGATTGACCAGCGCCGGCGTCTTGTATCGGGAGAACATGGAGCCCATGACGCTCTTGTTGATGAAATCCAGGAAGGCATGCCGCGGAACGCCGCCTTTTTCCGCCAGGACGGTGATCTCGGCGAGGGATTGGATGACCACGCCCAGCAGGACGTTGTGGCAGATCTTGACCATCCGCGCGAGTTCGCCCTCGCCGACATAGGTCACGCCCCGGCCGATGGCGTCGAGAAACGGCTCGGCGATGTCGTAGGCATCCTTGTCTCCGGAGGCCACGATGGACAGTTTGCCCGCCGTGACGACCTTCGCGTTGCCGCTCACCGGCGCATCGAGCATCTTGCAGCCGAGTTTGGCGGCCGCCTCGCGGACGGTCTTGGAGGCCTCTTCGGAAATACTCGTACAATCGATGAGCAGCTTCGGCACGGTGCCCTCGACCGACAGGACGCCGCCGTCGCCGATGGTCACGTTGATCACGTCCCGGGGTCCGGCGACCATGGTGAATACGATATCCCGGTCGGCCAGGTCCGAGGGATTGTCGACAACGGCGGCGCCGAACGCCTCGAGCGGTTCTGCCTTGGAACGGGTCCGGTTCCACACCGAGACGTCCGCGCCTGCCTGCAGCAGGCGTTTCGCCATGGCGAAGCCCATGCGTCCGGTCCCGATCCAACCAACCGTGTAGCCCTTCAGATCTCCGGCCATCACACCATTCCTCCTCCAAGAACCGCCCTCTTCACGCCGGGCGGTAATACCTGTGCAAACGATTGCAGAGCATATACCATAGGTTCCCGAATAGAAGGAAAACCGTTATAGATGGGCCGCTTTTCCGGGGGGTGACGATCAATGGCATCGAGCCGGGTAACGCTTCGCGATATTGCCGAGGAAGTGGGGGTCAATCCGTCGACGGTCTCGCGCGCGCTCAATCCCAAGACCCGCGGCATGGTGACCGGCGAAATTGCCCGTCAGATCACCGAGGCGGCGGACCGGATGGGCTATCGGCCCAATCCCTTTGCCTACAGCCTCAGGACCAATCGGTCGTTCACGGTCGGCGTCCTGGTTCCGGACCTCACCAACCCGGCGTTCGCGCCCATCATCAAGGGCATCGACAATGTGCTCGAGGCGTCGGGCTACAGCGTGATGGTCGCCAATACCGACAATGTCGCCGAGCGCGAACGCAGGAACGTCGCCAAGTTTCGCGAGCGTCATGTGGATGGCCTCGTCATCGCCACGGCGCGCCGCCACGACCCGCTGATCGATGAATGCCGCGCCGAAGGGACGCCCTTGGTTCTGGCGGTTCGAAGGACCACGAATTCCGGCATATCCTCGGTGGTCAGCGACGAGGTGACCGGCGGCGAGACCATTGTGTCTCATCTGGCGCAGCTCGGTCATCGGCGGGTTGCCTGCATTGCGGGGCCCCAGGAGCTGTCGACCGGCTTCGAGCGCCACCAGGGTTATGTGCGCGGACTGAACGCCAACAATCTCGAGTACGATGCCGGGCTGGTCGAGTTCTGTGACGCGTTCACCGAGGAAGAAGGCCGGCGGGCGGCCAGCCGGCTGCTCGCTTCGGGACGGGACTTCACGGCGATTGTCGCCGCCAATGACATGATCGCCATCGGGATCTACGACGAACTTCAAACCAAGGGGTTGGTTTGCGGCAGGGATATCTCGGTCGTCGGGTATGACGACATGCTGTTTTCAAGCAAGTTCGATCCGCCGCTGACGACCATGCATTCGCCGCTGCTGGATATAGGCGCGGAGGCGGCCCGCATTCTCCTGGAGCAGATCGAGGACCCCGAAACCCCGCCCAGGTCCGTCAAGATGACGCCCGAACTGATCCTCCGCAAGTCGACCGGCAAGCCGGCCTGAATTTTGGCTAGTCGTCTGTCATCCCGGGAAGCTCTTCAAGATTTTCCGACACCAGCTCGTGGCCGGCGTTTTCCGCCTGTACCTGGATGATGGAGGCGAAGTCATCCTCCGTGTGACCCTGGCCGATGGCGTTCTGGACGATCTCCCGGGTGAGAGACGAAACCGGCATGGGCACCGCGTGCTTGCGGCCCGCCGACAGGCCCAAATCCAGGTCCTTCAACAGCAGCGGGTTGGTGAATGTCGGGGTGAAATCCAGATTCACCAGCGCGCCGGTCTTGTAGCGGGTAAACATCGACCCCACCGAGGCCTTGTTCAGAAACTCCATGGTGGCGCTTCGCTTGACGCCGTTTTTCTCGGCCATGATCAGCACCTCGGCGAGCGCCTGGGTCATCACGCCGAGGTAGACGTTGTGACAGATTTTGACGATCCGCGCGCCGGTGCCCTCGCCGGCATAGGTCACGCCGCGGCCAAGCGCCTGCAGATAGGGCAGGGCGGTCCGATAGTCCTTCTCGTCGCCGGACGCGACCAGCGTCAGCGCGCCCGCCTCGACCGCCTTGTTGTTGCCGCTCACCGGGCAGTCCAGCATGGCCGTGCCGACCTTGTCCGCGACTTCCCGGACCTCCCAGGACGCCTCCTCGGAGATGGTGGAGCAGTCGACGAGCAGTTTGGGCGTCGTCCCGCCGGTGAGCAGGCCGCCGTCCCCCAGCGTCACGGCGACGAATTGCTCGGGTCCCGTGACCATGGTGAAGACGATGTCTCGATCGGCGAGGTCCTGGATGCCGTCGACGACGGTGGCGCCTTTCCCGGCCAGGGGTTCCGCCTTGGATCGGGTTCGGTTCCAGACCGCGACGTCGGCTCCCGCTTCGATCAGCCGGGTTGCCATGGGGAATCCCATGCGCCCGGCGCCGATCCACCCGATTCGATGTCCTTTTACCGCGTCATTCATCAGACACACCTCAAGTGTAGCCGGCACCGCCGGCGGTGAAGGGCAAACCGGGCCGGATCAAATCAGAACGCCGCGCGCCAGTCACGGCCTTCTATGATTTCCTTGACCCGTTTCAGGAAGGAAGCCGAATAGGCGCCATCGATGGCCCGGTGGTCGAAGGATTGCGCCAGCATGCCGACCGGCCGGATGGCGATCATGTCTTCGCCGTCCACGTCGATGGCGACCGGCTTCTTGGCGATGGCGTCGGTCGACAGGATGGCCACCTGGGGCTGGTTGATGATCGGCGCGGTAATCAGCGTTCCGAAAGAGCCGTTGTTGGTGATGGTGTAGGTGCCGCCCGATAGCTCTTCGGGACCGAGACCGTCGCTCCGGGCCCGTTGGGCCAGGTCGTTGAACGCCCGGGAGAGGTCCGGGACGGACCGCCGGTCCGCGTGTTTGACGACGGGCGCCACCAGTCCCTGAAAATCGAGGTCGATGGCAACGCCGAGATGAACGGCGTCGTAGACCACGAGGCTCTCATCCTCGACGTGCGCATTGATATGGGGATAGTCCCGGATGGCCTCGCACACCGCCTTGGCGATAAACGGCATGAAGGTCAGCGAGAAACCCTCCTTGGCCTTCCATTCGGCGCTCATCGACCGGCGGGCCTTGTCGACGTTCGAGAAGTCCGCTTCGACCGCCTGCAGGACGTGCGGGCTCGTCGCCTTGGAGCGGACCATGTGTTCGGCGGTCATCCTGCGCCGGTAATCGAACGGAATGACGGTCTTGCCGCCGGGCCCCGCGGGCGGGCGGGATTGGACAGGCGCCGGCAACGCCGCGGGCGCCGGTGCGGGCGATCCCTTCAGGTACGACAGGACATCCGCGCGGGTAATCCGGCCGTCCCGGCCGGTCCCGCCGATGGCCGCGGGGTCCAGATCGTTGTCGCCGATCAGTTTCCGTACCGCCGGCGAAAGCTTCATGTTGCGATTGCGATCGGGCGCGCCGGCCGCCGCCGCCGCGGGGGCGGGCGAAGGTTCGGGTGCCGGAGCCGCGGGTTCCGGCTCGGCGGCGGGAGCGGGTGCCGCCTCCGACGCGTCGGCGCCGTCGTCGATGACGGCGACCGTCGTTCCGACATCGACCGTGGAACCGGCCTCGACACGGATCTCGGCAACCACGCCGGAAACCGGCGCGGGGATTTCCATCTCCACCTTGTCCGTACCGATCTCCAGCAGCACTTCGTCGGCTTCGACCTCGTCCCCCACCTGTTTGTGCCACATGGTGACGGTTCCCTCGGAGACCGTTTCCCCGAGTTGGGGCATCAACACATCCATGTCAGTCGAGCCCCGCGCGAACGGTTTCATAGATGCGGTCCACCGACGGGATCATCTGATCCTCGAGGTTGTCGGCGGACGCCAGCGGGATATGGGGCGTCGTGATCCGGGTCACGGGCAGGTCCATGTCCCAGAAGCACTCTTCGGTGATCAGGGACGATATTTCGGCGCCCCAGCCGCAAAGGCGCGGATTTTCCTCGACGGTGAAGGCGCGGCCGGATTTCCTGAACTCGGAGAAGATGGTTCGGGTATCCAGCGGCACCAGGCTCCGGACATCGACCACCGATGCCCTGATGCCGAGATCCGCCTCGAGCCTTTCCGCCGCCCTGATCGACCGCGGCACCATGGCGGCCAGCGCGTAAATGACCGCGTCGGCTCCGTCCCGCACCACTTTCGCGGTGCCGAGTTCGTCCACGTGCTCGCCGTCGGGAATTTCGCCCTTGTCGCCGTAGAGGGACTTCTGTTCGAAGAAAATCACGGGATCGGGGTCGCGGATCGATGCCGCCAGCAGTCCCTTGACGTCGGCCGGGGTCGACGGCGCAATGACCTTGAGCCCCGGAATCATCATCGCCCAGTTCTCGATGGATTGGGAGTGCTGCGCGCCGAACCGGACGCCGCCGCCGTTGGCGCTTCGGATGACCAAGGGCATGGTCACCTGGCCGCCGGTCATGTAGCGGGTCTTGGCGATCTGGTTGACGACGATGTCCCAGCAGACCGCGAAGAAGTCCGAAAACATGATCTCGGCAATGGGACGCAGGCCGGTCATCGCCGCACCCATGGCGGCGCCCAAGATGGCCTGCTCGGAGATCGGCGTATCGCGCACCCGGTCGGGACCGAATTTGTCGTAGAGCCCGACGGTGGTCTTGAACACGCCGCCCGCCTTGGCGATGTCCTCGCCGAGGAACACGACCTTGTCGTCCCGCTCCATTTCCTGGGCGATCGCGTCGGCGACCGCTTCCCGGTAGGTTAGTTCCGCCATGCCGAGCCTCCATCCGCCCAGACGTCCGTAAGCGCAAGTTCATCACGAGGAATGGGGGACGCCTTTGCTTCTTCGGTTGCGTCGTTAACCGCCTTGAGGACGCTTTTCTCGATATCGCCGACGACTTTTTCCGGCACGCCGAACTCCAGCAGGCGGCTGCGGTACATGGGGATCGGGTCCTTCGCCATCCACTCCTCGACCTCCTTGTCGGGCCGGTAGGTTGCCGGGTCGGCGCGGGAGTGGCCGTAGTGCCGGTAAGTCTCGGCCTCGATCAGCGAGGGCCCGTCGCCGGCGACCGCCTTGTCGACCGCCGCCCTGGCGACCCGGTACACGGCATCGGCGTCGTTGCCGTCGACGATGATGGGCTCCAGGCCATAGGCGCCGGCCCGGTCGGCCGCCGGATGCTCGACGGCCGTCACCTCGCCGATGGGGGTGTATTCCATGTAGAAGTTGTTCTCACAGACGAAGACCACCGGCAGCTTCCAGATCACGGCAAAGTTCAGCGCCTCGTGGAAGGCGCCGATGTTGGTGGTGCCGTCACCGAAGAAGCAGAAGGAAACCGCGCCCGTCTTGTTGTATTGCGCCGCCCACGCCGCGCCGGCGGCGATCGGCAGGTGGGCGCCGATGATGGCGTAGGAGCCCATGGCGCCCTTTTCGGCGTCGGTCAGGTGCATGGAGCCGCCCTTGCCCTGCAGCAGGCCGCACTCCTTGCCCATCAGTTCGCCGAGCACGCCGGTCATGGACGCGCCCCGGACCAGGGTATGCGCGTGGCCGCGGTAGGTGCAGAACGTGTAGTCGCCCGGCCGCATGGCCGTCGCGCAGCCGGCGGCGATGGCTTCCTGGCCGACGGCGAGGTGGCTCGTCCCCTTGATCAGATTCTGCAAGAACAGGTCATGGGCCCGCTGCTCCAGATGCCGGACCTCGAGCTGCAGCCGCCACATATCGAGCCGGTTTTCTTCCCCGATATCGTCGTTCAGACGTGCCGCGCCGCGCGGCTTGGCCTTGGCCGGCTTCGAAGATCGGCTCGACGATTTCGTCGACGATCGGGAGGTGGTTTTCGTTTTTCGTGCCAATGGTTCGGTCCTCTCCTGATGGAGCCTGGAAGAAACGTATGGATGGCGTCTTTAGGACGCCCATTGGGAATTGGGTGCTGACGGAATTTTCGCGGCTTCCCCCTGCGTTCAGCTGATCGACGGATTTCCGCCCTATTTTTTGCGGTCCCCGTTTCGCATCTTGACCCGGGAGCCCGCATGGTGCATTTTCACGATCATTGTGCAATCGATTGCATAATTCAAGAATAAATTGGCGATCGGGGACAAAGTCCAAGCTTGGTCGGTGTTTTGGCGGGGATATCACCCGAGGCGGCAAGCGAAATACCGGTGGACGGATTCGGCGCCATCATCTTGAATACAGGGAACTCGGCGCCGCCTGAAAACGGCGGCCGTTGAACGATAGCTCGGAGGTACGTCATGCACTATACCGCACCACGATCGACCGCAACCTGGGGCACCATGGCCAAGGACTGGGAAGCGGGTATTGACTACCGGAAGCTTCATGACGACCGGCTGTCGCGCGCCCAGGCCGCCTGCGCCGATCACGGTTTTGGCGCGCTGTTGTGCTTCAACTTCGACAATATCCGCTATATCACGTCCACGCACATCGGCGAGTGGGGCCGGGACAAATTCGACCGCTATTGCCTCGCGCCGACGGACTCCGCGCCGTTCCTTTGGGATCCGGCGCCGCCGGCGAAGAAGAAGGCGTCTCCCTGGCTCGGCAACCGGATCGATGCGCCGGTTTCCACCATGCAGGGCGCGATCCCGCCGGAGCATGGCGTGCAGGACGTCTTCGCGAAGCAGATCAAGGAAAAGATGGTCGAACTGGGCATCGAGAAACAACCCCTTGCGATCGATGTCATGGAACTGCCCATGCTGCGCGCCCTCGAGGCCGAAGGCGTCGAAGTCGTTGACGGCCAGCAGGCGCTGATGGATGCCCGCGAGGTGAAAACCGAAGAGGAGATCGAGCTCCTGAAGGTCGCCGCGGCCATGGTCGACGCGGTCTATCTCGACATCGCCAAGGCCATCCGGCCCGGCAACAAGGAGAGCGACCTTGTGGCCATCGCCAATGATCAGCTCTATGCCATGGGCTCCGAGCGGGTGGAGTGCGTGAATTCGGTGGCGGGCCCCCGCGGCGCGCCGCACTCTCACACCTTCTCCGACCGTATGATCCAGCCGGGCGACATGATCTTCCTGGACATCATGCACAGCTTCAACGGCTACCACACGTGCTACTACCGCACCTTCATTTGCGGTCAGCCCAACGAGGCGCAAATAGAAGCCTACGAAATCTGCTCCCAATGGGTGAACGCGGCCATCGAACAGATCAAGCCGGGCGCCAGCATCGACGATATCGCCTTGGCCTGGCCCAAGGCGGAAGAATTCGGCTACGCCAACGAAGACGAGGCCTTCCTGCTGCAGTTCGGCCACGGCGTCGGCTTGAGCCTGTGGGAGCGGCCGATCATCTCGCGCCGCTACATGGGTCAGAAGACCGAGCTCAAGAAGGGCATGGTCTTCGCCGTCGAGTGCTGGAAAGGCGCCGAGGACGGCTCGGGCGCCGCTCGGATCGAGGAAGAGGTCGTCGTCACCGACGACGGCTGCGAGATCATCACCAACTTCCCGTCCGATCACCTGATCTCGTGCGGCCTGCCGGGCTGCGAGATCTACTAGGCCGCGAGGGCAGCGGAGGAGGACCGGCGCCCCATGGACAAGATTTGGGTCACGTTGATCACCGGTTTCCTGGGGAGCGGCAAGACGACGCTCCTCAACACCCTGCTGCACCACCCCGCCATGAGCAAAGCCGCGGTGATCGTCAACGAGTTCGGCGAGATCGGCCTCGACTATGATCTTATCGAACGGGCGGATGATTCGGTTGTGCAGTTGGCCAACGGCTGCCTCTGCTGCTCCGTCAAAAGCGACCTGATCGATACGTTCCGCGATCTTCATATCCAGCGGAATGCGGGGACCATCCCTCACTTCGACCGGGTGGTGATCGAAACCACCGGCATCGCCGACCCCATGCCGATCCTGCAGATCGTCTTCACCAATCCGATGGTTGTGAACCACTATTCGCTGGACGGCGTCGTGACGACCGTGGACGCCGTCAATGGCCTGTCCTCCATCGATCGCTTCACGGAATGCGTCAAACAGGCGGCCGTCGCCGACCGGATTATCGTCACCAAGGTGGATCTGGTGACAGACACCGAGGGCCGGGAGAAGGTGGATGAACTGACCGGCAAATTGCGCTCGCTGAATCCCGCGGCGCCCATCGTCAAAACGGCGACCGAGGAGATTGACCCGTCCGATCTGTTCGGCTCCGGCATGTTCGATCCGGAAACCAAGAAGATCGACCTCGCGAGCTGGATCGACCCCGACCTATACGAGGAAACCGAGGCTCTCATGATCGCCGAGCCGTCCGAGGATGAGATGGACGAGGAAACCCTCGCATATTACCGGGAACACGGCCACACGCCGGAAGAACACCACCACCGGCATCACAATCACGATTCTTCCATCAATACGTTTTGCCTGACCCGGGACGAGCCCATGTCTCTCGACATGCTGCGGAACTTCCTGGAGGGGCTCGCCAATGAGGCCGGCCCCGACCTGCTGCGGGTAAAGGGAATCGTCAATGTGGATGAGAAGCCCGATCAGCCGGCGGTCATCCAGGGCGCCCAGCAGATTTTCCACTCGCTGGACTGGTTGACCCAATGGCCGAGCGATGACCGGCGGACCCGTATCGTCTTCATTACCCGCGACATCGACAAAGCCTACATCGAAGATACCCTCGGCCTGATCGAGCGCGTGGCGGCCAGGACGGCCGCCGCGGGTCAGGCCGCCGGACACCCCGGCATGCCGCCGGGACTCATCAACTAGATTTGAGAGGCGGGGATACCGCCCATCCGTCAAGCACTTGCCTCAATCGGGCATGCATCAGGGAGGACATCATGCTGTTCGTCATCTTCGCAATCGACAAGCCGGGTATGGCCGAGACCCGCGCCGCCGCCATGGATGCGCACCGCCGGTACCTGGAGAGCGCGCCGTTCAAGAACGTGATGTCGGGACCGCTGATGGATGACGCGGGCGAGAACATCATCGGCAGCCTTTACATGCTGGACGCCGAAAACCGCGGCGTCATCGATCGGATGTTCGAGGATGATCCCCTTTGCCGGGCGGATATTTGGGAATCAGTCGAGGTGCGGCACTTCGTCGCACGCGTGGACAACAGAGATTAATAGGACTTCGAAGGAGAACTGAACTATGGACTTGGGTCTTAAAGGAAAGAACGCGGCGATCACCGGTTCCAGTCAGGGAATTGGTCATGCCATCGCCAGCTCGCTCGCCGATGAGGGGTGCAACGTGGCGCTGTCGGCCCGCAACCAGGACCGCCTCGACCAGGCCGTCAAGGAAATGGAAGCGAAGGGCGTGAAGGCCGTCGGCATTCTGGTTGATCTCTCCAGCGAGGACGGCTGCAAGAAGTTCGTCGATGATGCCGTCGATGCCCTCGGCGGCCTGGACATCCTCGTCAACAATGTCGGCGGGATGATCCCCGGCACCATCGACAGCCTCGATGAGGCGACCTGGGCCACGGTCTTGAACCTGAACCTGATGTCGTTCGTCTACACCACCAAGGCGGCGATTCCCCACCTTCGGGAATCCAGCGCCGGCCGCGTCCTCAACGTATCGGGCGTTACCGGCAAGCAACTGTTGCCGGGCGCCTTGACCACCACCATTCCCAATACGGCGATCCAAGGTTTCGCCAAGGTGATGGCCGAGCAACTCGGCAAGGACGGGATCACCGTCAACACCATCTGCCCGGGCTTCACCAACACCGAAAGCTGGGGGCCCAGGGCCGAGGGCATGGCGAAGATGCGGGGCGTCACCCCGGACCAGGTCCGCGACGGCGTCTCGGCCCAGACCATGCTCGGCCGCTGGGCGGAGCCCCAGGAGATCGGCGATGCGGCGGCGTGGATCGTGTCTGAGAAAAACAGCTATCAGACCGGTACGGTCGTCGAGGTGTGCGGCGGATTTTCGAAGTACATCTAGAGCGTTTTCCGATCTGATGGAATCCTTATGGTTTTCAATGGCTTGCATTTGTGGTTGGTGGCGCGGGTTCGCCGCTGCGTTATGACCGCAACTGATCGGAAAACGCTCTAGCTGACAATATGATGCGGCGGAGCGCGCCGGCGTGGCCAATGCCGGCGCGTTTTGCTATTTACGGACAACCACGCCGCCGAAGGGCGGCACCAAATCAAACCGGCGGGTAGACGCGGAGGCTCTCATGGAACTCGATCTCGGCTTCATTCTTCTCTCGATAATCGCGGGTATCCTCGCAAGTTATGTGCTGCTGGCGAACGCGCTGTGGCTGCAAAGCCTCGGCCTGCCACGCCTCGATTTCTCGACCGCGATGGCGAACTTGACCTACGGCGAGCAGTTCGAGGGCAAGCCGCCGTATTTCGCCGGAATGATCGTCATCTATTTCAACGGCATCATCTTCGCGCTGCTCTATTCAACGGTGGTCGCCCAATACCTGCCGGGCGAGCCGATCGTCAAGGGTGCGATCTGGGGCGCCATCCTTTGGTTCTTCTCGGGCATTTTCTACGTGCCGTTCATTCTCAAGGAAGGGTTCTTCCTCAGCCACATTCACCCGATGGCCTGGTTTTCGAGCGGTATCGTCCACGGCATGTACGGTCTCATGGTCGGCTGGCTCGCGCCCATCCACACCGCGGCCGGATAGCGAACGCGTTCCCGGCCGGCATTTCCCGCCAGGGTCATGGTCTGCGCAGCGTCGTCGGGTCGACAGAGCAGGAGAGGCGCGCCGCGCGTCGCTGAGTTCGTCGAGCATCGGCCACCTGAGGGCGTTCCGCCTGTCGGGCATGTTCAAGGTGATGGTCGCAATCCGGTCGTCGGCCTCACAGAGAATCTTTTCGTAGGGCATAATCAGTATCCTGCCGGGGTTGACATCGGCCTAGGAGCGGCCTTTCTTGGGTCGCAATACGAGAAATGCCGAAGGAACAAGCAGCATGAGTGATCCAATGGCCGTCGGCCTGAGTGTCCGCGAACGCAACAAGCAGGACAAGCTCAGGCGGATAAAGCTGGCCGCGCGCGAGCTGTTTATCGAAAAGGGCTTCGACGAGGCAACCACGCGCGAAATCGCCCAGCGAGCCGACGTCGGCTTTGGTACGCTGTTTCGGTACGCGAGCGACAAGCGGGATCTCCTCTTCCTAATTTACAACGACGATTTCGACGAGCTCGCCGATACCGCGTTTGCCGGGCGGACCGAAGATGCCCCTCTGATCGATCAACTCATGCAGATCTTTGCCAACTTCTATGAATTCTTCGCGGCGCGGCCGGAGCTCGCTCGCGACTTGTTGCGTGAAGTCAGCTTCTTCCAAGGCGGGGAACAGGCGGATCGTTTCAACGGCGGCGTCCTCCGAATCGAGCGGCAGTTCGTCGAAATGATCTCCAAAATGCAGCAGCAGGGCCGAATCGTTCAGGGCGAAGAGCCCGAAGCCGTTTTCGGCGTTCTGTGGAGTATCTACCGGGCACAGATCCGGGAGTGGCTCCGACAGCCCAATCCCGATCTCGGCGAAGGGCTCGAAACCCTCCGTCTCTATCTCCGGCTGGTGATTGAGGGATTGGTTCCGAATCCCGACCTCCCGTAGTTTCACCGGCCGACGCCCCGGTGGGCGTCCGGCGGGTACTGTTTCGCCTATAATGGCGGTGTACCGCGGGTCCGCAAAAAAATATGATCACGATCATTTTTTGACCGAGAGGCGAGGAGGAAATGGCGGATCTTGTCGAGGCGTTCAAGAAGGCGATCGGCCACAGCGCGACAATCGAGGACGTGATTACCGCGAACCAGGCGCACCGGTTGAGCGTCACGCTGGGCCGGAGTGATCCTCCCCTGTCCGAAGGCGACCCGGTCCCGCCGGCCTGGCATCATATATTTTTTCCGCGTCTTCGCCCGCCGAGCGAGCTCGGTCCCGACGGCATGGCCGTGGAGGTCGAGGGCGGTCCCGACGGCCCCCTGCCAAGACGGATGTTTGCCGGCAACCGGATGACTTTCCACGGCCCTCTTCGCGTCGGCGATCACGCGAGGCGGGTCATGACGCTCCGCGACGTGAACGTAAAGCAGGGCCGCTCGGGCCGGTTGGTATTCGCCGCCTATGGACTGGAAATTTCGGGCGCCGACGGCTTGGTGATCGAGGACGAATGGGATCTGGTCTTTCGCGAGGCTGCGAAGCCCGGCGAAAACAATAAAGTGCCGCCGGCCGATCCCGCGCCCGATGACCATGAATGGGAGCAGGTAATCACACCCGATGCCGTGATGCTGTTCCGCTACTCGGCCTGCACGTTCAATCCTCATCGGATTCATTACGACTTTCCCTATGTGACCGGGGTCGAGGGTTATCCAGGGCTGGTCGTGCACGGACCGCTGACGTCGACGCTCCTGTTCAATCTCGCCATGGACAACATGCCGGGCAAAACGATGAAGACCTTTCGGCAACGGGCCCGCGCGCCGCTGTTCGGCGGCAATCCGATCCGGCTCCTCGGCCGGCCGGGCGAGGACGGAAATTCCTGCGACCTCTGGGCGGTTGCGCCGGACGGCGGAATCGCAATGGAGGCTTCCGCCACATTCGGTTAGCAACTCAAAGCGTGGCCGCGATACCGGAGATCAGATTGCGCATCCATGTATGACCGGGGTCCCGGTCGAATTTGTAGTGCCAGGCCAGGTGGGCTTCGTGAGGCGCTACATCCACCGGCAGCCGGCGCACCTCGAGGCCGGCGATCGGCGCAAAGTGCTCGGCAATCCGGCTCGCGACGGTGGCGACGAGTTCGGTTCCCGGCAACAGGAACGGAATGACCAGCATGTGCGGAACGCTCACCGCGACGCGCCGCCGCCGGTCCATCTCGTTGAGCCTGATGTCGATACGGCTCACCGAGGTCGCGTTGGGCTGGAGACTGATATGCGGGTAGGCGAGATAGTCTTCGAGGGAAAATGTTCCGTCCAGCGCGGGATGGTCCTTCCGCAGTACGCAGACAAGTCTCTCCTCGAACAGGAACCGCGACCGCAGGCGGGGAGAAAGGTCAATCGGCAAGAGGGCCGCCGACAGTTCGGCTTCACCGGATTCGACGAGATCGACCCCCGGCACATAGGCGGTGCTCATGACCGCGACCGAAATACCGGGCGCTTCCAATGCCAGCCGGCTCTTGATGTGAGGCAACAGCAAGAACGCCGCATCTTCGGCCATGGCAATGGTAAAGGAGCGTTGCGCCGTTGCCGGATCGAACCCGCCGCCGTCGCTGATGGTGATTTCCAACTGCTGGAGCGCCTCGCGAATGGGCTCATGAAGTTCCAGGGCGCGGGGCGTGGGTTCCATGCCATAGGAGGAGCGGACCAATAGCTGGTCGTCGAAGAGATTGCGCAGACGGGAGAGAGCATTGCTCATCGCCGGCTGGCTCAGCCCGACGGACTGTCCGGCCTTGGTCACGTGGCGGTGCTGCATGAGGGCGTCGAACGCCGTCAGCAGATTGAGATCTATGGAGCTTAAATTCATTTATTGAATGTACCACATAAAGAACATCAATTTCATTTATGATGGACCAAGTGGTAACCTTTCGCAAATTCAATAATCGATGTTGTTCGCGGGAGTGTGCGGGATGCCAAAATTCGTTATCCAACCCCATGGCCGGCTGCAGGAAGCGGTCGCTCACGAGAAGGGGTATTTTTCCGATGAAGGCCTCGACTATGAGATCACGGGCGGTGAGATCGCCGGCCGGGAGAAGAAGGTCGACGAGGCCGGGAAGGTGGTCGAGATCAAGCAGGGCGCGTACGAATCCTACGAGGCCGGCAAAGGAAACAAGGGCCGCAAATCCGATATCAGCTGCGCCTGCCATTGGGCGGTCAACCAAGCGGCCGCGAGCGATGTCGGAAGGCTGTGGGGCGGTGCTTACGTCGTGACCCCCGGCGGCATCATGGTGCCCGAGGACTCGGATATTCGGCGGCCCGAAGACCTGGCGGGCAAGGAGGTCGCCGTCGGTTATCATTCGGGCAGCCATTTCTCGACAATTCAGGCGCTGGAGCCGTTCCTTGCCCGTGACCAGATAAATCTCAAATTTGTCGGGCTGCCATGGCAGCGGGTGGATGTCGGTCTGGACCGCGATGTGCCGGCGACCAGCTTGTGGGGCATGACCTACCAGGCGGGAGCGCAACTGGGGCTCCGCAAGATCGCCGATACCGGCTTCATGATCGCCTTCATGTTCCCGCACGAGGTCGACGAGGCCGATGTCCAAAAGTACATGAATGCGCTCAAGCGGGCGCAGATGGACATCGATCTGGAACCTGAGAAGTACAAGCATCATTTCGAGCCGCAAATTCCCGAGCGCTACCGGGACAGGATCGACGTGCGGCTTTTCGATGCGGGCGAGCGGATCGTTTTCCTGCCGTACACGGAGGAAACCTTCGCCAAGACCCAGGACTGGATTCACGAACGGGACATTTTCGACGAACGCCCCGAGTACGAGTTTAGCGCTGCCGTTTCCGGCTAGGTGCGGCGCGCTATAGACCCCCGTAGGTCCCCCTAGGCGCGGGATGGGCACTTGCCCGTCCCGCCCTTTTTTTGCCGTCACGCCATTGTCCGCCAAGCGACCGGGATTTTCGGCGGGAATGGCGCTCGGGCGTAGTCCAAGTATAATCCGGCCCATGAGTCAGACAGCCATCCCCTGCGTCATGATGCGCGGCGGCACCTCCAAAGGCGCCTATTTCCGTGCCGAGGATTTGCCGGCCGATCCGGCCGTCCGGGACGCGGTTCTGCTGTCGGTGATGGGGTCTCCCGATGACCGGCAGATTGACGGCGTGGGCGGGGCCAACCCGCTGACCAGCAAGGTCGGCGTGGTCAGCCGGTCGGAGCGCGACGGCGTCGACCTCGAATACCTGTTCGTCCAGGTCGCGGTCGATGAACCGCGTGCCACGACACTCCAGAACTGCGGCAATATCCTGGCCGGGGTCGGGCAATTCGCCATCGAAGCAGGAATGATCGAGGGCGGCGACCCGGAGACCACGCTTCGGATCTACATGGCGAATTCGGACAGTTTGTGCGACGTGACCTTCCCGTCGCCGGACGGACAGCCGCAATATGACGGCGAGGCGCGGATCGACGGCGTGCCGGGTGCCGCGGCGCCGGTGATGATCAACTTCCTCGACATGGCGGGCTCGCTGTGCGGTGCGCTGCTCCCGACCGGGAATGCGCGGGACGAGGTGTTGGGCGTGCCCGTCACCATGATCGACAACGGGATGCCCGTGGTTTGCATCAATGCCGGATCGTTGGGCCGCACCGGCTACGAAAGCCGCGACGAACTGAATGGAGATACGCGGCTCAAGGAACGGCTCGAGGAAATTCGGCTGGCGATCGGCGGGATGATGAATCTGGGCGACGTCGCCCAGAAGACCGTTCCCAAGATGACCCTGGTCGCACCGCCGCAAGCGGGCGGCGCGGTCTGCACCCGGTCCTTTATTCCTCATGACTGTCATGCCGCCATCGGCGTGTTCGCGGCCGTTTCCGTCGCAACCGCCTGCGCCGTCGAGGGTTCGGTGGCCGCCGAAATTGCGCAATTGCCGGAAGGTTCGCCAAAACTCATGTCCGTCGAGCACCCGACGGGCGAGTTCTCGGTGGAAATGGAGCTGGAAGGTCCGGCAGCCGGTCCGGTCATCAAGCGGGCCGCGCTCCTCAGGACGGCGCGCCGCCTCTTCGAAGGCAGCGTACTGATCCCCAAATCGGTTTGGGGCGGACATCAATCCCGGCCGTTGGCCGCCGAATAACCCAAGAGGAAGCAGCGAATGACCGAGTTCGTGCCGGATATCCTGGCGCCGCACCCAGACCCCCGCAAACCGGGCTTCGAAATGCCGGCAAAGGCCTGCGACGCCCATTGTCATGTATTCGGCCCAGGCGCGCTGTTCCCGTACGCGCCGAACCGCAGCTACACCCCGCCCGACGCATCCAAGGCGGATCTGAAGGCGCTTCACGATCACCTGGGAATCGAGCGCTGCGTGATCGTCCAGGCGAGCTGCCACGGCACCGATAATTCGGCGATGGTTGACGCCATCCGGACCAGCAACGGCCGCTACAAGGGCGTCGGCATGGTCGATGACGATGTCACGGACGAGGAGTTGGCCGACCTGAACGCGGGCGGGGTCCTGGCGGCCAGGTTCAATTTCGTCCGCCATCTCGGCGGACCGCCGGACCTGGACGTTTTCCACAACGTCATCCCCCGGATCGCCGAACTCGGCTGGCACGTGGTGCTGCATCTGGATGACCGGGACATCGTCGATTACGAGGACATGTTCGCCAAGCTGCCCTTGCCGATCGTCATCGATCACATGGGCCGGGTGGACCCGTCCCAGGGCCTCGAAGCCGCGCCCATGCAGACGCTCCTGAAGTTCATGGAGTACGACAACGTCTGGGTGAAGGTGAGCGGCTCGGAACGGATCTCCAAGACCGGTTCGCCCTATGACGATGCCGCGGCAATCGCCAGGGCTCTGGTCGAAAAGGCGCCGGACCGGGTGCTCTGGGGCACCGACTGGCCGCACCCCAACATGAAACCGGGGCAGGTGCCGGATGACGGCGAACTGGTCGACATCATTCCCAAGTTCGCCGTCGACGAAGAGCTTCGCCAAAAGCTGCTGGTCGACAACCCCAACCGTCTCTACGGCTTCGACTAGCCCGCATTTCCCGCCACGGTTACGCCGCCGCGGTTTCCTCGCCATAGAGATGGCATTCCAGCAGCCGGCCATTCTCATCGGTGGGCTGGGGCTGCGCTTGGCTGCAAACATCCATGGCCTTGGGGCACCGGGGGTGAAAGGCGCACCCCGACGGAGGATTGAGGGGGTTGGGAAACTCACGGCCCATGGTGGTGATTTCGGGTAATCCGTATTGGGGTTCGGGTGTCAGGACCGAATCCAGCAATGCCGAGGTATAGGGGTGTTTGGGGTCGTCGAAGACCTGCGCCGCGGTGCCGAACTCGATCAGGCGTCCGAGGTACATGACCGCCACCCGGCTCGACATATGCTCGACCACGGCGAGGTTGTGGGAGATGAACACGTAGGTCAGGTTGAGTTCTTCCCGCAGTTCCTGGAGCAGGTTCAGGATCTGCGCCTGGACCGACACATCCAGCGCCGACGTGGGCTCGTCGCAAACCAGTATCTCCGGCTTGATGGCCAGCGCCCGGGCGATGGCCACGCGCTGGCGTTGACCGCCGGACAGCTGGCTCGGGTATGAGTACAGCAGCCGGCGCGGCAGGCCGACCAGTTCCATGATCTCCTCGACCCGCCGTTTGCGCTCGTCGGGCGTGCCGATCTTGTGAACCTCCAAGGGCAGGCCGATGATGGAAGCGAGGGTCTTTCGGGGATTGAGGGACGAATAGGGGTCCTGGAATACCGGTTGAATGCGGCGCGAAACTGCCTGGCGGTCGACCGAACTCAAGGGCACGCCCTCGAAGAAGATTTCTCCGCCGGACGGCGGCAGCAGGCCGAGCAGCATCTTCGCCAGTGTGGTCTTGCCGCATCCCGATTCGCCTACGACGGCCAAGACTTCTCCGCGCTCGATACTGAGGCTGACGTCCTGCACCGCGCGAAGCGGCCTCTTCTGGACGAACGGGCCCTTGCCGATCATGAAGGTACGGCTGACGTCGCGGCATTCGAGGACGGGCGCGTCGGCGTTCATCTTTATTCTCCCGCCGCCACCGCCGCCTTCGCGCGGCTGGCTTGAAGATTGGCCTCGGCCTGTTCGGGCCCGATGACGCAGCGATAGCCGCGCATCTCACCAAGCGCCTGGCGGGGAACGTCGCCGACAGCGCACTTCTCCATGGCATAGTCGCAGCGGCTCCGGAACATGCAGCCCTCCTGGTCGCCGACCAGGGCCGGAACGATCCCGGGGATGGACCCGAGTTGGGCGCCGCGCTCGGTCTTGCCGGGGATCGGGATGCAGTCGATCAAGCCCTGGGTGTAGGGGTGCATGGGCGCATTGAACACTTCGTCGGAAGAGCCGGTTTCAACCATGTAGCCCGCATACATGACGGCCACCCGGTCGGCGATCCTGGCAACCACGCCGAGGTCATGGGTGATCAGGATCAGCGCCATGTTGAATTCCTTTTGCAGGTCGGCAAGCAGATGGAGAATCTGAGCCTGGATCGTCACGTCCAGCGCCGTCGTCGGTTCATCGGCGATGATCAGCACGGGATCGTTCATCAGCATCATGGCGATCATCACCCGCTGGCGGAGCCCGCCGGAGAGTTGGTGGGGGTATTGGCCGAGCCGGCTCTCGGCGGCGGTGATGCCGACTTTCTCAAGAAGATAGATCGCCCGGTCCTTGGCTTGCTGGGCGTTGCCCTTGCCATGCCGGACGTAGATCTCCTGCATCTGGTTGCCGATGGTGTAGACCGGGTTCAGCGACGTCATCGGGTCCTGGAAAATCATGCCCATGCGGTTGCCGCGCAACTCGGACAGCTGCTTCTGGCTCATGGACAGTAAATCCCGGCCCTCGAACTTGAGTACATCCGCCGTAACCGTGGCGTTGGCCGGCAGCAGCCCCATCACCGCAAGCGAGGTGATGGATTTTCCGCAACCCGATTCACCGACGATGCAGAGGGTCTCGCCCTGTTTCACGTGAAATGCCGAGTTGGTAACGGCGTGCAGCGTTCCCGCCGGAACGCTGATATCGACATTCATGCCGCGAACCGCGAGGATCGAGTCTTCGCTGTAAGGAATATCTGCGGTGTCGGTAACCATGTCCGCCCCCTAGTTCCGCCCCTCGGGCGCGGTGATGTCGCGGACGCCGTCACCCATCATGTTGATGGCGATCACCAGGACGAAGATGGCAAGTCCGGGGATGGTAATCAGATAGGGCTTGAAGAACATGAAATCCCGGCCCTCGGAGACCATCAGGCCCCAGGACGGGGTCGGCGGCTGGACGCCAAGGCCGAAAAACGATAGGACGGCCTCGACCAGAATGGCGACCGCCATCTCCAGGCTGGCGATGACGATGATCTGGTTGGCGAGGTTGGGCAGCACCTCGGACAGAATGATCCGAGCGTTGGAGCAGCCGGCGGCCTGGGCCGCGGCGATGAAGTCCTGATTGCGGATTTGCTGGGTGACGCTCCGGGTGACCACGGCATAGCGGTCCCAGAAGAGAGCGGCCAGGACGGCGATGAGCACCGGAATAGTGCCGCCGAATACCGAGACCACCGACAACGCGACGAGGATGGGCGGCAGCGCGAGTTTGCTGTTGATCAGATACATGACGACCGCATCGACCCGGCCGCCGAAATACCCGCCGATCATCCCGATGATCGAACCGACCACCGCCGCAATACTGGCGGCGAAAAATCCGATGGTGAGAGAGATCTGGGCGCCGAAAATCAGCCGGCTGAGGAGGTCGCGGCCAAAGCCGTCGGTGCCCAGCGGGTGCGTCCAGGTGCCGCCTTCGCCCCACACCGGATTGATCAGCCGGCGGGTGAGGTCCTGCTCATACGGGTCGAAAGGCGCTATCAACGGCGCGAATACGGCACAGACGACGGTGATCGAGACGACGCTGCCGCCGATGATCAGCCCGAAGTGGCGTTTGGCCCGCCGCCGCATCACCTCGCGCGGGGAGGGCGCCTCGACTTCGAACTCCTCCGCGGTGAAGCCGTTTGCCGTCTGTGATGTCGCCTGATCCTGAGGTGCCATACCGCGCTCTCTAGGTCAGCCGAATGCGTGGATCGAGCTGCGCGTTGATCAGGTCGGAGAGCAGCGTCAACACGATGTAGACGAAGGAAATAAAGACGACGATGGACTGCACCACGGGGAAATCCTGCCGAATGATGGATTCGAGCGCGAGGAAGCCGACGCCGTTGACGGCGAAAATGGATTCAACGATGAACGATCCGCCGAGAAGAAATCCGAACGCCACGGCCGCCAGCGAGACAACGGGCAGGACCGCGTTTCTGAGCGCGTGCTTCCATAGCACGATCACGGGGCTCAAGCCCTTCGCCCGGGCGGTCCGAATAAAATCGGATTCCAGAACGTCCAGCATGCCGGTTCGCGTGAGCCGCATGAACTGGGGCATGGCGAAGGTGCTGAGCGTGATGGTAGGCATGATGAAATGCCGCCACGTGTCCGTGCCGGAAATGGGCAGCCACCTCAGGATCACGCCAAAGAACAGGATCATCAGCAGGGCAAACCAGAAGCTCGGAATGGCCTGACCGAAAACCGCAATGGAGAGGGCTAGTCGGTCTATCCAGGTATTCTGCTTCATTGCCGCCAGCACACCCAGCGGAAGCGCCACCAGCAGGGCAAGGATCAGCGAATAGGTGGCGAGTTGCACGGTGACCGGCAACCGGGTGGTGATCAGCTCGAGAACCGGCTCGTTGGTGAACAGGGAACGGCCCAAGTCGCCCTGCAAGGCCTTGCCGACCCAGTCCAGGTATTGAATATGAAACGGCCGGTCCAGGCCGTAGGCTTTGGCCACCTGGGCTATCTCTTCCTGGGTGGCATCCTCGCCCGCCAGTTCCGCCGCCAAATCGCCGGAGAGGCGCAGCAGACTGAAACCGATAATCGATACGGTGATCGCGACCAGGAGAGAAATTGTCAGCCGTTGCAGCAGAAACTGCGCCACGGGATGCCTCCCATGCCAAATGTTCGGCCCATTGTGAGCCGCGCCGGTTCCGATTAGTCCCGAAATCATGGCGCGGCACGAGCCCGTTCCCTGTGAAAATAGTCAACCGGACCCCGCGCGCATTTTCAATGGCTAAAATTGGTATCGATGGGATATTCAGAAAATTGTACGGTGAGCGCACCGATCAACCAGGGGACAAGGCCGATGGAAAGAGAGAAGGAACGCCGGATCGAGTGGGACTGCGCGCAGGTCGTTACGCGCTTCTACAATAGTCTCGATGCAGGCCGTTACGACGAATTGATCGATCTCTTCGCCGAGGACGGCACCTGGAAGCGCCAGGGCGAGGTACTGGAGGGGCGGGATGCCATCATGGCGGCAATGCAGGACCGCGAGGAGGGCATGGTCATCCGGCACTGCGTCACGAATTTGGATATCCGCGTGCTCGACGAGGACAACGCCGAGAGCGCCGAATACGTAACCATCTACCGGCATATCGGTGAAGAGAAGCTGGACGGCCCGGCGCCCTTGGAGGGGCCCGGCGTCATCTTCCTCTACCAGGAAAAGCTGGTGCGCACAGATAACGGCTGGAAAATCGCCGGCAAGGCCGGACGCCCGGTGATGCTGCGCAAGCGGCCGGCGGCGTAGGCGGCTATAGTTTCAGCCGCCGCCGGATCTCCGGCGAAGACGCCGTGTAGCGATAGGCGCGGAAAATCCAGTTCATTTTACCGGACGCCGGGTGCGCGCCTTCGTAGTCGCACACATATTGCCAGACCAGTTCCCCCTCCGGCGTCACCTCGAAGAGCCGCCCATAGCCGCCCTCGCAGACCAGCGTATTGCCGTTGGACAACCGCTGGCAGCCGGAGATGTGCGGGCTCAGGAAGTTGAGCCTGCTCTCGTCGCTGTATTCCCAGACCGGTTTCCCCGACTTCGGCTTGAACTCCACCACCCTGGAATAGGGGTGGCGCCCCGGGGCGAAATTGCCGTTGGCGAACATCAGGATGTTGCCGTTCTCAAGCTGATGGCAGTCGTGCTGTCCGCCCCACTGGTCATCCCGGATGAACCATTTCACCTTCCCGGACTTCTTGCCGATGCAGATGATAGTGTTGGTGACCCGGAAGCTCACGAGGATGTCGCCGTTGTTCATCGGCGCGACGGTGTTGGCATGGGCCCATTCGTGCCGGGGCGCAAGCGGTCCAATGGGGTGATCCTTGAATTTCAGGTCGCCGACGAACCATTCCCAGACCACCTTGCCCTTGCGGTCGACCTCGCGCACCACATCGCCGAGGATCGAGCCGTCCGGCATTTCCGTGCCCGGCAGGCCGCCTCTGACCTTCTTGGCGTGTTTCTTGGACAGCTTCTTCCAGGCAATGTAGATGCAGTGGCCGTTGGGCAGCATTCGGGCGTCGTGATGCTGCATCTCATCGACATGCTCCCAGACCAGATTGCCGTCCCAATCGTATTCGCGCATGGCGCCGCCCTTGCCTGCCCATAGCTCCGGGCCGAGGGACATTTCGCGTTCGTTGGAGAACAAATTGCCGTTGGGCAGCAGGCGGCCGTAATTGGCGTCCTGCGATTTGAGCTGCCACTCGTGGACCGCATTGCCTTCCATGTCGACCAATCGGGTATAGGGGGCGGTGATCGGTGTGACCAGGGTGAAGCCGCGCTGGGCCTTGGTTTTCTTCCAAATGGAGACACCGGGTTCGGGTTTGACGGGCATGGGACGGATTTCCTGTCTGTGGCTACGACTGCTTGGCGCGGCGGCGAATCTGTTTGCTGTCGGCGGTATAGCGATAGGCCCGGAACACCCAGTTGTGCTCGCCGAGCACCGGGTGAGGCGAGTGATGGGGATTGACGAACTGCCAGACGATTTTTCCCTCGCGGGTTACCTCGAACAGGCGGCCGTGTCCGCCTTCGCAAATCAGCGTGTTGCCGTTCGGCAGGCGCTGCGCGCCGGAAATATGCGGACTGAAAAAGTCGAGGCCCCGTTCGGCACGGTACTGCCAGCCCCACTTCTTGGTTTTAGGATCGATTTCCACGATCCGCGAATGGGGATGCTCCCAGCCGGTGAGCTGCCCGTTCGCGAAGACCAGAATTTTTCGGTTGGGAAGCATATGGCAGTCGTGCTGGCCGCCAAACCGTTCGTCCCGCATCTCCCACTTCACCTTCCGGGTCTTCTTGTCGATGATCACGATAGTGTTGATCACCCGGAAGCTTACGAGAAGATCGCCGTTGGGCATCGGCGCGACCGTATTGGCATGGGCGAACTCCTCGCGATTCCAAAGCGGAACGATCGGATAGTCCTCGATCTCGAGTTCGCTGGAGCGCCACTCCCAGACGATGTCGCCGGACGGGTTCACCTCGCGAATGACGTCGCCGTATATATGGCCGTCCGGGGCCTCGCTGCCGGGCAGGCCGCCCTTGACCCGGCGATGCAGCTTCTTCGGCAGCGGTTCCCAGGCGATGTAGATGGCGTTGCCGTTCTTCAGCCGCCGCGCATCATGGTGCTGCATCTCGTCGTAGTGCTCCCAGACGACCTTGCCGTCCCAGTCGTATTCGCGAAGCAGGCCGCCCTTGCCGGCCATGAGCGGCGGGCCGCCGTCGCCGTGTTGGGCAATGAACAGGTTCCCGTTGTCGAGCAGCATGGCGTGGTTGATGCCGCCGCGCCCGAGCTTCCAGCGGTGGACAGGGTTGCCCTGCATGTCGATCAGGTAGGCCGTGGGTTTCCTGATCGGCGCCAAAAGCGTGAAGCCCTTCTGTGCCTTGGACTTGTTGTGGATCGAGACGCCGGACGGCGGTTTGATGGGCATGAAGTCAGGTCCCTGCTGATCGGATGATTTTGTTGCTGGGAGTTTTGGCAGATCGATTGGCGGCCCTCAACCACTGAAAGGACGGTGTCCGAATTCTCTAATCGTCCGAAACGACGCCATGGCCATGTTTCTTGACGGTCGGGAGATAACCGGCGAGACTACACAGGTAATTATACCATCTTTAGACGTAACCATCTGATATCAATAAATAAAATTGCCGCGAACGCGGCGCAACGGGAGGAACGGCAGTGATCATTGATTGTCATGCACACGTCAGTGCCCCGGCGGAGCTCTGGGCCTTTAAAGCATCGCAGATCGCGTCCCGCGGGACCCACGGCCGGGGCGGGGTCAAAGTTACCGACGACCAAATTCGGCATGCGGTCGAAGAGCATGCCGAGATCGGTCTCTTCTCTCATATGGATTATATCGACCATGTGAAGACCGACCGCCAGATGGTCAGCCCGAGGCCATTCCAACTGATGCATTCCGAGAAGCCGGTGCGCATCGTGCAGTGGTTCCACGAAGAGGTGAACAACATCATCCATCGGGAAACACAGATCTATCCCGACCGGTTTTTTGGCATCGCGGGCCTGCCACAATGTGCCGGCGAGCCCCTCGATATGGCCATCGCCGAGTTGGAGCGCTGCGTAAACGAACTCGGCTTCAAGGGCTGTCTTCTGAATCCCGACCCCTTCGAGAACTCGGGCGTCCAGCCGCCGCCCATGGGCGACCGGTATTGGTATCCGCTGTACGAGAAACTCTGTGAGCTCGATGTCGTCGCCCACATTCACGGCACCGGCTCGCGGGCCGAGCGGGAGCCCTATACCCTCCACTTCATCAACGAGGAGACCACGGCCGTATTCGGGCTGGTGAATTCCCAGGTTTTCGATGATTTTCCCGACCTGAAGATACTGGTCTCGCACGGCGGCGGCGCCATCCCCTATCAGCTCGGCCGCTTCGAGGCGGGTTCGGTCCGACGCGCCGGGGGAGACCCGGCGAAACTGTTTTCCGAGCGCATGAAGAAGCTCTATTACGACACGGTGCTCTATACCCAGGATGCGGTCGAATTGCTGGTGAAGACCGTTGGTCCGGAGAATTGCCTGTTCGGCGCCGAGTGCCCGGGGGTCGGCTCGCAGAAGCACCCGGTGACCGGAAAGCTGCTGGATGATGTCGCGCCCTCGGTGCAGGCCATCGACTTCATCTCGGACGAGGACAAGAACAAGATTCTCAGCCAGAACGCCGTCGACCTGTTCAAGCTCGACATCGGCTGACCGGCCGGCCGCGAATCGAGAGAGGCGCCAGATGACCGTCATCGACGTCCATACCCATATGCTCAACGACGAGTGGCTCGACCGCATTGTCGAGTACGGCGGCGGCTTCACGGTCAAGGAACTGATGGGGCAGCGTGTCATTCACGAGGCGGGCGCGCCGTTCATGACCCTCATGGACCCCATGTTCGATTATGAGCAGCGGATCAAGGACATGGACGAATGCGGCGTCGATTTGGCCATCGTGTCCCTGACCTGCCCGAGCTGCTACTGGGGCGGCGAGGAGATCAGCACCGGGACGGCGCGGATGATGAACGACGATATGGCGGCCCAACAGAAACGCTGGCCCGACCGCATCCGCTTCTTTGCCACGCTGCCCTGGCAATATCCCGATGCGGCGGTGACCGAGCTCGAGCGCGCTCTCGAGTTGGGGGCGGTCGGCGTGTTCGTTTCGGCGAGTGTCGCAGGCACGTCTTTGACCGATCCGCTTTACGCCCCCATCTGGAAGGCGATCGATGACAGGGCGCTGCCCGTGCTCGTCCATCCCGGCGCGCCGCCCGGCGTCGGTGAAATGGACATGCAGCGGTTCAATCTGGTGTTCTCGGTCGGGTTCATGTTCGACACCACCCTCGCCATTTCGCGGATGATCTTCGACGGCTTCTTCGATACCCACCAGAAGCTCAAGATCATCGCCTGTCACGCGGGGGGCGCGTTGCCCTATCTGGTGGGCCGCCTGGACACCGCCTGGGACAACATGCCGCCGGCGCGCGAGAAAATCGACCGGCATCCAAGCGAATATTTCGAACGGCTCTATTTCGATTCGATTTCCTATACCGGCGACGGGCTGGATCTGTGCCTCAGCGTGGCCGGCAAGGACCGGATCCTCTACGGGTCCGACTATCCGCACAACGTGGGCGATATGAAGGGCTGCCTGGAGCGTGTCGAGAGCCTGCCGGCGGACGCCCACGACGCCATCAAGTCGAAGAACGCGGAACGCATCTTCAATCTTTAGAGGTCAGCGCCATGAGCGACAGCCTTGTTGATAGACTTCGAGCCGTCGATACCTGTGCGCTTTCCGATGCCTGCGATGCGCTCGGGGTGCCGGGAACCGTGATCGGGCTCGACGCCCATTCGGTGACCAGGCGTTTCGGCGGCAGGGTGCAAACCGTCCGGCTGGGCCCGCCGAGCCCGGATATTCCGAAACGCCATCTCTGTACCGCGGCGGTCGACGCCGCCGCCCCCGGCGATGTGGTGGTGATCGAAAACCACGCCACCGAGATCGCCGCGGGCTGGGGGGGCATCCTCTCCCGGGCCGCGGCCGCCAAGGGGTTGTCCGGGACCATCGTCGACGGGCCGGCGCGGGATATGGATGAGAGCCGAGAGGCCGGCTATCCGGTGTTTGCCCGGCAGGCGACCTCGTTCACCGCCCGCGGGCGAATTGCCGAACTGGAATGGGACGTCCCGATTACCGTCGGCGACGTGAACGTCCGGCCCGGCGACCTGGTTCTGGCCGACGGATCGGGGGTCGTCTTCGTGCCGCGGGACCGGGCCGAAGAAGTGGTCCGAAAGGCCGAGGAAATAGCCGCCAAGGAAGCCGACATGGCCCGGGCCGTCGAGGCCGGCCGGCCGGTGAGCGAGGTCATGGGCGGCAATTACGAGAGCATGTTGATCTCGAAATGAGGCCTGCCTGTCCGGTTGCGGGACACGGGGTTTGAGCGGATTTGCCAGTGCCCGGCGGCTGATATAGTGAGGGCCAAGCTACCGAGAGAAAATTAACGGCGAGGTTCGCCGAAAGGGGAGAATTACCGTGCCGAAATCAAGGAAGGTCACTGTCGCCGAGGTATATCTCCGGCTGCTGAAGAGCCGGGGCGTGGATTACATCTTCGCCAACGCGGGCACCGACTTCGCCCCGATCATCGAGGCTTACGCGGCGGTCAAGGACCAGTCCAAGCTGCCCGAGCCGATTACCGTTCCCCATGAGAACGTCGCCATTTCCATGGCCCATGGCTACTACCTCGCCACCGGCAAGGTTGCCGCGGTCATGGTGCACGTGACGGTGGGCACGGCGAATGCGATCTGCGGGCTCTATAACGCCAGCCGGGACCGTGTTCCGATCCTGTTCACCGCCGGCCGGACCCCGCTCACCGAGTTTGAACTTCATGGCTCGAGAAATGCCGGCATTCACTGGGCCCAGGAGATGTTCGACCAGGCGGGCATGCTGCGCGAGCTGGTCAAATGGGACTACGAACTCCGCAACGGGGCGCAGGTCGCCTCGGTGGTCGACCGGGCGCTGGAACTGGCGCGGAGCGAGCCCAGCGGGCCGGTCTATCTTTCGCTTCCGCGGGAAGTGCTGGGCATGGACGTCGAGTTGCCCGAAATCGGTGACGGAAGCCTGCGCCGGCCCGCTGTCCCGGCGGCCGCCGACGCCAACGCCATCGACGAGGCGGCGGACATTCTCTCCAGGGCCGAAAATCCGCTGATCGTTTCGCGCAATGCCGGCCGCAGCGCCGAGAGCGCGGCCGCGCTGGACGCCTTGGCGTCGGCATTTGCCATTCCCGTCCTCGAATACCGGCCTTGCACCAATGGGCTCGCGGGCGACCATCCGATGAACCTGGGGTTCGATGCCAAACCCCACGTCAGCGAGGCCGATGTCATCGTGACCCTGGACACGGATGCGCCGTTCACCAAACAGATGCAGTCGCCGCCGGCCGAGGATTGCCGGATTATTCAGATCGGCGCCGATCCCTTGTTCGAGAATTACCCCATCCGCGGCTTCCCGCGCGAACTCGCCATTACGAGCACCTTGGAGTCCGCGTTGCCGATGCTGAACGACGCCTTGGGTGGGCGAAGAAACGGCGTGAAGAAGCGCGCCGACGCCCGGCGGAAGCGGATAAGGGAAATCCAGAAATCCCGCGCCGAGCGGATGAAAGGCGCTCTCCGGAAGGCGAAGGCCGGCGCGCCCATTCACCCCGCCTGGATATCCCATTGCCTGGATCAGGCGACGGACGGCGAAGCGATGATCTTCAATGACTACGGCCTGCAGCTGCCGTTCATGCCCAACACCAAACCGCGCACCCATTTCGGGACGCCGCTCGCCGGCGGCTTGGGCTGGGGAACCGGCGCGACGATTGGCGCGCGTTTTGGCGCCAACGGCCGGCTTTGCGTCTCCGCGACGGGTGATGGATCGTACATGTTCTCTAACCCGGTTCCGGCGACCCAGGTGTCCGCCGCCTACGACAAGCCGATCCTCTCGATCGTGCTCAACAACGCGCGGTGGTTCGCCGTTCAGCGGGCGACCATGTCCATGTATCCCCAGGGCAAGGCGGTCCAATCCAACCGCATGGCCATGTCCACCCTGGAGCCGTCGCCCAAATTCGAGATGGTGGCCGACATGATGGACGGCCATGGCGAGCGGGTGGACGATCCGGCTGAATTGGCGGGCGCGCTGGACCGGGCCATCAAGGCGGTGACGGTGGACCGGAGGCCCGCCGTGCTCAACGTGATCTGCGGCGCGGATTACTAAGGGGCGTTAGCGCCTCTAACCGACGTGGCCACCCAGATGGCCGGCCATCCAATCGGCGCTCTGCGGGCTGTACTTGTGGCGCAGGTTGTTGGCGCAGTGGTTGCCGCCCTTCAGGATATTGAGTTCGACCGGGCCCGACGCGGCGGCGGCGAGCGCCTCCTGCTCTTCGGGGGGCGTCAGAACGTCAAGCTCGCCGCCGACGATGTAGAGCGGGCAGGTGATCTCCTTGGCGCAGTCCCGGAGATCGACCTGTTTGGCGATCTCGTAGGCTTCGTCCTCGGATTTGGAATGGGACCGGACGACGAATACCTCGTTGGTGGCCCGTTGCTCCCAGAGGGCGCCGAAATGGAACGGCCCTGAAATGGAGATGCAGGCCTTCAACCGTTTCTCGAACGCCGCGGCCCGGGGCGCGTAGTATCCGCCGAAGCTGACACCCCACACGCCCATGTTCCCGGCATCGACATCGTTACGGGCGGTGACCGCGTCGCACACGGCCGTCACCGCTTCCTCGTAGGCCGGGTTGATGGGAAAATCGTACTCGCCCTCGCCTTGCCCGGGACCGTCGAATGCCAGGGTGGCGATGCCCCGTTTGTGGAAATGCGCTTCGTTGGTGCCCATTTCCTCTTTCGCCGAATCCATCCCCATGCACATGATCACCAGGGGCGGACGCGCCACCCCGGCCGGCTTTCGCAGATTTCCATAGAGCGTGCCGTTCTTGTACGGGATCCCGATCCGCTCGCCGGGCGGGTCCAGGTGGGGCAGCGCCAGGTTCCGGCATTCCACGGCTTTGGCATGTGTAGCCTTGAGTTGCTCCATGTCGTTGACGAAAACGAATTTGGCGAAGTGATAGAGCACCCCGGCCGTATCCAAATGCTGCGCGGCCGAAATGGTTAGTCCGGCTTCCAGGGCCTCGCGGCCGCGCGCCTCGTGCTCGGATGCCCGGGCGGCCCAATGGCCGCACCAGTCGTCCCAGACCTCCAGCCCGTCCATCACTTCCTGGTAGTCGGTCAGCGGGACGCCATTCGAAATAAACCTCGGCGCCCAACGCTCGATCACCGCGAGAATGCGTTCGTCTTTGGCGGTATGCTGGAATTTATCGTCATCGGGCATCAATCGGTCCTCCCAAACCGCACGCTATCTGGTCACGAAATTTGAATTTCTCCCGAACCGCGGGTCAAGCCATTGATTCCGGCCATTGATTCCGGCAATTGAATCCGGAACGGACGTGCGGTTTGGCGTTCGTGTGTGGCCGGCGGGATCAGCGGCGATCGGACGGCATCGCGCCCGCCTCTTGGGGGCAGCGGGTTGATTGGCTATGCTGCGCCGGACCACAAGGGGCCGGAACACAAGAGGGAAGACCATATGGCCAAGACGCCGCCAAGCCTCGCGGACCGAAGAGAACGGCTGCCGGAAGTCGGGGGCATTCTGCATCTCGAACATTTCAATTGCGAGGTGCTGGACCACGATATCGTCACGACTTTTTTCATGGCCGGCCTTGGATTGACCCGCGACCCCTACAGGCGCACCGATCACCGGAACATGGGGGTCAACATAGGCCTGCAGCAATTCCATTTGCCGCGGCGAGGCATGGAGACGCCGCCTTATTACGGCGAGATCGGACTGGTGGTGCCGGAATTCAAGGCGATGAAGGCCAGGCTCGATCAGCTGAAGCGGGACGGCAAATTCAAGGGCACCCGGTACGCCTGGAAAATGGAGGGAAGGACTCCGGTCGTCACCGCGCCTTGGGGCTTGAAGCTCCGGCTGCAAAAGGCGGGGACCGTCCCATTCCTCAAGCCCCTCGGCATGAACTACGTGGACGTTCCCGTGGAACCGGGGCTGGCGGCGCCGATCGGCGGATTTTTCAGCCGGCTCATGGATGCGCCGGTTGCCATGCGGTCCATCAAGGGAGAGCGGACGGCGGTGGTGACCATGGGGCCCTTTCAATATGCCCGGTTCCGGGAACGCAAACTCAAGGACTACGATCTCTATCGGTTCCACATGGCTTATTACGTCAGCCGCTACAACCAGATCCGGGATGCGGTCGCCGAACAGGGCTGCATGGACGGCAACGGCCTCGGCCAGGTGTTCTTCTTTTCGGAAATTTTCGATCCCGAGAACGGCGATACCATCCTCGAGATGACCCAGGAAGCCAGGAGCGTGTACCACCCGGACTTCATGCGCCCTCTGGTCAACCGCTGGCCGATTGTCGGCGAGCCGTTTTCCGATCAGGCCGCGGTTCAGGCGGCTTTGGCGGATGTCAGCGGCGTGGCGCCGGGGCCGAAGGTCTGACCGGCTATGTTGAATTGGGTTCCCCGGCAAATAAACCAAGCGGAAACCGAGCGCCGAGAAGAAAAAGAAGAAGCCGCCCGGGAAGAAGCCCGGCGGCGGGCCAGGCGGTGACAGCGCCGAGGTCGCTGGAGAGGGCGTGCGTGCAGGTCGGCACCTTTTGCGAAAGCTTTTTCAGACGAACAAAGTACTTTTTTTCGATAACTTGAAAATTGTTCATATACTATCAGACATAAAATTCCGCGCCGGAGATGAGAAACGATCGGGAGGCAGGGACGATCGTCGCGGCGCCGAACAATTCGATCCGGGCGCAACCTGCGTGGCGGAGTCGAAGGGACGAACCGAGCAAACCCAGTGACAGGAGGAAATGTCGCCATGAACAAGTCGGTGTATTGGGCGAAGTGCGGAATCGGCGCCATCGCGGTTATGGGCCTCGCGCTCGCCGGCGCGCAGGCGCAAACGATCTATCAGTCGGAAACCGCGGCGCCGGGCGGCTCCGCGCACAGCATGTTGGTGACCTTCGCCAAAATGGCCGGGCGAGAAGGCATCAACATCCAGGTCAATGCCGGCAAGACGCTGACCCGGTCCATGCTCTCGGCGGGACAGGGCAAGATCCATTTCTACACCGGCGTGCCGGCCTTCTATGTGCCGATGTCGAAGGCCGTCGCCATGTACAAGGGCGTAAAAGCGGCTCCGGCGGCGGCGAAGAACATCCGGTTCATCTTCTCCTATCCCGCAGGCGTAACCCATGTGCTGGTCTTCGCCAACTCCGGCATCACCAGCATGAAGGACTTCAAGGGCAAGAAAATCTTCCTCGGCCCGCCCGCCGGCGCAGCGACCTGGGAGGCCAAGACCATCATTAAGGCTGTTGCCGGCTATGACGCCGACAAGGATTACCAGGGTGTTGTCCTTAACTGGGGCGAAGGCATTCAGGCGATGCGGGACAAGAAGGTCGATGTCCTTTTCCGCCCTGCTGACGTGGGATCGGCGTTAATCCAACAATTCGGCCTGAACAACAGCTTCCAGTTGATCACCATTCCGGACGCGGGGTGGAAGAACGTACTGCTCCAGAAGATGCTGGAGGAGCCGGACTACCTCGTTGCGACGGTAGAGCCAAATACCTACCGCGGCCAGAAGAACACCAAGCCGGTCAAAGTGCTGGGCTATTACCTCTTCATCGGCACCCAGGCAAAAGTCAGCGCCGACGTGGTGTATAGGGCGACCAAGTCCTTCTGGGAAAATCTCAAGGAGGTTCACGCCACGGCCAAATACATGGAAGCGCTGGACAAGAAAACGGCGCTCGCCGCAATCACCGGCCCGTTGCACGTCGGCGCCTATCGCTACTACAAGGAAGCCGGGTTCGACATTCCGGCGAATATCGTCCCGCCGGAAGCGAAGTAGCGGACCGCTGAACCGATTTGCCGCCGGACGTGCCATAGTACGCCCGTCCGGCGGCCGGTCTTATGATCGCTGGCGATGGTATCGGGCCGATGGCACCTGTTGATCAGGCCTCAGGGGGTGCGCCGAAGGGGAACGCTCAGCGGATAGCTGCCCTTCTCGTCTCCCTTATCGGCTTCGGCATCGCGGCCGAGACCCTCTACGCCACGGGCTTTGGCCTGTTTTATCCGATTGAGCAACGAGCCGGGATCATCCTCGCCTCGATCGTTCTGGTCATTTTCCTTGCCTACACGCCGAGGGGCAGGTTGCCGCAGTCGCGTATCGCCAGGATCGCCCGCGCCGTCATTGACGTCGCCCTGATCGTCGGAGCCGTGTGGTCGATCTGGCACTTCACGGTCGTCCAGACGGTCATGGAAAATACGATCCATGAACTGGGCGATGTCGACGTGATCGCAACGGCGGTCGGTGTCGCAGTCTTGCTGGAACTGACGCGCCGCGTCTGGGGCTGGACGCTGTTCCTGGTCAGTGCAATCTGCTGCCTCTATATCATCTTCGGTGCAGGCTTGCCCGGAATCCTCGGCCATTCGGGATTTTCGCCGGACCAGCTCGCCGAGAATATCTGGTTCAATCTCAACAAGGGCGTGTTCGGCACGATCACCAATATCGTGATCAACATCGTGCTGGTCTTCATCCTTTTCGGCGTCATGCTTGAAGGGACGGGCGCCGGCGAGACGCTGCTCAAATTTTCGTTCCGTGCGACCCGGCGCACCCGAGGCGGGCCGGCCCACGCAGCCATCGTCGCCTCCAGCATGTTCGGCACGATGTCCGGCAGCACAGTCGCCAACATCGTCGGAACCGGGACTTTCACGATTCCGCTGATCAAGAGCCGCGGATTCAGCCCGGCCTTTGCCGGCGGCATCGAGGCGACCGCTTCCAGTGGCGGCCAGATCATGCCGCCGATCATGGGGGCGGCGGCGTTGGTGATGGCGGATATCGCCGGTGTCTCCTACCTGTTCGTAATCGCCGCCGCGCTGCTGCCTGCGATCTTCTACTATGTCAGCCTCTTCATCGGCGTGACCGTCGAGGCGCGGCGACAGGGGATCGAACCAATCACCGATCCCGGCGCCTACGAGCTGGAAGCGGCCGACTACTGGCGTTCGGTCATGTTCGTCGGGCCGGTGCTGGCGGTGGTCCTGGCCTTGGTGGTGGGCTTTTCGCCGGCGATGGCGGGCTTCATCGCTCTGATCGTTCTGTCGGTGGTCAGTTTCATCAACCCGAAAATCCGGCGCGATCCCTTCCGGCTGATCAGGAGCATGATCAAGGGTGCCATAACCTGCGCCGAACTGATGATCTCCGTCGCCGCTATCGGCCTCATCGTCGCCGTGCTCGATACGACCGGACTGGGCCTGAAGTTCGCCGGTCTGATCGAACATCTCGGCAGTCAGGACCTGTTCCTCTCGTTGCTCGTTGCGATGGGCGGCGCGCTGATCCTGGGCATGGGCATGCCGACCTTGCCGGCCTACCTGATCATCATCCTGATCATGGGGCCGGCGATCAAGCTGCTCGGTCTCAGCACGCTCACCGTGCACCTTTTCGTCTTCTACTACGGCGTTGCCTCGTCACTCACGCCGCCGGTCGCCATCGCTGCCTACGCGGCGGCGCCGATCGCCGGCGCCAATCCAATCACCACGGCGCTGATGTCCATCCGGCTCGGTGCCGCGAAGTTCATCATCCCGTTTGTCTTCGCCTACTACCCCTCGCTGTTGCTGGTCGAGCGGTTCGACATGGCCGAATTCGCCTGGATCATCGTCCGCCTGCTGATCGCCATCTGGCTCATCAGCACCGCGTTAAGCGGCTTCGACCGGGTTCGCCTGACGTCATGGATGGTCGCCTTGCGCCTCGTACTGGCGATGTTGATGCTCGTAACTCTTTGGCAAGTCCAGATCCCGGCATTGCTGGCGGGAATAGCGGTCATCTACATCCATTGGCGAGAGGGCAGGATGTGGCCGGCGAACAGCGGGTTGCGCTGAGGCAGAGCGCCATGTTGGCCCCGCTGTCGAAGGTGCCGAGCTCCCGGCCGGGGGCGAAGGTCTGACCAGCTATTTCGCGGCAGACGAGGCGCCCGAAGTGGGGCGTGAGGCCGCGGCAAGCTTACTCACCTGAACCCGCAGCAATTGGATTAATCCCTCCATCCCCTGTTTGCTCAGCACGGAGCGAAACTCGGAACGCTGGGTGACCGCCATGCTGACGCCGGAGATCACGACGTCCAAAATCTTGTGACCCTTCGGCCCGTTTCGGACCCTCCAGCCTACCTCGATCGGCGGGCCGCTCGTTCTGGATATACGCGTGCTCACCAGCACATCCCGTTTGCCCACCGATCGCGCACCGACGATTTCAAAGGTCTCGCCGGTGTAAGCGCCAAGCCGCCTGGAATAGATTCGGAGGACGAATTCGCGGAACAATGTCTGAAACTGGTTCTGATGTTCCGCCGAAGCGTTCCGCCACGCCCGCCCGAGGACAAAACGCCCGATCTGATCGACATCGATGTTTTGGGCAAGCAGCGAGCGAACCTGCTCTTCCTTGCCGCTGAGCGGTACACCGTCGGCCCGAAGCACCTTGAGCGCCTGGCCGCTTATACCGCTGATAAACGCCTTTGCTTTGTCAGGCGAGGTTTCGGCGACTGCCGGAGAACCGCCCCACGCCACGAATATTACGGCAAGAGTTAGAACAAATCGCTTCACCGCCCACCTTTCTCCCCAGGGCTTGACCCGTGCTGGTTATATTTTTTTGCCCTATGGGGCGGCAACACAATTTTCGGTTGTCCGAACCTCGACGGCGTTTGTTATTCCGCCGCTTCGCGTTTGGCGCCGTCTCTCAGCAACTGCACGGTTTCGTCGGTAAACCGGACATCGCCGAATATCTGCGCCATCATGCCGAGGGTTGCGTTGTGCTCCTCGTCGGTACGCGTCGCGTTGGCATCGGCGACGAAAATCACCTTGAAGTTCCGCATCATGGCGTCCCGCGCGGAGCACTCGCAGCACACATTGGTGAGCGTCCCGACAATGATGACCGTGTCGATCCCGCGCTCGCGCAGGCGATCCTCGATGTCCGAGGACCCGGGCAAAAACGCGCTGTAGCGGCTCTTCCGGACGTAGAGGTCGCCATCCCGGGTATCCAGGTCATCCCAAACCTCGTGGCCATGATCGCCATCCGTCAACCAGTTCAATGTCGTGTCCTGGCGGTCTTTCTTGAAGTCCCCTTCAAAAAACACCGACCAGTCGTCCAGACAGGCTTCGGTCTGGGTCATCTGCACCCAAACCACCGTACCGCCGCTCTCCCGGGTCGCCGCGGCCAACTCATTGATGCCGGGAACGATTTCCCGGGCATAGGGCACTTCGATGGGCGCCCCTTCTTCGAGAAACACATTCTGCATATCGACGACCACCAGCGCCGTCCGGGCGCTGTCGATGGTTTCGAACAGGTGTTGACGCCCGCGGCGGCGCTTCGCGCCCTCGACGGCGTAGGCTGGAACTTCGCATTTGTGCATGGGTCCGCTCCCGGTTACGAGTTGGTCGGATTGTAGCGCCAAAATGGGCGTGGCTGAAAGCCCGTGATCATTCGGATTTGAGCAGGCATCTATTGCGGACCGACCCCGCGGCGCCGGGATCGGCTCTCGGTTCCCGGGCTTGAATTACCCCCGAATTGGCGTTTCAGTAGGGACGGCCCGAGGAAACGGCCAGAGGAAACAAAATGTCTGATCCGCTGAAAATCGCCGTCATTGGTGGGGGGCCGGGCGGTCTCTTTTTCTCCATCCTGATGAAAAAGGAGAATCCGGCGCACGACATCACGGTCTACGAGCGCAATCGTGCCGACGATACGTTTGGATTCGCGGTCGTGTTCTCCGATGAAACCCTCAAGGGCTTCATGGGGCGGGACGAAAAGACCCACGAAGCCATCACCGAGGCCTTCGGCTATTGGGACGAAATCGAGGTCCGCTACCGGGATCAGCGTATTCGGTCCGGCGGCCACGGTTTTTGCGGTATCTCGCGCATCCAGCTGTTGAATCTCCTGCAGGCGCGGGCGACGGAACTCGGCGTCGCCATCAAATACGAGTACGAAGTCGACAATCTGGATCAGTTCGCCGACTGCGACCTCATCCTGGGGTCGGACGGGGTGAACAGCTGGGTCCGGGAAACCTACAAGGACCGGTTCAACCCGACCATCGACTATCGGAAGACCAAGTTCGTCTGGCTCGGGACCACCCATGTGTTCGACGCGTTCACGTTCATCTTCCGCGAGAACGAACACGGCTGGCACTATCTGCACGCCTACCGCATGGGCAAGAACCAGTTCGGCGACCAGGGCGCCACCTGGATTCTCGAATGTCACGAAGACACCTGGAAGAACGCCGGCTTCGACAAAATGACCGAGGAGGAGACGGTCGCCTACTACGAGGAGATGTTCGAAGAGGAGCTGGAAGGTCATCCGATGATCGCCAACCGGTCCATCTGGCGCAACTTTCCTGCCGTCTACAATGAGAACTGGCACTTCGACAACGTCGTGCTGATCGGCGACGCCTGCCACACCGCTCAGTTCTCCATCGGGTCCGGCACCAAGATCGCCATGGAGGACGCCATCGCGCTGGCCGACGCCATTACCGGGCACGGCAGGGATGTGAAGGCCGGCCTCCAGGCTTTCGAGAATGCGCGCAAGGACGAGGTGGGCATGCTGCAGCACACGGCGCTGGTCAGCCTGCAATGGTACGAAAACGCGCGGCGCTTCAACGTCTTCGATCCGCCGCAGTACGCCTTTTCGTTCCTGACCCGCTCCAAGAGCGTCACCTACGAGAACCTGAAAATGCGGGATCCGGCCTACGGCGCCGACGTGGACCGGTGGTTCGCCGAAATCGTCCGCAAGCAGGGCTTCGACGTGCCCCACAACGATCCGCCGCCGCCCATGTTCACGCCGTTCCGAATCGGCAACATGGTGGTGGAAAACCGGGTGATGGTCTCGCCCATGTGCCAGTACTCGGCGGACGACGGGACGGTCACCGACTGGCATCTCGTGCATCTTGGCGGGTTCGCCGTCGGCGGCGCCGGGCTCGTCTACACCGAGATGACCGATGTTTCCCGGGAAGGCCGCATCAGCCCCGGTTGCGCCGGCATGTACAAGGCGGAACATGTGGACGCCTGGAAGCGGATCGTCGATTTCGTCCACGGCAACAGCCGGGCCAGGATTTGCATTCAGCTGGCCCATGCGGGCCAGAAGGGGTCGACCAAACTTTCATGGGAGGGGGACAACGAGCCCCTCGACGAGGGCAACTGGGACATCATTTCGGCCTCGGACCGGGCCTATCAGCCGGGCAATCAGGTGCCGAAGGAGATGGACCGGGCCGATATGGACAAGGTCCGGGACGACTTTGCCCGCGCGGCCGAGATGGCGGAGCAGGCCGGGTTCGACATGCTCGAAATTCACATGGCCCACGGCTACCTGCTGTCCAGCTTCATCTCGCCGCTCTCCAACGTACGGACCGACGAATATGGCGGGTCGCTCGAGAACCGGATGAAGTTCCCGCTGGAGGTGCTTCGTGCCGTGCGCGAGGCATGGCCGGCGGAAAAACCCGTCGCGGTCCGTATCTCGGCCACCGATTGGGTCGAGGACGGCGGCCTCACCGGAGATGATGCCGTTGAAGTGGCGAAGATGCTCAAGGCCGACGGCGCGGACATCATCGACGTTTCGGCCGGGCAGACCTCGACGGACGCCGAACCGGTCTATGGCCGCATGTTCCAGGTCCCGTTTTCGGAGCAGGTTCGTTTGGAGGCCGAGGTGCCGACCATCGCGGTCGGCAACATCACGTCCGCGGATCAAATCAACACTATCGTCGCCTCGGGCCGGGCGGACATCTGTGCCCTGGCCCGCCCGCACCTCCTCGATCCGCACTTTACGCTGAAGGCCGCAGCCCACTACGGCTACAAGGACCAGGTCTGGCCCAACCAGTATTTGAGCGCCAAACCCCAGGCCGAGACCGTGGCCGAGCGGGACAACCAGGCCCTGGCTGAATTGCGCGAGGCGGCAAAGCCGCCCAGCCAGTGGCAATACTGGGGCGCGGCCAAGAAGGACGCCGCCGAGTAGCCGGGATTGACACGGTTATGCCCCCAGCCGGCCGCCGATCTCCGGAGAATCTCCGGCATATCGATAGGCGCGGAACAGGGCGCCCACAGGGCCCAGCAACGGGCCCTCGTTCCATTCCGCGGTAAAGGGATTGACGTACTCCCAAACAATTTCGCCGCCGGGCGTCACTTCGAAGATACAGCCCCAAAGACCTTCACAAATCAGCGTGTTGCCGCTCGCCAGACGCTGGGAGCCCGAGATAAACGGGCTGGAGAAGCTGTGATGGGGCCGCGCGGAATATTCCCAGATGACGGATCCATCGTCCGGGTTCATCTCCAGGACTTTTGATCCCAGCGGCATTTGGCCGACCCGATTGGCAAACAGCATGAGATTGCCGTTGTCCAGAAAATGCGGATCGTGGGGCAGCCCCCATTCCAGGTTGCGGAGCTGCCACGAGAGGCCGTTGGTCTTCTTGTCGATGACCGCCAGGAGATTGAAATCCCGAAAGCCGACCAGGTAGCCGTCCTCACCGACCGGAACGACGGCGTTCGAGTGACCCCATTCGGCGCGAGGCAGCACTGGCGGGATGGGCCAATCCTCGATCACCATGTGTTCCTGCGCCCGCCATTCCCAGACGAGATCACCTTCCGGAGACACCTCGCGCACCAACTCGCCATATATGCCGTCCGGGTGTTCGGATCCCGGGACGCCGCCACGGACTCGTGATGCATTTTCCTCGCTCAACAGCTCCCACGCGAGATAAACGGTGTTGCCGTTCGGCAGCCGGCGCATGTCATGGTGCTGCAGGTCGTCGCGACGTTCCCAGACCACGTTGCCGTCCCAATCGACCTCTCGAATGATGCCGCCGCGCGGCAATATTCCCTCGGGCGTCGCCCCGCCGTCCAATGACGACAAGAGATTTCCATTGGGAAGCAAACGTGCGTAGCTCCCAATTCGATCCGAGTGGCGCCACTGATGGACGATCTCACCCTCGAGATCGATGAGGTAGGTATCGTGGCGATAGAGCGGCGAGAAGAGCGTGAAGCCCGGGGTGGCCTTGCCCTCTACATTCAGCGTGAGGCCCTTTGGTTCGAACCGCATCAATCGTCTCCGAACGCCGCCCGGACCTGACCGGCGATGACCAGCTTTTGAATTTCCGAAGTTCCTTCGTAAATGCGCAGCGCGCGGATTTCCCGATAGAGTTTTTCCACGGGACGCCCCGACACCACGCCTTCGCCGCCGAAAATCTGCACCGCCTGATCGATCACCTGTTGGGCGCTCTCGGTGGCGTGCAGCTTGGCCATGGCCGATTCCCGCGTGACGCGGGCCTCCCGGGTGTCCTTGGTCCAGGCCGAGCGGTAAACCAGCAGGGCCATGGCGTCGATGGCCACGGCCATGTCGGCGATTTTTTCCTGGATGAGCTGGAACTCGGCGATGGCGGAGCCGAACGCCTGCCGGGATTCCGCGCGGCCGACGGCCTCGTCCATGGCGCGCCGCGCGAATCCGAGAGCCGCCGCGCCGACGGTGGAGCGGAAGACATCCAGCGTCGCCATGGCGATCTTGAACCCGTCGCCGCCCTCGCCCAGCCGATGCGAGCCTTCGACCCGGCAGTTGTTGAATTCAAGGGTGCCCAAGGGATGGGGCGCGATAACGTCGATGCGCTCCGAAACCGACAGGCCTGAATTGTCCGCATCGACCACGAACGCCGAAATTCCCCGCGCGCCTTCCGCCTCGCCGGTGCGGGCGAAGATCACGTAGTGATCGGCGATCCCCGCATTGGAGATCCAGGTCTTCTCGCCGTTGATCACCCAGCCGTTGCCGTCGGCTTCGGCCGCCGTGGTCATGTTGGCGACGTCGGACCCGGCGCCTTTTTCCGAGATCGCGAAGGCGCCGATCTTCTCGCCGGCCGCCACGGGCGGCAGGTAACGGCTCTTCAGTTCATCCGAGCCGAACAGCGATATGGAGCCGGTGCCGAGCCCCTGCATGGCCACGGCGAAATCGGCGAGACCCGAATAGTAGCCCAGGGTTTCACGGGCAATGCACAGGCTGCGCACGTCGAAGCTTTCGAAGGAGCCGCCATAGGCCGCGGGCACGCACGCCTTGAACCAGCCGGCCGCGCCGATGGCCGTGACCAGCTCGCGCATCTGGGCGTCCAGCTGTTCGTTGTCGCCGGGTTCGTCTTCGGTAATGCCGGGAATGGTTGCGGCCGCCCACTCACGGATGCCCCGGGCATACTCCCGATGCGCATCGTCGAAGAACGGCCAGTTGAGAAAGGTGGTATCGGGCATCGCCTAGTCGCCCTCGAAGACCGGCTTTTCCTTGGCGACAAAGGCCCGGTAAGCCCGCTTGAAATCCTCGGTCTCCATGCAAACCGCCTGGGCCTCCGCCTCCGCGGAAATCGCCTGCTCGACGCTCATTTTCCACTCGTCGTTCATCATCTTCTTGGTGACGGCGTGGGCGAAGGTCGGGCCGGCCGCAAGCTTGTGCGCGCTCTCCAGCGTTTTTTCCAATAGCTCGCCGGACGGGTGGAGCGCATTGAAGAAACCCCAGTCGAGGGCTTCCTCGCCGGACATGGATCGGCCCGTATAGAGCAGCTCGGCCGCGCGGCCCTGGCCGATGATCCTCGGCAGGATGGCGCATGCGCCCATATCGGCGCCCGACAGCCCGACCCGGACGAAGAGGAACGCCACTTTGGCGCCGGCCGTGCCGTAACGGAGATCGCTCGCCATGGCGAGTATGGCGCCCGCGCCGGCGCACACCCCGTCGACGGCGGCCAGGATCGGCTGCGGACAGGCCCGCATCGCCTTCACGACGTCGCCGGTCATGGTGGTGAACGTCCTCAGCTCGTCGCCATTCATTTCGACCAGCGGGCCGATGATGTCGTGGACGTCGCCGCCGGAACAGAAGTTCCCGCCGGCGCCGGTGATCACCACCATCTTGACGTCGTCGGCATCGTTCAATGCCCGGAAGGTGTCGCGCAGTTCCGCATAGCTCTCGAAGGTGAGAGGATTTTTCCGTTCCGGGCGGTTCAGCGTGATGGTCGCCACCTTGCCATCGACGGACCAGTCGAAGTGTTCGGCTTTGATGTCGGATGCGTTCATGGCGTTTCTCTAGTTGGTCACCGAACCGCCGGAGACGACGATGCTTTGGCCGGTGATCGCGGCGGACGAGGGCAGGGCGAGCCAGGCAACCGTCTCGGCGACTTCGTCGGGTGTGATCAGGCGGCCGATGGGGCTGGTTCCGGCCAGGTGGGCGCGGACTTCGTCCGCCGGCTGGCCGGTTTTCTCGACGATATTGTCGACCGCCTCGGCCACCAGGTCGGTGTCCGTATAGCCCGGGCAGACGGCGTTGACGGTGACGCCTTTGGTGGCGCATTCCAGCGCCAGGGAGCGGGTGAAGCCCACGACCCCGTGCTTGGAGGCCGAATAGGCGGCGATATAGGGGTAGCCGCGCAACCCCACGGTGGAGGAAATATTGATGATCCGGCCATAGCCGGCCTCGCGCATGGCCGGATAGACCTGCCCCGTGCAAAGGAACGTGCCGGTCAGGTTGAGCCCGATGGTCATCTCCCAGAATTCCAGGCTCATCCGGTGCATGGGCGCGCTTTTCCCGACGCCGGCATTGTTGACCAGGATTTGAGCCGGGCCCAGTTCGCCCTGCACGGATTCGAAGGACGCCGCCACGTCGCCGGCCTTGGAGACGTCGGCGGCGGCGGATGCCACCTGAACGCCGTGTTCGGCCGAGATTTCCCGGGCCCTGGCGTCGAGATCCGATTGGCTGCGGGCGATCAGCGAGACGTTCGCTCCCATCCGGGCGAGAAACGCCGCACACGCCGCACCGATGCCCTTGGAGCCGCCGGTAACGATGGCATGCTGCCCGGCGAGCGCCTTGTCGGCAAACATGTTGGATTGGGCCGAAGGCTCCGGCGCGGTGTCGTCCATTCATGACCTCCCTGTGGCCGCTACTGTGGCCAAAGGGAAGTCGTTGGGCAAGCCCGGCACGTTATGTGTCCGGCTACTCGCCGCTGTTCAGAATCTCGCCGATGGTCACCATCCGGCCTTCCCTGGCCGACTTGACGCCGGCCCGGATAACCGCCAGCGAGCGGGTCGCCCATTCGCCGCCGACCTCGGGCTCGGTATCGTCCCGGATGCAGTCGCCGAATTCCTGCATCTGCTCGGCTATGGTGTCGTTCTTTTCGAACGGCACATGTTCGGGCTTCTCGTCGCCCTGTTCCAGGAAATACATGCCGGTGTGCAGGGTGTAGAGCGCCGAGGCCTTCTTGCCGTAGATGTTCATGACGTAGTTCTCTCCCGCCGACGCGTAGCCGGCATTGAGGGTCGAAACGGCGCCGTTCTCGTGTTTGAGCACCAGACCGGCCACATCGGGGTTGTCGCCCGGGAGCACGAGCTGGGACAGCATGCCCGAAACCTCGACGACGGGTCCGATGATCATTTCGAGGACATCCACATAGTGGGGGCCGATTTGCAGCATCACGCCCCCCGGCATGCCCTCGGCGGTATAGCGCCAATGCCCCTCATCGAAGGCGCCCAGGCGGTCGCGGCTGATATTGGCCTCGGCCTGAACCAGAATGCCGAAGTCACCGTTCTTGACCTTCTCATGGACCCACCGGAATTGGCTTTCGCGCCGGCGCTGAAAGCCAATGGACAATTTGACGCCGGCGTCCCGGCAGATCCTGGTGATCTCGGCGCCCTCGCCGGTGGAATTGGCGATGGGCTTGTCGAGAAACACATGCTTGCCGGCTTCCGCCGCCTGGCGCGTGGTTTCCAGGTGGATGTCGTTGGGCGTCGTGTTGATGATTCCGTGGATATCCGGATCGCCGAGGATGTCCTCGTAGCTGTCATAGGCCTTGCAGCCGTACGCCTCGGCAAAAGCCCGGCGCTTTTCCTCCGAGCGGGTGAAGCAGCCGGCGATTTCCACCCCCGGTGCCCGTGTCACCCCGTCGGCAAGGACGTTGGACCACCAGCCGATGCCCAGAGACGCCAGTCGGATTGCTTCAGTCATTGTCGTGTTGCTCCGTTGGATTCGCGCCGGGACCGGTGCTCGGCGTAGAAGGACCAGAAAATCGAAAGCGCCGCCATGCCCAGGAAGACGACGCTGAACGGCGAGGTGAAGAAGATCGTGGGATCGCCCTGAGAGCTCGCGAGCGATACGCGAAGATGCTCCTCGAGCGGCCGGCCGAGAACCAGAGCCAGGAGCAGCGGCACCACCGGCATGTCGAGCCACCGCATGGCGAGACCCAGCAGCCCAAACCCGAACATCACATAGACATCGAAGAAATTGTTGCGCAGCGCGTAGGAGCCGATGACGCATAAAAGCGCGATCGTTGGCATCAACAGCGCGTTTGGCGTCGCCAGGACCTTGACCAGCAGCCGCAGGCCGAGGAACCCGATGACGATGTTGAAGAAGTTGGCATACATGAAGGAGAAGATCACGCCGAAGGCGAAGCCCCCGTTTTCGACGAACAGCAGCGGTCCCGGCGCCAGGCCGTGAATCAGCAGCGCGCCGATGAGGATCGCGGTGACCGGATCGCCCGGGATTCCCAACGTCATCATCGGCACGAGCGCGCCGCCGGTGACCGCGTTGTTGGCGCTTTCCGGCGCGGCGATTCCCTCGGGCGCGCCCTTGCCGAATTCGTCGCGGTTCTTGGAAACCCGCTTGGTGTAGTCATAGCTGATGAACGCGGCGATGGGACCGCCGGCGCCGGGCAGAATTCCAAGAAATGCGCCGACCGGCGCGCCGATGCAGACGGGCAGCCGAATCCGTTTCAGATCCGCCCAGCGGGGCAGCACCCGCTCGATGCGCGTGGCCTTGTGCCGGGTCTCCTTGTCGCCGATCAATTCGACGAAATTGTCGACCAGCTGGGGAATGGCGAACAGGCCGATGAGCGCCGTCAGAAAGTGGATGCCGGCGATCAGGTTTACCTGGCCGAAGGTAAACCGCTGCGAACCCATCATCGGGTCCTGGCCGATGGTGACGATCATCAACCCGATGACGGCGGAGAGCAGGCCCTTGATCACCGACTTGGCGGCAAAGCTGCAAATGATCGTCAGGCCGAAAAATACCAGACTGAACAAATCCGGCGACTGGAACCGGAGCGCAATCTCCGCCAGCAGGGGTGCGATCAAAAACAATCCGGCGAACGAGAACATGCCGCCGATGAAGCTCGCCGTGATGGCCAGGCCCAGCGCCCGCCCGGCCTCTCCCCGCTGGGCGAGGGGATGGCCGTCGAGGCCGGTGGCCGAGGCCGATGGCGTGCCCGGAATGTTGAGCAGGATCGCCGAGAAACTGCCGCCGGTCATGCCCGAGACGTAGAGGCCGAGGAGCAGGGCGATGGAGATGGTCGGCTCCAGGACGAACGTCAACGGCAGGACGATGATGATGCCGGTGGAGATGGTCATGCCCGGAATCATCCCGACGACCAAGCCGAGCAGCGAGCCGATGCCGGTGGCGATCAGGCTCGACATCATGCTTGCCTGGGCAAATCCGTCGAGGATGTCCGGGTTCATGAAATCACCCCCGAAAGAATGCCGCTCGGCAGCAGGATCTGAAAAACTTTACGAAACAGGAAGAACAGGGCGAGTGAAATTCCGATGGAGCCGCCCAACAGCCAAAGCGGGCGGCGCTCGCCGTACAGGTACATCAGGGCCAAGAAGAACGGGACATTCGCCGCGAGGAAGCCGAGCGTGGGCAATGCGGCGAGATAGACCACGAACGCAACGCCGCCCCACAGATATTTGTTCGGCGCCACATCCGGCGCCTTGGGCACCGCGTCGCCTGTTGCCGGACGCAGGCCCTGGATCAGCAGCGCAGCCGAGAGAACCAGGAACAGCACCGCAATGACCCACGGGAAGAACGATGGTTGGGTGGTGCTGCCGATATCGCGCGTCGGCAGGTGCGCCGTGAGGACCGTATAGCCGATGCCGATGGCCAGCAAAAATATGGCGGCAATAAGATTGCGCCTGCGCATATTGAAATTTGCCCTCAAAAAGTCGGGGCGGTCCGCTAGGCAAACAGCAAAACCGCCCCGTGTCCTCCGTTACGGGTGCACTATTTCTTCATCTTGGATTTGTACATCCCGGCCTTTTTCATGATGTCGACGATGTTCGCATTGGAGCGCTCGAGCTTGGCCGCGAACGCTTTTTGCCCCATCGGCTTCAACGTCAGGTTCAGCTTTTTCATGCGGCCCGCGAAGTCAGGCGAGTTCGCGGCCTTGATCATCGCCGCTTCCAGCTTGTCCTTGATCGGCTGAGGCGTGCCCTTGGCGACCGAAAGGCCGCGGAAGAGGTCGAATTCCATGTCCATTCCGAGCTCCTTGGCGGTCGGAACGTCCGGGGCCGCCGGGTTGCGGCTGCCGCTGGAGAGCATCAGGAACTGGGCCTTGCCGGCCTTAACCAGACGCAGCGGAACGAAGAAAATGTCGACCGCCGCGTCGGCCTCGCCGCTCAGGATCATCTTTCGCCGGTCGGGCGCCTTCACGGGCAGCATGACCGGTTGGCAGCCCGAGAGCGCCGACATGGCGACACCGGCAAGGTGGGTCGCGCTGCCGAAACCGGCGAAGGCCAGCTTCAGGGTCTTCGGCTTGGCCTTGCACTCGGCGACGAAGTCCTTGAAGGACTTCCAGCGGCCGGCCTTGACCACCAGCGGGACAGGCTGCTGCGCGACCTGGCCGATGTGGTCGAACGCCTTGTAGTCGAAGTCGACGTTGCCGATGTTCGTGGTGGTCAGGATCGACGTGGAATTCCACGCGACGGTGTAGCCGTCGGGCTTCGAGTTCTTCACATAGGTATAGGTAATGGCGCCGCCGCCGCCGGGCTTATTCACCGGCACGACCGGTTGGCCAAGCTCGGCGCTCATCGCCTTGGCGATCATCCGGCCTTCGATGTCGGCGCCGCCCCCGGCGCCGAACGGAATAACGAACTCGATCGGCTTTTCGGGCCATTCGGCTTTTGCCTGCCCGGCCCCCGCGATCAGCGCAATCGCCGCGGCCGATCCCAGAGCAACTGAAGTGAACTTTTTCATTTAAGTCTCCCTGCTAAATGAAGCTTGCTGTCTTGAATTGCACTCGACTTTATCGTTCCAAACCTACTCGATGGATGCGCCGACGGCGTCGACCGCCGCCTTGGCGATGTCTTGATCCTGTTCCCAGTCACCGCCGCTTACGCCAATTCCCCCCAGGCATTCACCGTCGAAGAAAATGGGAAAGCCGCCCTCCATGGCGGTCCAGCGATTTGCGCCGGCGGCGAGCGACAGGCCAATGGCATGCAGCGTATCGAGATCCTGACCCTGCGCGCCCCGCGTCGTCGTCGGGCGTTTGTTCGATGCAGATGTTACCGCCTTCGTGGTGGAGGAATGAACGGTATGGAACCGCCCCCCGTCCATCCTTTCAAGTAGAATCATGTGACCGCCGGCATCGACGATGGCGACGGTCGCGGCAATTCCGATCTCTTCGGATTTCGCGATGGCGGCCGCCATCATTTCCTTTGCGCCTGCGTTGGTCAGACGCCGGGTGGTCGCAACCGCGGCGGCGTCAGTCATGGGACTCTCCCTGTGGAATTCTTGATTCTTGAACGCCATTGTTGAGCTTCGGCCCTGGGCGGCATGGAAACACACATCTGCCGCGTAAGTCAAAGAAATTTAGCAATGTTGAATTATATTTCATATTATGAAATCATAACCCAGTGATTTTCAATCGATTGGATGGCGATGAACCTCAAATCCGCGGACGCCGGGGCCCACCCCAAGGACGGTCGGACAATTCAGTCGGTAACGCGCGCGCTCGACATTCTCGAAGTGCTGTCGATGTCGGAAGGAGAGATGCCGCTGAACGAAATCGCCCGGGTGACCGGGCTGAACGTCTCGACCTGCCACCACATATTGCTGACGCTGCTGACCCGGGGGTATGCGGGGCAGGCGCAAAAGGGGCGGTCCTATTCCCTTGGCTCGAAGGTCATCGAGCTTTCTTCAAATCGGGCCCGCCAGTTCAGTCTGGTGGATCTGGCGATGCCGGCTCTCCGGGAGTTGAACGACAGAACCGAGGAAAACGTCCACCTTGCCGTCATCCAGGGCAATGACCTGGTCATCCTGACCGAACTGGCCTCTCCCAAGATCGTCCGGGTGGTGACGGACTCCATCAGCCTGGCGAATGCGGCGCACGCCAGCGCCATCGGCAAGGCCATCCTCGCCTGGCTGCCCGAGCCGGAAATCACGCGGATTCTCGATCACAAGGGGCTGACCAGATTCACCGACCGGACCGTCGTCGACCGTCACGATTTGATCGAGGGGCTTCGTCATGTCAGGCGGTTCGGCTTCGCCATGGAAAAAGAGGAGTTTCTGCCCGGTGTCGTTAGTGTCGGGACGGCTATCCGGGATTACTCGGGCACGGTTCTCGGCGCCGTCGGCTGTACCATTCCGGGCGGCCGCGCCGACGAGGATCACCTCGAACTCGTGAAAACCGCGGTCCAGGAATGCGTAGGCTCGATCGCGACCAGATTGGGACGGCCCTCCGGGGACCAAGGAGAGACCTAGGTCCTTACGCCGCCAAGGGCCCGAATCGGGTGACGTCCGTTCCCTCGGCACGGCGCTGCTCACAGTAGGCGGCAAATGCCTCCATGGCCGGCGGAATCTCCGAGCTTAGGACCCCGGCGTGATAGCTCGGGCGTTCCTTGATGCGCGCGTACCAGCCGAAAAGATTGGGATGACGATCCAGCGGATAATCCATCAGGTCGAGCCGATGGACATTGGGCACCCAAGCGATATCGGCGAGCGAGAACCGGTCGCCCAGGAGCCATCGACGGCCGTTCAAGGCGCCGTCGAGCGCCACGAAATAGTCGTGCTGAATTTTCAGTTCTTCGTCGATTTCGTCCTTTGGAAAGCCGGCGTCGGATGCCCATACCTTCATGAATTCCGTCAGCTCGTCGTTGCGATGGGACGCGACGAGATGAGCCAGCGCTTCGGGCGGCATTTTGTGCATCTTGAACAGGAATTCGTGGGTCAACAACTTCAGGGAGTGTTGGGCATCGTCGGCATCGGCCATCCACTTCAGCATCTCCGCTTCGTCGTCCTTGGTCGCGGGCCTCAGCGGCGGTTCGGGGTACGTGGTGTCCAGGTAGTCGATGATGTCGATGCTCTCGATCATGACCCGGCCGTCGACGACCATTGCCGGAACCAGACCTTTGGGATTGATGGACTGAAATTCCTCGGTCGCGTGTTCCATCTTCTCCAGGTCGATCTCGTGACCGGTCCACGCCAGTCCCTTCTCGTCCAGCACCATCCGGACCCGTTGAGAGCAGCTCGAGAGCCAGAAGTGGTACAGGTGAATGCCCGTGAGCGCTTTCACGTCCTGGTTTTGCGTATCGATAAACGGCATTTCGTATCTCCCGCGTGTCCGAATAGCCCCTAACTGTGAACACGGTCACAGTCATCTCGCGCGCCGCCATCTATTGTATTATCGTCAAGCCCATCGGCGGACAGCATATTATGAGATTACTTCTCGTTCTCGGATTTGTCTTCCTGTGGCCGGCTCAAAGTATGGCAATTACATACGATGAGGCGCGGCATCTTTTGGCGCGGACCGGATTCGGCGTCGCCGAGCCGGCCGACATCCAAAAACTCCTGCCGATGAGTTTCGAGCAGGCGGTGGATCACTTGCTTGACGGCGTCCGGACCGAACCCGTGACGGCCGTTCCCGAATTTGCGGCGGACCCCACTGAGCGTAAGAAAGTACGGCGCATGAATGCCGAGGATCGCCGGGATTTTAACCGGCGCGTGAATGGGGACCGAAAGGCGATGAAGGCGTGGTGGGTAGGCGAAATGCTGGCGACGGATTCGCCGCTGACGGAGCACCTCGTCCTGTTCTGGCACAATCACTTCGTGTCCGAGGGCCGCAAGGTCCGGTTCGGCCAATGGATCCATGATCAGAACGCCATCTTCAGGAAATATGCCCTCGGCAATTTCGGCAAGATGCTGGTCAAGGCTTCTACCGATCCGGCGATGCTCTGGTATCTGGACGGGCATAAGAACGTCAAAGGCAAGCCCAACGAGAACTTCGCCCGCGAAGTCCTCGAGTTGTTCTCCATGGGCGAGGGCAGGGGCTATACGGAAAAGGATATCCGGGAGGCCGCCCGCGCCTTTACGGGCTGGACCGTCGACATGGACACCGGCAAGTTCGATTTCAAACTCGGCCGCCACGACAACCACATCAAGACCGTGCTCGGCGTGGACGGCAACCACGACGGGATGAGCGTGCTTCGGATCATCCTGCGCCGGAACGAGGTCGCGGAGTTCATTACCGAAAAACTATGGCTGGAGTTCGTTTCCCGGGGGCCCGACCCGCGGGCGGTCCGTGAACTGGCCAACGGCTTCCGCGATTCGGGCTATGAGCTCAAGCCGCTGCTGAGAAGTCTGTTGCTCAGTAAGGCCTTTCGCGATCCCGCCAATCGGGGAATTCTGGTGAAATCTCCGGTCGATCTGGTAATCGGCACGCTGCGTCTGTTCCATTTCGAGCAGGCGCCGGCAGTCAAGGCTTTCTGGTGGCAGAAAAATATGGGTCAGGAGCTGTTCGATCCGCCGGACGTGAAGGGCTGGCGCGGGCATACGGCCTGGCTGTCCTCCACGACGGCGCTGCGCCGGGAGCAGTTCATCCGCGCGGTTCACCGGGGCCTCCGGGCGGGGCGGGCGGCGCAAAATGGCCGGATGATGAAGGCCGGGCCGTTCGGCGCCACGAATGCGGAAACCTTGCAGGCGGCGTTCGAATCGGAGTGGGAGCGGTTGCCCGGTCTCCTGCTAGCGGCCGCCCCCGTCATGCAGCGGTCGACGAAGGGCAAGGGCATAAAGCGCCTGGCAAACCTGACCCTCGATCCGGTCTATCAGTTGAAGTAGGAGGCGAACATGAACCGACGGGAGTTCCTCGCCTATTCATCCATGACCGCCGCGGTCTCGGCGGCGCCGTACGGGATTCTGATGCCGCGCGATGCCCATGCCGCCGACGCCGGCTGGAACCGGACGCTCATTTTGCTCGAGCTGAATGGCGGCAATGACGGTTTGAACACCGTCGTACCCTACACCGACCCCAGATACTATTCCCTGCGGCCCGAACTCGCGGTGCCGAAGGACAAGGTGATCCGGCTCACCGAGAAGCTGGGATTCCACCCACGGCTCGAACCTTTGGTGGGCTCGTGGCGGGACCGGGACCTGGCCATCGTCCTGGGCGTCGGATATCCCGATCCGAACCTGTCTCATTTCAGGGGAATCGATATCTGGGACAGCGCGTCCGATTCCAAGGAAGTATTGGATGACGGGTGGGTCTCCCGTCTGGTCAGGGAATCCCGCCCGCCGAAGTCCTATGCGGCGGATGGCCTGGTGATGGGGCGGAATTCGGTCGGACCCTTGATGGGCGGCGCCGCCCGCGTCGTCCGGTTGCCCAAGGAGCCCGGCAAATTGCTTAAGCAGGCGAAGCGGCTCAGGACCGGCGGCATGGCCCCGCCGGACAACCCGGCGCTTGCTCATCTGCTGAAACAGCGGCGTGATCTCCGCGGCGCGGCGGACAAATTCGTCGCCAAGCGGATCGCCGATACGAATCCGGGCGGCAACTTTCCCGAGACGGAGCTTGGCAGGCAGTTCGAGACTGCCGCCCGCCTCATCGTATCGGGTGCGAAAGTCCCGTTCATCAAGCTTTCGCTGGGTCAGTTCGACACGCACATCGAACAAAAGGAGCTGCACGCGGACCTTTTGGGAGAGGTTGCAGGGGCGATTGCCGCCTTCGCCGCGGCCATGAAACGTACCGGCAACTGGGACAAGGTGGCTGTGATGACCTATGCGGAGTTCGGCCGCCGGCCCGACGAGAACAATTCGGCGGGCACCGATCACGGTACCTCGGCGCCCCACTTCGTGGTCGGCGGCAAGGTCCGCGGCGGGTTCTATGGCGAGCAACCGCCCCTCGACGACCTGGACAACAAGAATTTGAAGCATCGGGTCCATTTCCGGTCGATGTATGCGTCCGGCGCCCGGGAATGGTGGGGGCAACCGGCAAGCTTCATTCGCGAGAAGGGCTTGGGAATTTTCGCTTAAGCCCACCGATCCGGGGAGGGAAATATGGGACATCTGCTTGACGGCGAGTGGACCGATGACGACGTCCTGAAGGAAGTCCGCGACGACGGAAAATACGTCAAGTTCGACAGCATATTCAGGAACTGGATCACACCGGACGGGGACAACGAAAAGGGAGGCTTTTCGGCCGAGGCCGGGCGGTACCACCTTTATTCCTCGGTCGCATGTCCGTGGGCCCACCGGACCGAGCTCGTCCGAATCCTGAAGAAACTGGACGGGATCATCGGACATACGGATACGCGCCAAACCATCGGCGGCCAGGGCTGGACGTTCGTGGAACCGCATGTGGTACCGGGCACCGACCGGTCCGCCGCCTATTTGCACGAGGTCTACGCGCTTTCGGAACCCACGTACACCGGCCGGGTGTCGGTGCCGGCGCTTTGGGATTCGCACACGCGAAAGATCGTGTCCAACGAGAGTTCGGAGATCATCGTCATGTTCAACGGGGCGTTTGACGAGATTGCGCCTCCGAGCCCGGACTACTATCCCCCGGCACTCAGGGAGGACATCGACGCGGTCAATGCCATGGTGCTCGACGGCATCAACAATGCCGTGAACGAGTGCGGCCGAGGCGTCAGTCAGCAGGCCTATGAGGCGGCCTTCGACAAGCTTTTCCGCACCTTGGACGAACTGGAGGCACGGCTCAGCCGACAGCGCTACCTGTGCGGCGATGAGCAAACGCTGGCCGACTGGCGTCTGTTTCCCAACCTGGTGCGCTTCGATGCCATTTACTATCTGGGATACAAGTGCAATCTCCGGCGTATCGCGGACTATCCCAATTTGTCGGAATATCTCCGCGACCTCTATCAGACCCCCGGCATCGACCGGGTTTGCGACGTGGCCGGCATGAAGGACGGGGTTTATGGCGGCTCCGGCCCGATCCCCACCAACGGCATCGTGCCAAAAGGACCGGAGATGGACCTGAGGGAGGGGCATACCCGGAATCGGTTTGGCTGACGGGAATTTGTCGGGCACGGACGGGCTGGCCGTCGAATCAGGCGAATTTCAACCAATTCGGACTTTTTTTCGCCGCGAAACGTTCGTAGGTTTAGAAACGGCAAACGCGAGCTTGCGGGGAACAGCCCATTGAACGGCCCGAAGCCGGCAGACGATTGACGCGAGAATGGCGATGAGCACCCTGAGAAACCTGACGCTTGGACTGGTATTTGCCGTTGCGCTTTCGGGTCTTGCCCAGGCGGAAGATACCGCGATCGATGCTTTCTACGGCACCTACGTCGGCAAGGCGCTGGTCGGGAAAGACGGCGTCTCCAGCGAGCGCGACCTCAACGTGGTCATCAAGCCGTTCCGCAAGGGATTTACGGTCGAGTGGACGACGGTCACCCGGCGAGCCGGCGGCAAGACAAAACGGGCTTCCTACAAAATCAATTTTCGGCCGAGCCGCCGCGAGGGCATCTTCGGCTCGGCGATGAAGATCAACAAATTCGGCAAGGGCGTTCCTCTGGATCCCCTGAAGGGCGATCCCTACGTCTGGGCGAGAATTTCCGGCAAGACACTGACCGTCCATGCGATGATCATTCTGGACGATGGCGGTTTCGAGATGCAGACCTACGACCGGACGCTCACCGACAGCGGATTGTCCTTGGACTTCGAGCGCATCCGCGACGGCCAGCCCCTCCGCAGGATCAAGGCGTCGCTGGAACGCCAGGGCGAATAGCGCAGCACCGCCCGGCCGGCACGGGATATTGGGCTAGTCCTTCTTCGACTCCTGGTATTCCCTGATGATCCTGAAGGCGTCCTCGCTGTATTCCGCACCTGGATTGTCGCCGCCGATGACGAACAGCATGATGTGCTCCTCGTCCGGCTCGCCCTCGGTGACATTGAAGAACCGGCGTTGGAGGCCGGGCGGAAAGGACACCACGTCGAGCGGCCCGGCATCCACGTACTCGTAGTCGTCACCCTCGTTCCAGGCGCACCGCCATGTGCCGGTGATGGGCATGAAGGTTTCGTTGGTATCGTGGTTGTGCATCAACGGGCCGCAGCCGGGCTTGGCCTTGACGAAGCCCATGTTGAAGCCTTCCGAGATGGGAATCGCGGGGGCGGCCGATGCGTCCACGCCGACCGGTGATTGGATGGTGCCGGAACCGTCATCCTCGGGCGGCTGAAAGCCAATGACATTGATGAGTTCCCGGTGGCATTCCGGCAGTTCACTGTCATCGAGACCGCCGCGCGACCCCTTGAGGTCGGCAAAGCGGGCGACCCGCTTCATCATCTCTTCCTTGGTCCACACTCGTGCTGGGGGCAGCATGGGCGTCCTCCTCTGAAACGACGTGTTGAGAGAACGATAGCGAAGCTGCCGCCTCTCGTCATCCTGAATTCGCCGCCGGGCGGGGCTCACCATGAAGGTGCTAGTGTCGTCTGATGGTCTTGAATGTGGACCAAATTTCTTCGGCGGTTTCCATATCCCGGCTGCGGCGGCCCGACCGGCCGGGAGGTCCTGGTTCTTGCGGCTCGAGGGTCGGAACGCGATGCCCGCCATTTGCCACTCGATAGAGAATGGTCGGTGCGCCGGAGCTGCACTCGATCCAATCATGTCTTGCAATGCGGAAAAACCATGGCGGCGCGGTTGGTGGGGAGGCACGTCACTTTGCTTCCACAATCGCCTGTGCCATGATTAGCGGGCAGAGAGGAACGCCATGACAGACACATCGAAGCGGCCGCTGCTGACGACGCCCCCGAAGCGCGAAGACGAGTGGGGGTATCTAAAGCGGCAGGCCGAGACAGAGTGAGTCCGATGACCCCACAGGAACTCGCTAACGAATTGAGCCGCATGTATCGCAATGCTCCCAGAGGCGATACGGTTGCCATGATTCACCTTTTTGGCATCATTTATGCCGATCAACTGCGAGATAGCGAAGAATCCACTCAGAGGATCGTCGAGCGATCCGATATTCCCGACAGCTACTATGCTGAGGTCAATAAAGGAATGAATCTTGCTCGCTTCGTTGTTCCGCGATCCGGATAGCCATGATGGGGTGCCTAATCAGCCGTCCCTGGGTCACATTCGCAAAAAAGCTCCAAATCAAGATGGTGAGGCGTGAAGAGTTCGATCTACTAGTTGCCTTGAATTGTCCCGTTCGATTCTAATGCCTTAATCCTAACTTCATCGTATCCCAACACTTCGCCAAGAACATCATGGGTGTCGGCTCCGAGGGCAGGCGCGGCGTTCGCAGGCAGTTCCGGCGCTTCGGAGAGAAAAACCGGCGTCCGGGCAAACCTGAATTCCCCCACTTCAGGATCGTCGATGGGCATCAGGAGCCCGCGTTCTTGAACATGCGGGTCGGCGAAAACGTCCTCGGCCGTATTCACGGGCCCGGTGGGCACGCCCGCCGCGTTGAGCGCGTCGACGGCTTCGGCACGGGTGCGCTGCTTAAGCCACCCCTCGATCAGCGGCCGTAACTCATCCGCATGGTCGGCGCGCGCGGCCGCCGAGTCGCTCTTGGGGTCATCGGCCAGTTCCGGATGACCAACCGTTTCGGCCAGCCGTTTCCAGATGATCTCATCCGGGACATTGAGGGCGATATAACCATCCGCGCACTCGAACGCGCCCCGCGGCCAGACATTGCGGGAGCGCCCCCGGCTCGGGTTCTGGTCCGCTACCGAATGCACCGTGACCATTGCCTCGTTGAGCGAAAGCATGGCATCGAACATGGCGCTGTCGACCAGTTGCCCCTCGCCGGTCTTCTCCCGCATGAACAAGGCCTGCATGACGCCATAGGCGGTGCACATGCCGGTATAGATGTCGGCCATCCCATAGATGGTCCAGGACGGCGGTTTATCCGAAAACCCCACCAAATGCATGATGCCGCTCATCGCTTCGGCGACGATGTCGAACGCGGGCCGGTCGCTGTAGGCGCCGCGATATCCTTCGAGGCGGCCGAAGCCGGAAATAAGGGCCCAGATCAGGCGGGGATTGCCCTCCTTGAGGGCCCCGTAGTCGAGACCGATTTTCTCCATGGCGCCCGGGCGGAGGTTCTCGACCACCACGTCGGACTTGGCGGCCAGATCCCGGAATACCTGCCGGCCCGCTTCGGATTGCAGATCGAGGGCGAGGCTCTTTTTGTTGCGGTTGTAGCCCATGTATCCGGCGGCCTTCTTGACCCCGTCCTTCTCGACGAAGGGCGGCATGGCGCGGCGCGGGTCGCCGCGGCCTGGCCGTTCGATCTTGATGACCTCGGCGCCGGCATCCGCCAACAGCATGGTGCAATAGGGGCCGGCCATATACTGCTCGAGGCCGATGACCCGAATTCCGTCCAGGGGGCGAGGCATGGCTGCGGCCTAATCGCCGACCCACTCGACCAACGTGGCCGAGCCCATACCGACCCCGACGCAGAGGGTCGCCAAGCCATAGAAGGGCCTGGGCAGGTCCGGCGCCCGCCGTTTCATTTCGTGCATCAGTGTGACGAGAATGCGTGATCCGGAACAGCCGGTCGGGTGGCCCAAGGCGATGGCGCCGCCGTTGACATTCGTCTTGGCGTGATCGATCCCGAGTTGGCGCTCGCAGCCGATGACCTGGGAGGCGAATGCCTCGTTGAGTTCGATGAGGCCCATGTCGTCGATACCGAGGGCAAAGCGGTCCAGGAGCTTTTGCGTCGCCGGTATGGGGCCGTAGGCGAAGTGGCTGGGGTCGGTGCCGGCGCTTGCCGAGCCGATCCAGCGCAGCATCGGCTTGAGGCCGAGGGCTTCGGCCTTCTCGCGGCTGGCGAGGAGGAGGGCGGCGGCCCCGTCGTTGATGCCGCTGGAATTTCCCGCCGTGACCGTGCCGTCCTTCTTGAACGCCGGGCGCAGCTTGCCGAGATCGTCCAAGGAGGTGGCGAGCTCATAGCTGCCATTGGACTTGGCGTAGCGGGGGTGTTCGTCCGTATCGACGATGACGGGATCGCCCCGCCGCCGGGGCACCGTAATCGGCACGATCTCATCGGCAAACCTGCCGTCGTTGATGGCGGCGATGGCCCTGGAGTGGCTCTCGAGAGCCAGGGCATCCTGCTCCTCCCGGGTGATCTGCATTTCCTCGGCCATGATCTCGGCGCCTTCGCCGAGGCTGACGATGGGATAGAGCTCGTCCATCCTCGGGTTGTTGAAGCGCCAGCCGACCGTCGTGTCCCACATTTTCGGGGCCGACGTGGTCGGCACGCGTTCCGGTTTCATCATGGCGAAAGGCGCCCGGCTCATGCTTTCGACGCCGCTGCCGATCGCGAGACCGCCCTCACCGGCGACGATGGTCTTGGCGGCGAGGTTGACCGCCTCGAGCGCCGACGAGCAATTGCGGTTGACGGTAACCCCCGGCACCTCGTGCGGCATGCCCGACAACAGGATGGCCATGCGCGCGACGTCCCGGTTGTCTTCGCCGCCCTGGTTGCCGCAACCGGCGAATACTTCCGTCAACTCGGACGGATCGATGCCGGTCCGCTCGATCAGCGATTTGTAGACGTCGCCCAGGAGATCATCGGGGCGTACGCTCGACAGTGCGCCACCAAACTTTCCTATCGGCGAGCGCACACCATCGACGATGACGACTTCGGTCACGGGTTTTCTCCACGGCTGAGATTTCAGCCGCGCAGTTTGCCACGCGCCGGTCGGAGAATCACGTCAGGAGATAGAGGGTTTAATTGAACCGCTGAATGGGTGCTCGCGGCGGCAGGTTTGTCACCGGGGGCATTAACCCGCCGGACGAAGCGACCGAGCCGTTCTCGCGGGGCGCCACGGTGATATCCATCGACGTGCCCCGGAGAGTTTTGGATTTGATCTGAACCGTCATCACGCGCTCCGCCCTGGTAAAGGTAAGAACGCTGATTTCCGAGCGGACGGATGTAACCTCCTGCCAGCCGAATTCCGGCGAACGCTGTTTGAAAAAGGCGAACATATCGGCGGACTTGTGGGATGACGACATGACCAGGCGACCCACCCAGACCTCCTTGCTGCCAAGTACCAGGGTACGATCAAGGTTCATGACGGCACCCGTCGGAATCGGAATATCGGAGAACTGGGCAAAGCTTGGTTGCGGCCCCGAATCCCGTTTGTTTTCGGACGGCGTGGCGGTTAATCCGATGCCCTGTGTGCAGGCGCCAAGAGCCAATGCGGAAATGAGTGTGACGACGGGAAGAACGCGTTTCTTGCCGAACATAATGGAATACCTCGCAAGTCCCCCAATAGTGGGCGGATTTCAACTGCTTGCGGTCATATCACCGGTATCTAAACGAAAGGTAAACGAAGCCCGATTTGCGATTCCAATCGAATGGGTATATTTTTTCGTTTCCGGCGGGATTTAGGGTTTGACAGTTCTGCGAACCGCCCTTAGAACCCGTTTTCCCGGGCGCGGTCATCCGCGCTCGTGTGGTCTCTGCGGCCCAAAATTCAGACCAGTTCGTTGGGATGAATTTCGCAGCGGTCAGTGCTCTTGGACATTGTTGATAGAGAAGGGATGCGCAGGCGACGGTCGGTCGCGATGGCGACACGGATCGTTTGTCTTGTGCATCTAGTTTGTGCGTAACTTACTCGGTGCGGTTTCAGCTTCGGCTGGGACGCATCGGATAATTTCGTCAGTTTGTATGAGACAGACTTCTAAACTCCGTTATCTCCCAACTCTATGGGAAGTTAACTTGAGAGTTTGATCCTGGCTCAGAGCGAACGCTGGCGGCATGCTTAACACATGCAAGTCGAACGAAGGCCCGGAGCTTGCTCCGGTCACCTTAGTGGCGGACGGGTGAGTAACGCGTGGGAACCTGCCCTTTAGTGGGGAATAACGTCTGGAAACGGACGCTAATACCGCATACGCCCTTTTGGGGAAAGGCTTCGGCCGCTGTTGGAGGGTCCCGCGTCTGATTAGCTTGTTGGTGAGGTAACGGCTCACCAAGGCGACGATCAGTAGCTGGTCTGAGAGGATGATCAGCCACACTGGGACTGAGACACGGCCCAGAC
>JAPPFK010000067.1:55036-59682 GCA_028823885.1 Rhodospirillales bacterium | reverse complement strand
TTCGCCCCCTCGATGGCCTCGGCCGCATGGGCGGCAATGTCCGAATCCACCATTTCCGCCGGGGTCTTGGCGAGCACCCGGCAGACATCCAGCGCCACGTTGCCGATACCGATGACCGCGACGCCTTCACCGTCCAGCAGCGGATTCAAGTCGCGGTAGTCGGGGTGAGAGTTGTACCAGCCGACGAACGCGCACGCCCCATAGACACCCTTCAGATCCTCGCCGGGGATTCCCAGCTTGCGGTCGTTGTAGGCGCCGACGGCCAGAATGACGGCGTCGTAATGCTCCTGCAGTTCGTCCAACGAGACATCCCGGCCGACTTCCACGTTTCCGAAATAGCCGACGGTCTCCAACTCGAGCGTCCGCCAAAACTGGCGTGCCGTGTTGCGGGTCTTGAAATGGTCGGGGGCGACGCCGAAGCGGATCAGCCCGAAAGGGGAAGGAAAGCGTTCGTAGACGTCAATCCGGCAATCTTCAAACAGTTTGAGCAAGGCGTCGGCGGCGTACATACCGGCAGGGCCGGAACCCACGATGGCGAATCGGGCCGTCATAGAAATCTGTCTCCCATCATCCCGGCGCCGGCGCGCCGAGGCCACAATCGTTCAGTCTTCTGAAGGTCGGCTGGAAATTGGAGGGGTGCTTGATCCACACTTTTCTTGGCTGAATTGCGGGCCGATTGTGCCACAAGACCTAGGCCGGTCAAGGCTGCATGGCCGGCTTCATACCCGCTCGATCGCCACCGCGATGCCCTGGCCGACGCCGACGCACATGGTGCAGAGCGCCTTGCCGCCGCCGCTCCTGAGCAATTGATACATGGCCGTCGTCACCAGCCGCGCGCCGCTGGCGCCCAGGGGATGGCCGAGGGCAATGGCGCCGCCCTGGGGGTTCACCCGCGGGTCGCCGTCCTCGACGCCGAGTTCGCGAAGCACCGCCAATGCCTGGGCGGCGAAGGCCTCGTTGAGTTCGATGACGTCGAAGTCGCCGATCTTGAGGCCGAGCCGGTCCATCAGCTTGGCCGATGCGGGGGACGGTCCCATCCCCATTGTCCGGGGCGGCACGCCCACGGACGCCATGCCGAGCACGCGCGCCCTGGGCGCGAGGCCGTGATCCTTGGCGCCCTGTTCGGATGCGAGCACCAGGGCGCAGGCACCGTCATTTACGCCTGACGAGTTGCCGGCCGTGACCGAGCCGCCGTCGCGGAAGGCTGCCCGAAGCTTGCCCAATTTTTCCGCCGTGGTGCCGGCACGGGGGTGTTCGTCCAGTTCGACGACGATCGGATCGCCGCGCCGCTGGGGGACGGTAACGGGAACGGTTTCCTCGGCCAGGCGTCCGTCCGTTTGGGCGGCAGCGGTTTTCTCCTGGGAACGGGCGGCGAAGGCGTCCTGATCGTCCCGGGAGACCTGATGCTCTTCGGCGACGTTCTCGGCGGTCTCGCCCATGGAATCCAGTCCGTACTCTTGTTCCATCTTCGGGTTGGGGAAACGCCAGCCGATGGTGGTGTCGTAGATTTCCGCTTGGCGCGAAAACGCAGCGTCCGCCTTGGGCATGACGAAGGGCGAGCGGGACATGCTCTCGACGCCGCCCGCGATCATCAGATCCGCCTCGCCGGTCCTGATTGCCTGAGCGGCGCTGCCGACCGCGTTCATGCCCGAGCCGCAAAGCCGGTTGACCGTCGCACCGGGTACGCTTTCCGGCATGCCGGCGAGCAGCAGGGCCATGCGCCCGACATTCCGATTGTCCTCGCCCGCCTGGTTGACGCAGCCGTAAATCACGTCGTCGACCGAATTCCAGTCCACATCCGGATTGCGCTCCATCAGCGTGGCGATGGGAATGGCCGCGAGATCGTCGGTCCGAACCGAGGACAACGCGCCTCCATAACGTCCGATGGGGGTGCGGATGGCATCGCAAATAAAGGCTTCGCTCATGGGATCGTTGGACCGGATGGTCCACTCCGTGCTGTCCTGCGTTCGGCATAGTTAGCCGATCAACTCGGGCGGCGCAAACGGCACGCTTCCGGGCTCGCCGTCTTGAAGCGGACATGCGGGGAGTGACCCGTTGACCCCTGGAATTGTTGGGTATACTAACGTCCGCTCGACCGGCAAAACCAAACCGGCGCGGCGCCGCGCCAAGCACTTGGGAACGCGAAAATGGACCTCACGCTCAAGGTCACCGACATCCGGGACCTGACCCCGGAGATCAAGCAGTTCACGTTCGTCGACGAGGGAGGCGGCGAACTGCCGGCATTCGAAGCCGGCGCGCATATCGACGTCCGCACCGGCAACGATCTCTGGCGTTCATATTCGCTGGCGAACAGCCCCGATGAGACCGCCCGATACATCACCGGTATTCTCCGCGAAGAGGGCGGCTCCGGCGGATCCAAATGGATGCATGACGAATTGTCGGTCGGCGATGTCATGGAGGCCCGGGGGCCCTTGAACGACTTCCCGCTGGTCGAGAACGCCAAAAGCCATCTGCTGATCGCCGGCGGCATCGGAATCACGCCCATGTTGGCCATGGGCTACCGGCTCAAATCGATCGGCGCCGATTTCCATCTCCACTACTGCACCAAAACGCCCGAGGGCACGGCCTTCATGGACGACGTGAAGGAGGTGTTCGGCGGCAACCTGACCTTCCACCACGACGGCGGCAATCCGGCCGACGGCATCAAGCTGGATGAAGTGCTGACGGAGCAGCCGGAGGGCGCACATGTTTATATTTGCGGTCCCGGCGGCCTGCTGAATGCCGCCCGCGAAGCGGCTTCCCATTGGTCGGATGGCTCCGTGCACTTCGAGTTGTTCTCCAGCGCCCTCAGCGGCGGCGCCGCGCCGGCCCACGAGGAGGGCGATCAACCCTTCGAGGTCGAGCTCAAGAGCTCCGGCCAGGTATTCACAATTCCCGCCGACCGGACGATCCTGGAAGTGCTTCGCGACGAGGGGGTCGATACCGTCTATGTGTGCGAGGAGGGCTGGTGCGGCACCTGCGAAACCGGGCTGATTTCCGGCAAGGTGGATCACCGGGACGAGTGCCTCACCGACGACGAAAAGGCGACCAATACCAAGATGCAGATTTGCATTTCCCGCGCCTTGCCGGGCGAGCGCCTGGTTCTCGACCTCTAGGCCGCCCCGATGATCCGGCTTTACGGTTACTTTCAGTCGAGCGCCGCCTACCGGGCTCGGATCGCCCTGAATCTCAAGGAACTGGATTACGAGCTGGTGGCCATCCACCTGACCAAGGATGGCGGACACCAGTTCACCGAGGAGTACACAAGGCTCAATCCGCAACAACTGGTGCCGGCGATCATTGACGGCGACGTGACCCTCACCCAGTCCATGGCGATCATGGAGTATCTGGAGGAGGCATATCCCGGCCATCCGATCTTGCCGGCCGATCCGGCGGGGCGGGCCCGGGTCCGTTCCCTGTCACAGATCGTTGCCTGCGACATTCATCCGCTGAACAATCTCAGGGTCCGCAAATATATCGTCGAGGATTTCGGTCTCACGGAGGATTACGGCCAGACCTGGCAGGAACATTGGATCAACAAGGGATTTGCCGCCTACGAGAAGATGGTGGCGGGCGGCGCGGCATTCAGCCACGGGGACACCCCGACCATGGCGGATATCTGCCTGATCCCGCAGATGTTCAACGCGCGGCGCATCAACATGGATATCTCGGCCTACCCCAACCTGCTCAGGATCGAGGAAGCGTGCAACGCGCTGCCCGCCTTCGAACGGGCGCACCCGAAGAACCAGCCGGACGCCGGCTGAGCCGGCCTGCAATTCACGGACTTACAGGCTCGAGGCCTTTACGTCGGTCATGGTCCGCAGCCGGTCGCCCATCAGGTTGAGCGACAGGATGGTCAGGAACATGAACAGCGACGGGTACATGGAGATGAACGGATTCTCCGAAAGCTCGTCTAGGCCCTCGGAAATCATCCGGCCCCAGGTCGGCGTGGGGGGCGGAATGCCGACGCCGAGGAAAGACAGGGTTCCCTCGAGCACGATGGTGAACGACATCACCAGAAGCGAGTAGGCGGCGACGGGAACCATCACGTTGGGCAGCAATTCGCGCAACAGGATACGCAGGTGCGAGGCGCCCTGGGCCCGCGCGGCGATAACGAACTCCCGCTGGGCATACAGCAGGGTGTTGGCCCGCGCCACCCGGGTGAACTGCGGGATCGTGTAGAAGGCGATGACCAGCACCAGATTGATGATCGTCGGTCCGGCGAAGAACAGCACCGCGATGGCGAGAACGATGTTCGGGAAGGCCAGGATACTGTCGATGAGGATGCTGACGCCGGAATCCACCTTGCCGCGGAAATAGCCGGCGCACATGCCGAGCGTCAGCCCGATGGCCATGCCGATGAACGGCGAGGTGAAGGCGACGCGGAACGAAATGCCGGCGCCATGGATCAGCCGCGAGAACATATCGCGGCCCAGATGATCGGTGCCCACCCAGTATTGCGCGCCCCAGCGTTCATTGACCGCCGCGTAGTCCTGTTCGAGCGGATCGATGAACGGCAGGAAATTGGTCGAGATGGTGGCGGCCAGGATGAGCAGGATCCACGAGGTGGCGAGCCAGAAGATCACGCCGAGCCGGCGTTGATCCTCGATGCGAGCAACGGTCTTCTTGAACTGGTCGAGATCCTC
>JAPPFK010000067.1:31471-55026 GCA_028823885.1 Rhodospirillales bacterium | reverse complement strand
GGCGCTGAGGATTTCTTCCCGTTTGCCGAACGGCCAGAGGCGCGAGATGAGCGGCGAAGATGTGCCGTTTGCCATTTTCGCCGCCTATGCCCGCCGCGCCACGCGCGGGTCGAGGACCGCGTAGAGCAAGTCGACCAGCAGATTCACCACGACATAGACGATGGCGATGAACGTGATCACCCCCTGGACCATGATTTCATCCCGGGTGTCCACGGAATCGATCAACAACTTGCCGACCCCGGGTATGCTGAACAGGGTTTCGATGACCACCGTGCCGGTAATCAACTGGCCGATTTGCAGGCCCAACAAGGTGACGAAGGTGAACGAAGACGGCCGCAGCGCGTGGTGGAACAAAATGTACCAGGTGGTCATTCCCTTGGACTTGGCCAGCGCGATGTAGTCTTCCTGCAGCGTCGAGATCACATCGACCCGCAGCACCCGCATGAGGATCGGAAACTCGATGGTCGCCAGGGTCAGGGCGGGCAGGATGAACCCCTTGATATTGCCCCACGGGTCCTTGGAAAAGTCGGTATGGCCGGACGACGGCAGCCAGCCAAGTTCGATGGCGAATACCCAGATATAAACCGTTCCGGCGACGAACACCGGGACCGACAACACACCGAAGGCAAACGCCGATATGCCCCGATCGACCGTACTGCCTCCGTGGTAGCCCGAATAGATTCCGATGGGGATGGCCATGGCGATGGCGAGAATCTGCGACATGATCATCAGTTCGAGGGAAACCGGGATGCGCTGCACCAGGGCCTCGGTGACCGGCTGGGTGGTCACATATGACCGGCCGAGATCCCCCTGCACCATATTGCCGAGCCAAAGCGCATAGCGGACGATGAGCGGCTTATCGAGATTGAGCTCTTTTCTCAGCGCCTCGCGGGCTTCCACCGAGCCGATTTCGCCGGTATCCGCATCACTGAGGATGGCATCGACGGTGTCACCCGGCAGCAGGTCGAGCATCATGAAACTGGCGAACGTCACCAGGAAGAAAACCGGGATCAGGTGGAGGGTCTTGAGCCGCAAATAGGCCACGGTGTCAGCTTTCCTGTTCGGTCAGCGGGAAGTGACAGGCAACATGATGGCCGCTCTCGATCTGGCGGAATTCAGGCTCCTCGGCGGCACAGCGCTCCTGGGCATGCGGGCACCGGGTCCGGAAATGGCAGCCGCTCGGCGGGTTGAGAGGCGAGGGGATTTCACCCATCAATGCCGGCCCCGCGTCCGCGCCGATGGTCGAAAGATCGGGGATGGTCGCCATCAGCCCCGCGGTATACGGGTGAGCCGGCGCCTCATAGATGCGCGCCGAATCGGCCAGTTCGCAGAATTTGCCTAGATACATCACTGCAACCCGGTCGCTGATGTTCTTGACCACCGCCAGATCATGGCTGATGAACAGCAGGGTCAGGCCGTAGCGTTCCTTCATGTCCTCGAGGAGGTTGAGAATCTGCGCCTGCACGCTCACGTCGAGGGCGGACACCGGTTCGTCGCAGACGATGAGCTTGGGTTCCATGATCAGCGCCCGGGCGATGCAGATGCGCTGGCACTGCCCGCCGGAAAATTGGTGCGGGCGGCGGTCCATGGCCGTATCCGGGTCGACGCCGACGGCCTCGAGCACCTCCCGGACCCGGCGTTCCCGTTCCGCCGCATCCTTCATCCCGGCAATCACCAGGGGTTCGGCGACGATATCCTTTACCTTCCGCCGCGGATTGAGCGAGGAGACCGGGTCTTGAAAAATGATCTGCAGGCGGCGGCGGACCTGCCGCATTTCCTCATGGTTGAGTTCGCTGAGGTCCCGGCCCTCGAAGGTCACCTTGCCCATGGTCGGCGCCGGCAGCTGAATAATCGCCCGGCCGGTGGTCGACTTGCCGCAGCCGGACTCGCCGACAAGGCCGAGAGTTTCGCCTTCGGCAATATCGATGTTGATGTCGGAGATCGCCGCGAACCGCTGTCCCTGGTTGGTGTACTCGACGGTCATGTTCTCGATGGACAAGAGGGCGTTGAGGGCGCTCATGCGCTAACCGCCTCCTTGACTTCGAGGGGATACCAGCAGGCGTAAATGTGGCTGGAATCCTCATCATGGGCGAGGGCGGGCATTTCCGTCGAACACTTTTCGGCGGCATAGGGGCAGCGGTCGGCGAAGCGGCATCCTTGGGGTACCCGCAGCAGGTTCGGCGGCATGCCCGGAATCGCGTCGAGACGTGTGTGGGGCGGGTCCGCGAGGTTGGGTGCGGAATTCATCAAGGCCTCGGTATAGGGCATCCGCGGCCGCCGGATCAGTTCCTCGGTGGAACAGCTCTCGACGATTTGGCCGGCGTACATGACGACGACATCGTCCGTATATTGGGCGACGATACCGAGATCGTGGGTAATCAGGATCACCGCCATGTTGCGCTCGACCTGCTGCCGGCGCAAAAGGTCGAGAATTTGCGCCTGAATGGTCACGTCAAGTGCCGTGGTCGGTTCATCGGCGATCAGCAGCTTGGGCTCGCCGGCGAGCGCAATGGCAATGGCGACGCGCTGACGCATGCCGCCCGACAGGTGCATGGGGAAGCGATCGAGCTGTTGGGCGGCGTCGGGAATTCCGACCGACTCGATTAATTCAACGGCGCGCCGTTTGGCCTCCGCGCCCGGCATGCCCAAGCGCTTGACCAAGACCTCGGTAATCTGTTTGCCGATTTTCTTGACCGGATTCAGGGACGACATGGGGTCCTGAAACACCATGGCGATTTCGCGGCCCCTGATCTCCCGCATGTCTTTTTCCGGCAATGCCATCAGGTCTCGTCCCTCGAACCGGACCTCGCCTTGGTTCAGGACCGATCCGTCCTTTGCCAGGATGTCGATAATGGTACGGGAGAGCACGCTTTTGCCCGAGCCGGATTCACCGACGATCCCAAGCGTACGTCCGCGCTCCAGACGAAACGAGACGCCGTCCACGGCGTGGGCCACGCCGCGCGGCGTATCGAAATGCGTATATAAATCGACGACTTCCAGCAGCGGTGAAGCCGAGGTTTTAGAATCCATGACCGCCCTTGAGGGCAATCAACCGTTGGTCGCGCATGCCATCCCCAAAATAATTCTTGTCCCAGTTCCGTAGGGCGACGGGTGTTGTTTTCTTGATTTGGCGAGACCGAAGCCGTCCCGTAGACAAAGCCTTATTGTCCTTGTTGCTTTGGTTTAAGCCCAGATAGGCTTCGGCTGTCAAGGCGGGGCCGAAAGGAACGGCGCCGCGCCGGTCTTGGCTACATCGGGTCTCCGAGACGTCCCTGGATTTGTGGCGAATCCGCCGCGTAGCGGTAGCACCTGAAGACCACGTTGTTATTGTAGTAGGCCGGGTGGTCGTATTCGACGAAGAACGGGCTGCTGTAATCCCAAACGATTTCCTTTTCCGGGGTCACCTCGAAGAGGCGGCCCCACAGGCCTTCGCAGATCAGCGTGTTGCCGTTGGGCAGCCGCTGGCAGCCGCTGATAAACCAGCTGAAGAACGAGCGCGGCGGGTCGCCGACATATTCCCAGACGATTTCGTTGGTTTTGGGATCGAGCTCGATGACGCGGGAGCCGACCTCGGGGCCGTGGTAGCCGACCGGCATCGCGCCGTTGGCGAAAAACAGGATGTTGCCGTTGGGCAGCATCTGGACATCGTGCTGTTGACCGAATTCATAGTCCTGGAGCGCCCAGTCGAATTCCATGGTCTGCTTGTTGATGATCGCCATCACGCAGGTATAGCGCTGATTGAAGATGATGTTGCCGTCGTTGGTGGGGGCGACGGTGTTGGCGTGGCCATACTCTTTCCGAACCAGGCCGGGATGGATGTGCCACTTTTCCATGTCCATGTGGGTACCGGCGAACCATTCCCAAACGGTTTCGCCCTCGGGCGTCACTTCGGTCACGGTATCGGCATAGATTCCGTCCTCATGTTCGGTGCCGGGCCGCCCGCCCTGCACCCGTGCGGCCTGTTCGTCCGTCAGCAGGCGCCAACCGGCATAGATGGTGTTACCGTTGTCCAGACGCCGGAAATCATGGTGCTGGCCGCTGTCCACATGCTCCCAGACGATGTTGCCGTCCCAATCGTACTCGACCAGATGCCCGCCCTTGGCGGGCAGCCCCTGCGGCCCCTCTTTGGTGCGCAGCGCGACGAGGAGGTTTCCATTTTCCAGCAGATAGGCGTAGTTGCCGACATCGGACGGCAAGTCCCAGGAGTGGGCCACCTTGCCGTTCATGTCGATCACGTAGGTGTTCGGCAGGCCGAGCGGCGTGAACAACGTAAAGCCGGGCGTCGCCTTGTCCTTATCGAAGTGATTTACCCCGGGTACAACCTGTCTGTTGGGCATGAGTGTTCCTCCCAAATATAAATCTAATCAAATATTTGTGTGATATTTCGACCGGGGACGGCCCGGAAATCGCCGTCCCGTCATCCAAATCCGTTGCCTGTCGCCCCCCTGAACGGTGCACGCCTAAGGTGCTGCCTGGGAGGGATCGGGTCAAGACTCAACGGCCAAAGTCCCCGACGCGCGAACGAGCAGCGCCGATTATCCGCCCGGCGGATTGCCGCCGTGATCCCGATTGTCGATGAAGTATTTGACCAGGGCGACCGCTTCGGGCTCATCCCACTCCGCGGCGCCCTCCAGCTTGCCGACTTCGCGGCCCTTGCGGTCGAAGACATACGTGGTCGGCATCTGCCGGACGCCAAGCCCGCGTACGGCGGAGTTCTCCCGGTCCAGATAGAGGTCCAGGTTTTTGAGCTTCAGCCGGCGCAGCATTCTACGTGCTACCGGTTTGCCGCCCCGATCGATATTGATCGCCACGACTTCGAACTCTTCGCCGTCCAGACGTGCCGCCAGGCGGTCGATCGAGGGCAGTTCGTGTACGCACGGTGCGCACCAGGTGGCCCAAAAATTCACCAGGACGACCTTGCCGCCGAAATCCTTCAGCGAAACCGTCTTGCCGTTGCCGTCTTTCCAGGTGACCTCGGGCCGCGGCCGGGTGCCGGGTGCAAGCTGGAATATCTCCATGTGGCCTTCGAGCTTGGGTCCATCGGCCGCACGGGCCGGCGCCGAGGCTGCTAAAAAAGCGATGACGACGGCGGAGAGCGCGAAAGCGCCAAATTTCGTTCCGGCGGCCGGCAAGGTCATCAACCGGTTCCTCACGATCAGTTTTCACGGCCGCAACGCCAAGTGACGCCGCCGGCCTGACCCTATATGTAAGTCCATCGGCGCCGAATGCCACGCGGAGAGGAGTAAAACGTGCGTGACCGGCCAGTGACCGGCCAGTGACCGGCCAGTGACCGCCCAGCGACCGCCCAGCGACCACGTGTGACGACGTGTGGCGCCGGGCGCCGAAGAAAGCGGAATTGGCCGGCCCGGTTGCCGCCCCACCGCCACCCGAATCGCCCGGCAGACGCTTCGTTGAGCAGACATTGCTCCGTCACAATTTTAACGCGGATTTACAATTGACTAGTTTGTCAGTCCTGTCTCACACTGCATGTGCAGGATTCAAGTCCGGATTCTAACGGAACGCATGTCAGTCCCAATCGACCACGGAGGTTCATCATGAAATCCACGCCTATTCTCGTTGCCGCTGCGGCGGCAATTACACTCGTCGCCGGCGCCGCTCACGCGGCGACCTTGGACGACGTCAAATCCAAGGGCGTCCTAGCATGCGGTGTGAGCACGGGGCTGCCCGGCTTCTCGGCGCCGGATGCCAACAAGAACTGGAACGGCATCGATGTCGACGTTTGCCGCGCTATCGCGGCGGCCGTTCTGGGCGATGCCAAGAAGGTCAAGTTTACCCCGCTGACCGCGAAAGAGCGTTTCACGGCTCTGCAGTCGGGCGAAATCGATGTTCTCAGCCGGAACACGACCTGGACGCACACCCGCGACACGTCGCTTGGCCTGAACTTCGCCGGCGTCCATTACTACGATGGTCAGGGCTTCCTGGTCACCAAGAGCCTCGGCGTGAAGAGCGCCAAGGAATTGGACGGCGCGGCGGTCTGCATTCAAGCCGGGACGACGACGGAGTTGAACCTCGCCGACTATTTCCGGTTCAATAAGATGCAGTACAAGGCTGTCGTTTTCGACACCTCCGAGCAGACATTGGCCGGCTTCGAGGCCAATCGCTGCGACGTGCTGACCTCTGATCAGTCACAGCTCTATGCGCTGCGCACCAAAATCAAGAATGCCGCCAACACGGTCGTGCTGCCCGAGGTTATCTCCAAGGAGCCCCTCGGCCCCGTGGTCCGTCAGGGCGACGACCAGTGGTTCAATATCGTCAAATGGACGCTGAACGCGATGATCAATGCCGAAGAGCTCGGCGTCACCTCCAAGAACGTCGATGCCAAGAAGTCCGACAAGAACCCGGCGGTCGCCCGCCTCGTCACCGGCACGGGTGACATGGGCAAGAAGCTCGGCCTCGATAACGACTGGGCCTACCGGATTCTCAAGCAGGTCGGAAACTATGCCGAGATCTTCGAGCGCAATGTCGGAGCCGGCTCGCCGCTGAAGATTTCACGGGGCCTGAACGCCCTTTGGAACCAAGGCGGCATCCTCTACGCACCGCCGATCCGCTAAACGGAATGAAAAACCCCTGAGGCCGTTGGTCTCAGGGGTTTTTTACTTTCTGATCTTCGGAGGCACCAACTTAAGAAAAGACTGATCGATGGCCGACCAACCGACGTCCGGAGGCGGTTCACAACCATCGAAGCCGCCGCCGTGGAATGACCCCGCCGTCCGCTCGATCGTCTTCCAGGTTCTGGCGCTGGTCGTGTTGGGATGGTTCTTCTGGACCATTCTCAACAACACCCTCGCCAATATGGAAACGCGGGGCATCTCCACCGGTTTCGCTTTCCTCGACCGGGACGCCGGGTTCGGCATCCTGATGAGCCTTATTCCCTACGACGAGAGCAACTCCTATGGCCGGACATTCGTCGTCGGTCTGCTCAATACGGTGCTGGTCGCCTTCCTGGGGATCATTCTGGCGACTGTTCTCGGATTCATCATCGGTGTCGCGCGGCTGTCCAACAACTGGGTGATCGCCAAATTGGCGGCGGTTTATGTCGAAGTCGTCCGCAACATTCCCCTGCTGTTGCAGATTTTCTTCTGGTACATCGCGGTGCTTCAGGCGCTGCCCGGCATCCGCCAGAGCATCACGTTTGGCGACTCGTTTTATCTCAACAACCGGGGCTTCTTCTTTCCAAAGCCCGTTTTCGGCGACGGGTTCGGGCTCGTCTGGATCGCGTTGATTGTCGCCATCGTCGCGATTGTCTGCCTGAGAAAATGGGCCAAGCGACAGCTTGATCGAACGGGTCAGCAGTTCCCGGTCTTTTATGCCTCGGCCGGCCTGATCATCGGACTGCCGCTGATCGCCTTCCTGGCGATGGGCGCGCCGCTGACCTTCGAGTATGCCGAGTTGCAGCGTTTCCGGCTTGCCGGCGGGGCCAGCGTCATCCCGGAGCTGATGGCGCTGCTGTGGGCCCTGACCATGTACACGGCCGCGTTCATCGCCGAAATCGTGCGCGCCGGTATTCTGGCCGTGAGCCATGGTCAGACCGAGGCCTCCCGCGCGTTAGGATTGAAGAATAACCAAACATTGCAACTGGTGATTATCCCCCAGGCCATGCGGGTGATCATCCCGCCGCTGACCAGCCAGTACTTGAATTTGACCAAGAACTCGTCGCTGGCGACGGCCATCGGCTATCCGGATCTGGTGTCGGTTTTCATGGGGACGACACTCAACCAGACCGGGCAGGCGGTTGAGATCGTCGCCATGACCATGGCCGTCTACCTGAGCATCAGCCTGCTGATTTCCCTGGTGATGAATATCTACAATAGACGAATGGCGCTGGTGGAACGATGACGACGACCTGGCAGCCTTCACCCGATTTGCCGCCGCCGGCGTCCACCGTCGGCGCCGTCGGCTGGGCGCGCAGCAATCTGTTCTCGACCTGGCTGAGTTCCGTATTCACCGTCGTCCTGACGCTCATCACCATCTACTTCCTCTGGCAGATATTGGATTGGGGAATCTTCAGCGCCGACCTCGCCGGCAAGGACCAATCGGCCTGCGAAGGTGACGGCGCCTGCTGGGTCTTCGTCAAGGACAGGTTCAACTTCTTCATCTACGGGTTCTACCCGGACGCCGAGCAATGGCGGGTAAACGTCATGTTCATCCTGCTGGCGGCGCTCATTTTCCCGCACTTCTTCGAGAATGCGCCCTACAAGAAAGCGCTCGGCTGGATCTTCCTGACCGTCTACCCGGTGGTCTCCGGCGTGCTGCTGCTGGGCGGCGTCTTCGGTCTCGAGTTCGTCGATACGGACAAGTGGGGCGGGCTGATGCTCACCCTGGTGCTGTCCTATGTGGGCATCGTCGCGGCGCTGCCCATCGGCATATTGCTGGCCCTCGGCCGGCGCTCGGAAATGCCCGTCATCCGAACCATCTGCGTCGCCTTCATCGAACTATGGCGGGGCGTGCCGCTCATTTCGGTGCTGTTCATGGCCTCGGTGATGCTGCCCCTGTTCCTGCCCGAGGGCACCAACTTCAACAAACTGCTTCGGGCGCTCATCGGCATCACCATGTTCCAGTCGGCCTACATGGCGGAGGTGGTCCGGGGCGGCCTGCAGGCGATTCCCAGGGGTCAGTACGAAGCCGCGGCGGCATTGGGTCTCGGCTATTGGCGCTCCATGTGGCTGGTCATCCTGCCCCAGGCCCTCAAGCTGGTGATCCCCGGCATCGTCAACACCTTCATCGCGCTGTTCAAGGACACCACCTTGGTGCTGATCATCGGCCTGTTCGAGGTGCTGGGCGGCGTGCAGGCGGCGGTCATCGATCCCGCGTGGCAGAACGTGGCGGTGGAGGGCTTCGTCTTCGCCGCGTTCGTCTACTGGATATTCTGCTTTGCCATGTCCCGCTACAGCCAGGCGCTGGAGCGCAAATTGGACACCGGGCACTAACGGTAACCCTTCGGGGCTGGAGAAAACCCATGAATGAAGCGGCAACGTCACAGGACAGCGGATCGGACGGCATTATCCAGATGATCGACGTCAACAAGTGGTTCGGCGAGTTTCATGTCCTCAAGAACATCAATCTCAATGTCGGCGCCGGCGAGCGGATCGTCATCTGCGGACCGTCCGGGTCCGGGAAGTCGACCGTGATCCGCTGTATCAATCGGCTGGAAGAGCACCAGCGGGGACGGATCATCGTCGACGGGGTGGAGCTCACCAACGACCTCAAGCACATCGAGCAGATCCGCCGCGAGGTCGGCATGTGCTTCCAGCACTTCAATCTGTTTCCCCATCTGACCGTGCTCGACAATCTCTGCCTGGCGCCCCAGTACGTCCGCAAGGTGCCCCGGGCCGAGGCCGAAGAGACGGCGATGATGTATCTGGAACGGGTCAAGATTCCCGAGCAGGCGGACAAGTTTCCGGGTCAGCTCTCGGGCGGTCAGCAGCAGCGCGTCGCCATCGCCCGGTCGCTGTGCATGAGCCCCAAGATCATGCTGTTCGACGAGCCGACCTCGGCCCTCGATCCCGAGATGATCAAGGAAGTGCTGGACACCATGATCGAACTCGCCGAGACCGGCATGACCATGCTGTGCGTGACTCATGAGATGGGTTTCGCGAAAACCGTGGCCAACCGGGTGATCTTCATGGACGGCGGCGAGGTGATCGAATCGAATGAGCCCAACGAGTTCTTCGACAACCCGCAGCACGACCGCACCCAGCTGTTCCTGAGCCAGATCCTGGCCCATTAGAGGATCGCCGCCGTCCTCATCGCCGCAACCCACAGATGGTGGCTCAATTGAGTCCGAAGCCTAGTTGAGCTGATCATTCGAGTAGTGACTCTACGTGATTTAATGGATTTGGTGTTGCCGCCCTTACGAGATTCAACCTAGGCTAGTGCACAGGATTTTCCTGACTTTCTAGGAATAAGTTTTGAAAATTGAAGGTGAGCCTGTGAGATGAAGCCAAGGAGGTTGCCAAAAAAGGATTTCCTTTCCTGCCTCATAGCAACGGCTTATCTGCCGGAAGAAATGCCGCCGGTATTAAAGACTCAGGCATTCTCTGATTTCTGCAAGGCGAATTACTTGAAGCTTGAGCCGGAGTTACAACGGCTGAGAAAACTGAACACGACGTTCGAGACCTATACTGTTCCTCGAACAGTGGAAGGCCGAAGAAATTTAGCTATCGTCAATCCGCTCGCACAGCTTGGCCTCTCGTTGGCTCTAACGCTCAACAAAAAGGCAGTCGGAGATATAATTTTCGACAACAAAGGAAGTCTGTATAGCGTAGAAAGCGACAGGGAAAACAGGAAGGCGTTTTCCGGTCTTCAATTTGATCAAAGAGAGGAGCTTGAAAGAAAAGTTCTTGCTGTTTCCGATTATGTGTTGAAGGCAGATATCTCACGGTTCTTCTACACGATCTATACCCACTCAATAACATGGGCAATCTTGGGAAAGGAGAAGACGAAAGACTTACTTGCTAACGACCGCCAAGCACTGGGCCGGCATTGGTCAACCACAATAGATATGTGTTTGCAGGCATGCCAATCCAGAGAGACATTTGGAGTTCCAGTTGGCCCCGACACATCTAGGATTGTCGCTGAACTGATACTGGCCGAGGTGGAAAAGGATAGCGGATATGCTCAACTGGTCGATGCTCGACCGGCAACCAGACTGTTAGACGACTTTCTTATCGGATTCGAAAATGAGAGTCACGCCGTGCAAGCGCTAGGCGCATTGCGAAACGCATTGTGGAAATTCAATCTTCAGCTAAATGAAGAAAAGACAAGAGTTGCGCGGTCAAAGTCAATTCATCGCGAACGCTGGAAGCTTGAATTCGAAAAGGCATACATCTCTGATAACAATCCTGAGCGCCAAGGAAGAGATATCGACCACTTGGTCGAACTCACTTTACATCTTTGCGAGGAGGCAAAGACTGACGCCCCTGCAAGTTGGGCAAGTAGAAGAATATCTGAACAGGATATCTATCAAGAGAACATACCCATGGTTCTTGATTCCCTATTCAGACTCTCTCGTGATTTTCCATCCTGCCTACACCACGTAGCTGCTTTCTTGATCAACCGGAGATCCATTTGCATACATCCGGAATTTCGAAAATCCATAATCCAGTGGCTGAGACAAACTCTGAATCGGCAAGTGTCACTCGGTCATGACAGCGAGGTTGCTTGGTGCTTGCTGGTCGGAGGATTCATGAACTACAAATTTCGGAAGGTAGATTTGCCTCGGTTCGGATCACCACCTAACGCAGTAATTTTTGCCATCATGGGGTTGATGCGGGAGAAAAACCTCCTACCGTTCTCTTTGGACAAATGGAACTGGCGCACGGCATTCAAGAATGCAGGAATATTCAGCGAAAATTGGCTGCCGATGTATGAGGCTGTTCGGAGAGGGTGGACAAAAGATAAGGGGATAATCGCGGCGGTGCGGGCCGAACCCATTTTCGCTTCGATGCTGAAACAGAATGTGACCTTCTTGGATGATTTGATCTTTAGCTCGGCTTTGGCGAGCGAGGGATCGGAGACTTATAAAATTGAACAGCGAAGCGTGTTCGAGCAGTTGGCAATTGAACTCAAAGTGTTCCAAGATACGCTGGTCGAATTTAACTTCGAAGGCTACGACGACCCAGACGCAGATACTGACGAAGATTATTTGTTTTGAAGGAAGCTTCTGATCTCCGGCCGAAAGTACGTAAACTCCCGCAAATAGTCCCTCTACGCGTTCCCCTCGAAAAAGAACGCCAGCGAGTGTTCACCAATAATTTGAGCCAAGTGCCTGAAAAGAATGGTGGGCGCGGCTGGGATTGAACCAGCGACCCCCGCCGTGTGAAGACGGTGCTCTCCCGCTGAGCTACGCGCCCGCTCCGGGGATGGGGACGGGCATATAAGTGGCCCATGCCGAGCCTGTCAAGCGAGGGCGGCGCGGAAAATAATTCGACGGAAAAACGTCCCGCCCCGCGTTAGGGGGATTGAAAACGCGTGCGAGGACCGGTCCCCAATCGCCAACTGAAATCAACTTTCTTGCGAAAGAGGATAGCGATGAAAAAATCCCTCAAACTCTCCCTGTTGGCCGGCGCGGTGGCGGTGGTTTCGGCAGGCTTCACCTATGTTTCCGTTTCGGATGCCGGTACGCCGGCGGCGGGCGTCACCAATGCCGTCGTGTCCGGGGCCGCCGGGGAGGCCCGCCGGCATGAGGGGATGCAGCGGCGCGCTCATTTCCGCGGCCGCGGCGGTCCCCGAGGAATTCGGGGCGGACCGCGCGGCGGATTCCGCGGCGGGCGGATGTTCGAAACCTTCGATGCCAACGACGACGGCCGGATCACCCAGGCCGAGATCGACGCCTTCCGCAAGGGCCAGTTCGACGAGCACGACGCCGACAAGGACGGCAAGCTGACCCTTCAGGAATACCAGAGCTTGTGGCTGTCGGTGATGCGCGAGCGCATGGTCGATGCCTTCCAGCGTCATGACGACGACGGCAATGCCGAGGTTACCCTGGAGGAGTTCTCCGAACGGTTCTCGCGCATGGTGCGCCGCCTGGACGACAACGGCGACGGCGCCATCACCCGGGACGACCTGCGGAGCCGGTTCGGGAATCGCGGCGGTCCGAGAGATGGCCGGCGCGGAGATCGCCGCGGGCCCGGACAAGGCCAAGGTCAAGGACGGGGCCAGGGCGGCAACTAGGTTCGTTTCTTCCAAGTCAGTGCCACATGACTTGCCGGGGCGGTGCGCTGCGCGCCGCCCCGTTTTGTTTGCCCCGGCCGTATGCTATGGCTGAGCCACGGAAACCATGTTCGGGGGCTCGGGTGACAGACGCGGATACGGAGAAGCGCGCGGCCGGACGCGCGGCGGCGGGCTACGTGGCATCGGGAATGGCCGTCGGCGTCGGCACCGGTTCGACGGTCAAGTATTTCATCGACGCGCTCGGCGAACGGGTCAGGGACGAAGACCTTCAGGTCCGCGGGATCCCGACCTCCGGGGACTCGGCGGAGAAGATGAAGGCTTGGGGGATCGAGGTCGTCGGCTTCGACGACGTGAACAAGCTGGATGTGGCGGTCGACGGGGCCGATGAGGTCAGCGCCGAATTCCATATGATCAAGGGCGGCGGCGGCGCGCTGCTCAGGGAAAAGATCGTTCTGACGGCTGCCGAGCGGCGGGTCATCATCATCGACTCGTCGAAACGGGTGAAGACGCTGGGCGCCTTCGATCTGCCGGTCGAGGTCATCCCCTTCGGCCATGAATACGTGCTGGACACCATCGCGCAAACCGGCGCGGCGCCGCGGGTGCGCCGATCGGGCGGCGGCGATTACCGCACCGACAACGGCAATCTGGTTTTGGATTGCGCCTACGGCTCCATCGCCGATCCGCGGGCCCTGGACGGGGTTTTGAAGGGCATCCCCGGGGTGGTCGAGACCGGCCTGTTTCTGGGGCTGGTGGATGAACTGCTGGTCGGCCGGGGCGGCGAGGTGGAGACCATCACCGCCAACAAGGTGTGGGGCTGAACCGGCGCCTGTCTAGAGCGGGATGACGCGATTGTGAATCGAAAGGAGATAGCCTTGGTTGGCTTGAGCCGGCTCCTCGTCGCGACGACACGAAATCCCCCTCACCCAGCTACGGCTAAGCTCAGCTATCGCTTCGCCAAGCCTCCGCAACCCTCTCCCCCTGAAGGGGGCGAGGGAGTTTCGGTGGCGTCCCCTCTCCCCCTTCTTCAGGGGGAGAGGGTCAGGGTGAGGGGGTACGGCCCGACGCCCGAAGATGTAGTAGCGACGGATAATTTCTCTATCCTTAAGGGCAATGTGCAAACGGCTTCCAAAACGCGGGATGCGCTTCCCAATAGTATCATCATGCTCCAAGCGGCGGTTTGCCGAGGATCATGTCGGCCGCCTTCTCGGCGATCATGATGGTGGGCGCATTGGTGTTTCCGCCGACGATGCGGGGCATGACGGAGGCGTCGACCACCCGCAGCCCGCCGATTCCTTTGACCCGAAGCTCGGGGTCGACGACGCTCCCGTCGCCGGTCCCCATCCGGCAGGTGCCGACCGGGTGAAAGATGGTTCCGGCGTGCCCCCGGATATAGTCCCGGACATCGTCATCGGTGGTCACCGTGGGCCGGGGCAGGAACTCCTCCGGCGCCAGATGCCGGAAGGTCTCGCTGGTGACGATGCGGCGGGCTTCCTGGAAACCCTTGAACAGGACCTCCAGGTCCCGGCTCTCGCTGAAGAACCGCGGCTGCACCACCGGCGGCTTCGACGGGTCGTTGTCGGCAACCGTGACCTCCCCCCGGCTTTCGGGACGCAGCAGCACCGCATTGGCGAGATATCCATGGCCGTAGCCGACCATCCGGGGCGGCGGCTCGCGGTAGCCGGGGACGAAGATGAACTGGATGTCCGGCCGAACGGCCGCGGGGCCGGATTTCCAGAACCCCCCGGCCTCGACCATGTTGCTGGCGAGCAGGCCCCGCCGCCGCAGGAAGTACTGAATTCCGGACCAGGCGAGGGACGGCAGCGCCGCCGCCGACAGGCCGTAGCCGAGCCGGCTGCGGGTGCGGTAGTGGGCGGCCGCCGAAATGTGGTCCTGCAGGTTCTTGCCGACCCCCGGGAGATCATGGACCACGCCGATGCCGATTTTTGAAAGCTCTCCGCCGGGCCCGATCCCGGACTGCAGAAGTATCTTCGGCGAGACCAGCGCGCCCGCCGAGAGGATCACTTCCTTCCGGGCGTCGATCCGCCGCTCGCCGCCGATCAGTTCGACGCCGGCGGCCCGTCCGCCGTCGAGCACCACCCGCGCCACCGCGGCATCGGTGATCACTTCGAGGTTCTTGCGCTGCCGCGCCGGCTTGAGGAAGGCGACCGCCGTAGACGCCCGGCGCCCGTTTTTCTGGGTCACCTGATAGGTGCCGAAGCCCTCCTGGGTCTCGCCGTTGAAATCGGCCGAGCGCTTGTACTGCAGCCGTTCCGCGGCGCTCGTCCACAGTTCGTTCAGCGGGTTCGGCGTCTCCAGATATTTGACGTTGAGCTCGCCGCCGGTGCCGTGAAGCCCGCCGTCGAAATGCTCGTTGTTTTCGGACTTCTTGAAATAGGGCAGGACGTCGCGCCACGCCCATCCCGGGTTGCCGAGTTCCGCCCATTCATCGTAGTCGCCCCGGTTGCCGCGGATGTAGACCATGCCGTTGATGGCGCTGGATCCGCCGAGGGTTTTCCCTCTGGGCAGGAAGATCGGCCGGTTCTTGGCGTGGGCCTGGGGCTCGGAGAAGAAAAGCCAGTTGATCTTGGGATCGCTCATGCCGCGCAGGAGACCGAGCGGAACATGAATGAATGGGCTGCGGTCGGGCGGCCCGGCCTCCAGCAGGCAGACCGAGTTGGACGAATCTTCGCTCAGCCGGTTGGCCAGCACGCAGCCCGCCGAGCCGCCGCCGACGATCACATAGTCGAAGCTCTTCCAGGCGTTGTCCGCCATGTCTCTCCCTGCTCCCCCGCGAAAGGGTAGGGGAGCGGGGCCGGCGGTTCAATTCGGCGGTCGGTTGGCTGTCCGCCGCCCGGCCACACCCCCTCACTCACATCTCTTATGACCCCCTCACCCTGACCCTCTCCCCCTTTAAGGGGGAGAGGGTTGTGAAGGCTTGGCGAGGCGGACGCCAAGCCTTAGCCGAAGCTGGGTGAGGGGGATTTCGTGTTGACGCCACGACAAGCGATCAGCTCAAGCCAACCGAGGGAATCTCCTTTCGATCCACATTTGAGTCATCTCGCTCTAGGTGCGTTCCAGGATGTGCAGGCCCCGGTCCCGGTCCATCAGGTAGATCAGCCGCCGGTCATCCTCATAGACGTCGTTGGACAGCACTTCGTCGCATCCCGGCGGTTTGTCGGGCACGAAGTAGGCCACCTCCCTGGGCGCGTGGGGGTTGGCGAAGTCGACGACCCGCAGCCCTTGGGCGAACCAGGCGAACGGAATGTCGGTACCGCGCACTTCCTCCACCGGCTGATGACACCCGCTCCGTACCGGGGTCGGCTCGCGGCTGCCCAATCCCTCGACCTGGTAGCTGGAGATGGGGATGGGGTTCTCCTCGTCGGTGATGTCGATCACCCAGGCGAAAGCGGGTCCCGCATCCGCCGGCCGCGCCACGTCTTCGTCCGCCACCAGCATGATATCCATGCCCTGAATTTTCTCCGGGAACGGCAGGCAGGTGTGGGTCGGGCAGGGGAAGGGCGGGAAGGTGGAGAAGCGGGAAACCTCCTTCGGGTGGCTCATATCGGTGATGTCGAGGATCGCCCAACCCGCATGCCAATAGCTGACGTAGAGCCGGTCGCCCCGCCGGATCGGGTGATGGCAGCGCAGCCGCTTGATCGGCACGTCCGCTTCCTCGCCGGCGGCGACATGCTGGCCGGGCCAATGCCAGCGCCCGACCTCTACCGGCCTGGTCGGGTTGGACATGTCGAGGATCATGCAGATGTGGCCTTCATAGCCCTCCGCCGTGGGCGAGATGTAGGCGTAACGGTCATCCACGGTGAACCGGTGGACGCCGTCGCCGGCGGTCTCCCAGAAATGGATGTGTTTGGGGTCCAAGGGATCGGACACGTCGAAAATGTTGAGCCCGCCCGTGAACCCGGCTTCGGTCTCGCCCGTATAGTCGATGGATTCGTAATTGGTGAGCATCAGGTCGCCCATGATCCTCACCTTGTGGGCATGGCAGCCCTGATGCTTGCAGTCGAGGGTCTTGACCACCTTCGGATTCCTGGGGTCGGCTACATCGATGACGGTGGTCGCTTCCTTGCCCAGGGTGTGACCGACATAAGCGGTGGTTCCGCTGACGGTGATTTGGCCGCCGCCCTTGACGTCGACCCAACTGACCTCGCGAATTCCTGAAGCTTCGGGCATCCGATCCTCCCCATCGTCAGAGGGCCATCTTGGACGCCCGAATGGCCGGAAACAAGAAAATCGAGCGCGCTCAGAAATTCCGAAGTGCCGGGATCAACTCGTCGAAATGATCGATCAAGGCATCGGCGCCCAACCGGCCGGGCGGAATGTCGGTGTACCCGAAACTGACCGCGATGGATTTCACCCCGGCGTTCCTGGCGGCGCCGATGTCGGCCGCCGAATCACCGACCATGACGGCCTCCTCGGCGCTCACGCCGGCGAGTTCGAGGGCCCGGTTGAGGGGTGCGGGGTCCGGCTTTCGGGCGCCGACCTGGTCATAACAGACGACGGGCTCGAACGTGCCGTTTGCGCCGAGACCCTCCAGGACAGGCCCGGTCAGTGACGACCTCTTGTTGGTGCAGATACCGGTGACCACCGCCCAGTCCCGAAGTTGCGCCACCGCCGCCACCGCACCCGGAAAAAATCTGGTGTCGACCGCGCAATGGGCGCGGTAATCCTCCAGGAACCCGTCGAACATCCGATCCAGCTTTTCGTCGGAAAGAGGTTCGCCCAATATATCGTATGCGCCTCTCAGCATCTTGTCGGCGCCGCCGCCGATCAAGGGCATGGATTGTTCGTACGTCAGGGCCGGCTTGCCTTCCCGCTCCAGTCCCCGGTTGAGGGCCGCGTGCAGGTCCGGGCCGGTATCGGCAATGGTGCCATCGAGGTCGAAAATGACGGCCTTGAAGGGAACGGTCATGAATCCTCGGCAATGCAAAGTTGCGTAACACGAAGTGACTTGGCCTATTTCCACCCCTGTGGCAAGGTCGCGCCGCGCGATTCGGGCAGGAGTCGCAATCGCTTAATGCCTGCCGGCGCATTTTGATTTTCGACGGATATGACCGAGACAATTACCGCCGCCATCATTCTCGCCGCCGGCATGGGGACGCGCATGAAATCGGCGCTGCCCAAGACCCTGCACCCGATCGCCGGCCGTCCCATGCTGTACCTGCTCCTGGATACGGTGGAGGCGTTGGGTCTCGATCGCGTCGTCGTCGTATCGGGGCCGGAGCTGGAATCCCATGAGGATGATATTGCGGCCCATCCGGCGAACCCCGTTATCGCTCATCAGACGGAAAGGCTCGGGACCGCTCACGCGGTCCTGGCGGCGAGGAGCGCGCTGCCGGACTTCAGCGGAGACGCGCTGATCCTGTTCGCCGGCGATCCGCTGATCACCGCCGGCACCTGCCGCGCTGTCCTCGCGCGCCTCCAGGGCGCGGGCGAACCGGCGGTCGTCGTCGTCGGCAAAAGGCCGGGGGAGCCGGGCAATGCCGGGCGGCTCGTGACCTCGGAGGGCGACCGGCTGGACCGGATCGTCGAAGCCGGGGATGCCGGCCCGGAGGAACTCGCCATCCCGCTTTGCAATGCGGGTGCGATGGCGGTCGGGCGCGGACGGCTGTTCCCGCTGCTCGACCGGGTGACGAACGACAATGCCAAGGGCGAATACTATCTGACCGATATCGTCGGTCTGGCGCGCTCCGAGGGCGCCGCCTGCGCCTACGTGGAAGCGCCGGACGAAGAGGCGATGGGGATCGACACCCGCGCCGATCTCGCCCGGGCGGAAGCCATCGTTCAGGAGAGACTCAGGTCGGCCGCCATGGATGCCGGCGCCACGCTCATCGATCCGGCGACGGTCTATTTTTCCTGGGACACCAAGCTGGGCCGGGACGTGACGGTCGGGCCGAACGTCATCTTCGGGCCCGGGGTAACCGTCGGCGACAAGGTGACCATTCGCGCCTTCAGTCATCTGGAGGGCGCGCGCGTGTCCGACGGCGCCATCGTCGGGCCCTTTGCCCGGCTGCGGCCGGGCGCCGACATCGGCGCCGATGTCCATATCGGCAATTTCGTCGAGATCAAGAACGCGGCGGTCGGGCAGGGCGCAAAGATCAGTCACCTCTCCTATGTGGGAGATGCGTCCGTGGGGCCCGCGGCGAATATCGGGGCGGGCACCATCACCTGCAACTACGACGGCTATCTCAAGCACCGGACCGAAATCGGCGCGGGCGCGTTCATCGGTTCCAACACGTCACTGGTCGCGCCGGTCGCGGTCGGCGCCGGCGCGGTCACCGGAGCCGGCAGCGTGATCACCAAGGATGTCGGCGACGGCAATCTGGCGGTGGCGCGCGGCGAACAACGCCAAATCGAGGACTGGGCGGCCGTCAGCCGGGCGTCCCTCAAGCGGGCGGCCAAGCAGGCGGCGGACTGAACATGTGCGGCATCGTCGGCATCATCGGCAAGGGTGAAGTCGGTCCGCTGCTGCTGCAGGGCCTCAAACGCCTGGAATATCGCGGTTACGATTCCGCCGGCATCGCCACCTTGGACAACGGCCTGATCGACCGGCGGCGGGCCGAGGGCAAGCTCTCCAATCTGGAAAAGCTTCTCGAAGACGATCCAATCCGGGGAACGACGGGGATCGGCCACACCCGCTGGGCCACCCACGGCGTGCCGAGCGAGGCCAACGCGCACCCTCATGCCACGGAGAAAACGGCGGTGGTGCACAACGGCATCATCGAGAACTTCCTCGAACTGCGCGACGAACTGGTCGCGGCGGGCCGGAACCTCGCGTCCGAAACCGACACCGAGGTGGTGGTGCATCTGATCACCCAGTACCTCAACGACGGGATGGAGCCGGAGGCCGCCGTCGCCGAGACGCTTCGGCGGCTCGAGGGAGCGTTCGCGCTCGGCATCGTGTTCGCCGGACATTCGGACCTGATGATCGCGGCGCGGCGCGGCTCGCCGCTGGCCATCGGCTACGGCGACGGGGAGATGTTCATCGGTTCAGACGCCCTCGGCCTCGCCCACCTTTCCCGGCGGATCACCTATCTGGAGGACGGCGATTGGGCGGTGCTCAACGGCACCGGCGTTCGTATCCGCGACGCGGACGGCGCGGACGTGGAACGCTCCATCTTCAAGGTGGAGATATCGGGCGCGCTGACCGGCAAGGGCGGCCATCCCCACTACATGCTCAAGGAGATCTATGAGCAGCCCCAGGTGATCGGCGATACGCTGCACAGCTTCCTCAATCCCGCCGACCGCACCATCACCCTGCCCGAATTGCCGGTCGACCTGGCCGCCGTGACCAAGGTCACCGTCTCGGCCTGCGGCACCGCCTTCTACGCCGCGCTGACCGCCAAATACTGGCTGGAATCTATCGCCCGGGTGCCGGTGGAGGCGGATATCGCATCCGAGCTCCGCTACCGGGCCATGGACATGCCGGCGGGCGGTCTCGCCCTGTTCATCTCCCAGTCCGGAGAAACGGCGGACACCTTGGCGGCGCTTCGCTACGCCAAGGAACAGGGGCAGACGGTGATCTCGGTGGTCAATGTGCCCGAAAGCACCATCGCCCGGGAATCGGACGCCGTCCTGCCGACCTATGCCGGCCCGGAAATCGGCGTGGCCTCGACCAAGGCGTTCACCACCCAGTTGACCGTGCTCGCCTGCCTGACCGTCGTGATGGCCCGCGCCCGCGGCGTCATCGGCGAGGCGCGCGAGGCCGAACTCGCCGAAGCCCTCACCGAGGTGCCGTCGCGGGCGGCGGAGGTGTTGAATCACGACGAGCACCTGAAATCGCTGGCCTACGAAGTTTCCCATGCCCGGGACGTTCTCTATCTCGGGCGGGGTACCAGCTACCCCATCGCGCTGGAAGGCGCGTTGAAGCTGAAGGAGATCAGCTACATCCACGCCGAGGGCTATGCCGCCGGCGAAATGAAGCACGGCCCCATCGCGCTGATCGACGACAACGTGCCGGTCATCGTCATCGCCCCTTCGGACGATCTGTTCGACAAGACGGCTTCCAACATGCGGGAGGTCATCGCCCGGGGCGGGCGGGTGATCTTCATTTCCGATGCCGAAGGCGCCCGGAAGCTCGGCGATCTCGCGGCGGCGACCATCGCGCTTCCCAGCGTCGATCCATTCGTTTCGCCCATTCTCCATGCCATCCCGGTGCAGCTTCTCGCCTATCACACGGCGGTCATCAAGGGCACCGACGTGGACCAGCCCCGCAACCTCGCCAAGAGCGTGACGGTGGAGTAGGGGCCATCCGGGTGCAGTGGAAAACGGCGATGGAGAACCTCGCCGCCCACTTCGCCGGGGAGCCGCTCGTTACCCCGATCCCCGGGTTCGGGGGCCGCTGAGCTTATTTGCTGCCGTGTCCGCCGGTCTTCGTGTTCTCCGGCCCGTGGCCCGGGTTCATGGCGTTCTGCTTCCGCTGCAACGAAACAGGCCATCTGCTTTTGATGTACGAGATCACCGCCCAGATCTGGGCGTCGTGGAGGCGAAAGCCGAAAGCCGGCATGCCGCCCTTTACGGGGTTGCCCTTTTTGTCTTCGGTGCCGGTGGCGATCTGCTTGAACATGTACTGATCCGAATGGTGGGAGCCGTGCCCCCGCTCGTCGAGGCGCGGCGGGATCAGGTTCTTCGGGAACTTCGCCGGATTGGCCGGTCCCCGGAGAGTCTCGCCGTGGCATTCGGCGCAATTCTCCAAATAGACCCTTTTGCCGGCGGACACCTGATGGCGATTTCCCGTGTCGACCGGATGGGTGGCATTGGCCGGAACGGCAAACAGGATCGCCGCGCCGAAGGCCAGGGACGGGATCGGAGACTTCCTCATCGGTTGCTCCGTTGAATGATGCTGCGCTGGTCGATCAGTTCCTGGCGCCGCCGGACATCCGCAGGCCAGGTGCTCTTGATGTAGGCTAGCACGGCCCAGATCTGGTGATCGGACAAACTTTCCTCGAAGCCCGGCATGGCGCTGTTGAAATCGTTGCCGGGGATCAGTTTTTCGCCGCCCAGCTTGGTGTAATCGAACAGCAGCCGGTCGGGGTGATGCCAGGTGTGGCCCGTCTCATCGTGGGGCGGGGCGGGAAGGGTCCCGTCGGGCAAGGTCGCCCGCCAGTTGGGCTGCCCCTCCAGATTCTTGCCGTGGCAGGAGGCGCAGTGTTCGGCGTAGACGAGCTTGCCTTCCGCGACCAGGGCCGGGTCGGAGACGTCCGCCGACGTCGCGCCGTTGTTCGGGCCGGCGAAGTAATAAATGCCGGTCCCCGCCGCGAGGACGGCGAGGCCAATTCCAAGAGCGAACCGGACTCTTCGTTCCATTCCAGTTACATAGCCCTTCCCTTTGCTGGAAGGTCAAGGATTCATGGACTACATTGCCTCCAAAGTCCGGTTGCCGCTGTCTGGCGCCGCGCATCAGGGGAACGGTTTACATGCCCAGGTACGATTACGATCTCATCACCATCGGCGCGGGGTCCGGGGGCGTCCGCGGCACCCGCCTCGCCGGCGGCTACGGCGCGCGGACGGCGATCGTCGAGGAGGAGCGGGTCGGCGGCACCTGCGTGCTGCGCGGCTGTGTGCCGAAGAAGCTGCTGATCTATGGCGCCCACTACGCGGAACATCTGGAGGATGCGGTCAATTACGGCTGGTCCGTCGACGGCGCGTCTCATGACTGGGCGCAAATGATCGACACGAAGAATGCCGAACTCGACCGGCTGAACGGCATCTACCTCCGCATCCTGCGGGAGAACAACGTGGAGGTGGTCGACGGGCGGGGCGTCGTCACCGATCCCCATACGGTGGAAGTGAACGGCAGATCCCTGACCGCCGGGAAGATACTGGTGGCGGCCGGCGGCTGGCCGTCGACGCCGGACATTCCGGGCATCGAGCATGTGATCTCGTCCAACGAGGCGCTGGAACTCAGGGAGTTGCCGAAGCGGATGGTGATCGTCGGCGGGGGCTATATCGCCGTCGAATTCGCCGGCATCTTCGCCGCGCTCGGCGTCGAGGTCACGGAGGTGATCCGCGCCGAAGCGATCCTTCGGGGCTTCGATCACGACATCCGGGTGAACCTCACCGATGAAATGCAGAAGCGCGGCATCAGGGTCCTCTCGGAGACCGTCATCCGCTCCATCGAAAAGGACGGGGAGGGCTACACGCTCCGCTGCGCCGGCAACGAGGTCATCGAGACCGACCTAGTCATGTACGCCACCGGCCGAACGCCCAATACGGCCGGCCTGGGCCTGGCGGAGGCGGGCGTCGAGCTTTCCGGCAACGGCGCCGTGATGGTCGATGAGTGGAACCAGTCCTCCGTCGAGAGCATCTACGCCGTCGGCGACGTCACCGACCGCATTGCGCTGACCCCGGTGGCGATCCAGGAGGGAAGGGCGTTCGCCGAGACCAACTTCAACGGCAATCCGATGACGGTCGACTACGACGACGTGCCCTCGGCGGTGTTCTCGACCCCGCCGGTGGGTTCGGTCGGGCTTTCGGAAGAAGCCGCCCGCGCCCGCCACGGCGACATCGACGTCTATGTATCCCGGTTCAAGCCGCTGGTGCACACCTTGTCGGGCCGGGACGAGCGCTCTTTCATGAAACTGGTGGTCGACGCCCACACCGACCGGGTGCTCGGCGCCCACATGATGGGCCTGGATGCGCCGGAAATCATCCAGGGCGTCGCCATCGCCATCAAGTGCGACGCCACCAAGGCGCAGTTCGATGCGACGACCGGCATCCACCCCTCGGCGGCGGAGGAATTCGTCACCATGCGGGACAAGCGCCCCGAACCGGAACACGCCCAGGCGGCGGAATAGGCGGCGGAACAGCGAATGGCCGATCTCCCTCTTTCCCTTGCCGCTTGCGAA
>JAPPFK010000067.1:20102-31461 GCA_028823885.1 Rhodospirillales bacterium | reverse complement strand
CGTCCGGGACCTGGCCGAAGGAAAGGTCAAGGCCAAGGGGATCGAGGTCATCCCCATGCTGTTCGACGAGCCGCACTTCGTCTTCCACAGGGCGGCCAACTACGAGGATTTCGACATCGCCGAGATGTCGTTCGGCCGCTACATCTCCATGGTGTCGCGCCGCGCCAACGACATGACGGCGATCCCGGTGTTTCCGTCCCGCGTCGCCAGGATCGGCTCGTTCTACGTGCCGCGTGGCTCGAAGCTGAAATCGCCCGAGGACCTGAAGGGCAAGCGGGTGGGCATACCGGAATGGACCCAGACCGCCAGCATCTATTCCCGGGGCTGGCTGGCCGAGAGCCGCGGCGTCGATCTCAAAACGATCGAGTGGGTGCAGACCGGCGTCGACGAGCCGGGCAGACCCGAGCCGTCGCCGGTGAAGCTTCCCAAGGGCATCGAGGTTCGGCCGGACACGGAGCATTCCCTCTCCGAGTTGCTCGTCAACGGCGGCATCGATTGCGCCATGACGGCGCTGCCGCCGAAGCCGTTCCGGGACGGGGACGGCCGGGTGCGGCGGCTGGTGAAGGACTCCAGGAAAGCCGAGATCGCCTACTTCAAGGAGACCGGCATCTTCCCGATCATGCACGTCATCGCGGTCCGCAACGAGGTGCTGGCCGAACACCCCTGGGTCGCGGTCAATCTGCTCGAAGCGTTCGAGCAGTCCAAGCGGAACGCCATCGAACGGACGCTGCGCGGCTCGCACTCGGCCTATCCCATTCCCTGGGGCTATGACGCGGCCCTGGAAGCCCGGGAATTGTTCGGCGGCGACGTGTTTCCGTACGGTCTCGAGCCCAACCGGACCACCATCGAGGCCTTCCTGCGCTTCGGCCATGCCCAAGGCGTGGCGCACCGCAGACTGAAGCCGGAAGACCTGTTCGTGCCGTCGACCCTGGAGCGGATTCTCACATAGGTTGCTCCCTTGTTCGGTAGCGGGTCGTTGTTCCGTGACCCAAGCTTATTTCCCTGGAATTCCGCGGCGTTCCGGCGTATAACCCCGCGCTCTGAAAAGAATATTTCCTGGGGATAGGAAAATGGCTGCGAAGTGGGCGCCGGACAGCTGGCGCGGCAAACCCATCGAACAGGTGCCGGAATACCCGGACGCCAAGGAACTCGCCGACGTCGAGGCCCGGCTTTCCGGGTATCCGCCGCTGGTCTTTGCCGGCGAAGCGCGGCGCCTGAAGCGGTCTCTCGCCGACGTTGCGGCGGGAAAGGCTTTTCTGCTCCAGGGCGGCGACTGTGCGGAAAGCTTCGCCGAATTCCATCCCGACAACATCCGCGATCAGTTCAAGGTCATCCTGCAGATGGCCGTCGTGCTGACTTTCGGCGCGGCCCTGCCGGTGGTCAAGGTAGGCCGGCTGGCCGGTCAATTCGCCAAGCCCCGCTCGGCGCCGACGGAAACGATCGACGGCGTCGAGTTGCCGAGCTACCGGGGCGACATCATCAACGGCATCGAATTCGAGGCCGGGGCCCGGGTGCCGGATCCCAAGCGTATGGAGCGGGCGTACAATCAGGCGGCTTCGACCCTCAACCTGCTGCGGGCGTTCGCCCAGGGCGGATTCGCCGATCTCCACAGGGTGCATCAGTGGAACATGGGTTTCGTCGCGGACTCGCCGTTGGGCGAGCGCTATACGGACCTCGCCAACCGACTGGACGAGACCCTGGCCTTCATGGCGGCCTGCGGCCTGACCAGCCAGAGCGCGCCGCAGATTTCGGAGACCGAATTCTTCACCTCGCACGAGGCGCTGCTGCTGCCTTACGAGCAGGCCATGACCCGGGTCGATTCCACCACCGGCGACTGGTACGACACCTCGGCCCACCTGCTGTGGTGCGGTGAACGGACCCGCCAGTTGGAGAACGCGCAAATCGAGTTCCTGAAGGGCATCGGCAATCCGGTCGCCTCGAAGGTCGGCCCCACCACGGAGCCCGACTATCTGGTCAGGCTGATCGACATCCTCAACCCGGAAAACGAGCCGGGCCGCCTCACCCTGATCTCGCGGATGGGCGCCGACCATGTCGAAGAGGTGCTGCCGGCCCTGGTGCGCCGGGTGACGGAGGAGGGCCGCCATGTGGTCTGGTCCTGCGATCCCATGCACGCCAACATGGTCAAGTCGGCCAACGGCTACAAGACCCGCCACTTCGATCGCATCCTGCGGGAGGTGGAGGGCTTCTTCGCCGTCCACCGGGCCGAGGGAACCCACCCCGGCGGCATCCATCTGGAACTCACCGGCAAGGACGTCACCGAGTGCGTCGGCGGCGCCCAGGCGATTACCGAGGCCGATCTCTCGGACCGCTATCACACCCATTGCGATCCGCGCCTCAACGGGGGTCAGGCCCTGGAACTCGCCTTCCTGATCGCCGAACGGCTGAAGGAGGAACGCTCCAACGGCCATATGAACGGAGTCGACAAGGCGGTGGCGGCAACGATCTGAAGCGGGTCAAATCCCCGTGAAATCGCGAAACGGCGGGTCCCGTGGCCCGCCGTTTTCGCTATGGTGCCGGGCATGAAGGGAAACGATCCGGCCCTGTCGCGCCGCGGCTTCCTAACCGGCGTCGCCGCGGGTGCGGGATTGCTCGCAGGCGGCTTCCCCTCGACCGGGAAAGCCTCCCCGGCGCTCGCCAAGGTGATCCCGTCGACGGGCGAGCGCATCCCGGCCATGGGCATGGGGTCCTACCTGACGTTCAGCGTCGGACGCGACGCGAAGGCGCGGGCCCAGCGGGTGCGGGTGCTGCAGACCTTCATCGATGCCGGCGGCGGGTTGCTGGATTCATCGCCCATGTACGGCGCCTCCGAAGAGGTGATCGGCTATTGCCTGAAGCGGGTGAAAAACCCGGAGAAGGTATTTTCGGCCACTAAGGTGTGGACGCCGTTCACCGGCCGCGGCGTCAAGCAGATCGAAAATTCCGGGCGGCTATGGGGCGAGGACCGGTTCGATCTCTTCCAGGTGCATAATCTCTTGAATTGGGAGGCCCACCTCGCCGAGCTTCAACGGCGAAAGGAGCAAGGCAAAATCCGCTATGTGGGGATCACCACGTCCCACGGCCGGAGCCACCGGGAGTTCGAACGGGTGATGAGGTCGGAACGGCTCGACTTCGTGCAGCTCACCTACAACCCCCTCGATCTGGAGGTGGAGGATCGGCTGTTGCCGCTGGCCGCCGACAAAGGCATCGCCGTGATCGTCAACCGCCCGTTCCGCCGGGGAGGCTTGATCGATCACCTGAACGGCGAACCGCTCCCCGGCTTTGCCGCCGAGTTGGGCGCCCGGACCTGGGCGCAGCTTTTGTTGAAGTTCGTGATTTCCCACCCGGCGGTCACGGTGGCCATCCCGGCCACACGCCGGCCTGACCACGCAGCGGAAAACATGGACGCCGCCACCGGCCCCATGCCCGACGCGAACTTGCGCGCCCGCATCATCAAGGCGGTGGAAGCGGTTTAAGTCACCCCGCCGCCTACCAGTGGCCGGTATTCTCCATCGATTTCCATGGCTCCGCGGGTTCCAGCGCGTCGCCCTTTTGCAGCAGTTCGACGGAGATGTTCTCCGGTGAGCGGATGAAGGCCATTTTGCCTTCCCGGGGCGGGCGGTTGATGGTCACCCCCGCATCCAACAGCTTCCGGCAGGTCTCGTGGATATCGTCGACGGCGTAGGCCACGTGACCGAAGTTCCGGCCCTCCGGATACTCGTCCGGGTCCCAGTTGTAGGTGAGTTCCAACTGCGCCTCTTCGTCCCCCGGCGCGGCGAGGAAGATCAGCGTGAACCGCCCGGCTTCCGATTCCCGGCGGCGCAGTTCAACCAGTCCCAGCTTGTTGCACCAGAAATCGAGGGACTCGTCCACATCCGAAATGCGGATCATGGTGTGGAGGTATTTCATATCTTCTCTCCCGTTTATGCCGCGGCTTGCGCCGCTCGAGCGTCCTGAATGGCGCGCCACACCTTCTCGGGCGTCGCCGGCATGTCCAGGTGCCGGATGCCGAGAGGCTGGAGCGCGTGGTTGACGGCGTTCATCACCGCCGGCAGCGCGCCGGTGGTTCCGGCCTCGCCCGCGCCCTTGATGCCCAGCAGATTGGTCTTGGCGGGCACCGGATTGTTGCCGATTTCGAAGGGGCAGAAATCGTCGGCCCGCGGCATGGCGTAATCGAGGAAGGAACCGGACAGCATCTGGCCGCTTTCCCCGTCGTAGGCGACGTTTTCCAGCAGCGCCTGGCCCGCCCCCTGAACGATGCCTCCATGGACCTGGCCTTCGAGGGTGAGGGCGTTGACCACCGTGCCGACGTCATCCACGGCCACATAGCGGACGATTTCGGTGCGTCCCGTATCCGGGTCGATCTCCACCTCGCAGATGTGGCAGCCGTTGGGGAAGCTGGAGGCTTCGGAGACGTAGGTGGCGCGCTCGTAGAGGCCGACCTCCACACCGGGCGGCATGGCCATGGCGTTGAACGAGGCGCGGGCCACATCCTGGATGTGGGCCTGCTTGTCGGTGCCGGAGACGGTGAAGTTCCCGTTCTCGAATTCGATGTCGGCCTCCGCCGCCTCCAGCATATGGGCGGCGATTTTCCTTCCCTTTTCGATCACCTTGTCGGCGGCCATGCGCATGGCGCCGCCGCCGGCGACCGCTGAGCGGGATCCGATGGTGCCGATGCCGAAGGTCACCATGTCGGTGTCGTCATCGACCACCCGGACGTCGTCGCTGTCGATACCCAGCATGTCCGAGAGAAAAATTTTGTACATGGTATCGTGGCCTTGGCCGTTGGACTTGGTCCCGGCCAAAACCGTGACCGTCCCGCCCGCATCGAACCGGATCTCCGCCTGTTCGGGCCGCGGGCTGGCGGCGCTCTCGATCATGTGGATGACGCTGTAGCCCCGGAGCCTGCCGCGGGCCTCGGCCTCCCGGCGGCGGGCCTCGAATTCGGCGATGTCCGCCATCTCCAGGGCCATGTCCTGGTTTTTTTCGAACTCGCCGGAATCGTATTTGAACACCAGGCCGGTCTGGAACGGCATGGCGTCCGCCGGGATGAGGTTGCGGCGGCGCAGCTCGCCCTTGTCGATCCCGGTCTCCCCGGCGGCGATATCGATGAGGCGCTCGAGGACATAGGCCGCCTCCGGCCGGCCCGCGCCGCGATAGGGGCCGGTCGGATGGGTGTTGGTGTAAACCGAGGTCACTTCCACGTGGATCGCCGGGGTGGTGTAGACGCCCGCCAGTCCGCCGAGGTTGAGGAAGGTCGGCACCATGGCGGAGCCCGAGGTGAGGTAGGCGCCGAGATTGCAGCGGCTCTTGAAGCGGGCGGCGAGAAAGTTCCCCGCATCGTCGAGCGCCAGCTCCGCGTCCCACACCTGGTCCCGGGCGTGGTCATCGGAAATAAAGCCTTCCGAGCGCTCACACACCCACTTGACCCGGCGGCCGAGCACCTTGGCGGCAAGCAGGCAAAGCCGGTTTTCGGGAAAGTGGGTGTCCTTCAGGCCGAACGCGCCGCCGATATCCCGCGACACCACCCGAACCCGGGTTTCCGGCACCTTGAAGACTTCGCGGGCGAGGGCGCTGCGCGACGAGTGGGGCGACTGCGTGTCGCAATACATGGTGTAGCGTTCCTCCCGCGCATCGTACTCGCCGACGCAGCCGCGGGTTTCCATGGCGTTGGTCGAGATGCGGTTGATGACGAAGCGTTGGCGGGTGACGTGGGCCGCACCGTCGAACGCCCTATCCACCGCCTCTTTGTCGCCGAGATCGGAGACGTTGGAAATGTTGCCGGGGTAGTCCTCCCAGAGTTGCGGGGCGTCCGCATCGGTGGCGATGGCCGTCTCGGTGACCGAGGGCAGGGGGTCGTATCCCACCTCGACCAGTTCCGCCGCATCCTTCGCCTGGGCCAGCGTTTCGGCGACCACGAACGCCACCGGATCGCCGATCACCCGGACCTTGCCGCCGGCCGGAATCAGGCCGGGATGGGACGCCCAGTAGACGTCGGATCCGTCTTTCGGCCGTTTGCGGGGCGGAAAGTGCGGCTTGGTGACGCCGAGCCCGGCCGCCTCGATGTCCTGGTGGGTGAAGACCTTCAGCACCCCCGGCGCGGCTTCGGCGGCGGAGATGTCGAGGGAGGTAACTTCGGCGTGGGCATGGGGAGAGCGGACCGAATAGCCCCAGGCCATGTCCGGAAAGCTGACGTCGCTGACATATTGGCCCCGGCCGGTCAGCAGCCTCGGGTCCTCGGTGCGGAGCACCGATTGGCCCATTCCGAACTGCCCCATCTGTTCCCCCCTTGGTGAAATTCGTCGGGATTTGCGCCGTATCTTGCAAAATGAATTCCACCCTTGCAATCAGCCGGGCTTGCCCGGGCGGCGGGTCCGGCTAACATGTCCGGCAGACGATCGGTGGCGAACGAATTTCCGGGGAGGTCGAAATGTCAGCACATTCACACGGCGTCGTGCACCTGGTGGGGTCGATCCCGCTCGACAATGCGGAGAACGTCTTTCGCACCGTCGCCGGTGCGGTGCCCGACCATCTCGCCCGCCTGCCCGATGGTGAAACCGGTGAGCGGATCGGCTGGATTCGCTTCATGCAGGAAATGCTCGCCAACCATCCGGACATGGAGGAGGACCCCGACACGCCGCCGCTCAAATGGACCCAATGGGACGGCGTGCTGCTCAGGGAGATTCCTCAATACCGATTCAGGCCCGGGACCGACCTTTCGGCGGTGACGTTCAATACGCCCTACGGCGACGAGGCCATCGCGTCGTTCGAGCTGTTCGGCAGGCTGCAGGACGACGGCGTCATTCCGTCGGGGACCAAGTTTCAGGTTTCCATCCCGACGCCCTTGGCGCCGGGCTACAACTACGTCGCCCCCGGCGCCCAGGACGACTTCATCGAGGTTTACACCAGGCATGTCGTGGAAACCGTCGAACGCATCTCAGCCGCGCTTCCCAACGACCGCATCGCCTTCCAATGGGACGTCTGTCAAGAAGTGCTCATGTGGGAGGGCTACTACGATGTCCAGCCGGCCGACTACAAGGAAGAGATATTCCGGGTGCTGGGCGAGGTCGGCGATGCCGTGCCCGAACCGGCCGAGCTGGGCTACCATCTCTGCTATGGCAGCCCCCGGGACGAGCACCTCGTGCAGCCCCGGGACTCGGCCAACATGGTCGAGATGACCAACGGCATCGTTGCCTCGATCAGCCGCTCCGTGCAGTTCATTCACCTGCCGGTGCCCAAGGACCGCTCGGATGATGCCTATTTCGCGGCGCTCGCGGAACTGAAGCTGCCTGCGGGCTGCGATCTCTATCTCGGCCTGATCCACCACGAGGACCAGGCCGGGGATGCGGCGCGTCTCGCGGCCGCGCAAAAAGTCGTCAAAGTGGATGGCGTGTCGTCGGAATGCGGCTGGGGCCGGGGTGATCCGGAGCGGGTGCCGGGCCTGTTGGCCTCGCATCGTAAGGCGGCGGCCGCGCTGGGGTAGAATTTTTGGGCCTTCCGGGCGCCCGCCATGTCTCGAAAGTAACTATTCGACCGGTTTGTTTCCGGGAGTTCCGCCGGGCATGGCTGCTTTGATCAGGGGTGCGTTGACACGCTACGGGCCCATCTCTACATGTTACGCCCCGCCGAAGAGCGGTACGGACCCGGCAATCTCGACGATGCAACCCGTATGACAGATCGACTTTCCATCGCCATGGGCCAGATCAATCCGATCGTCGGCGCGGTCGACGACAATCTGGACCTGATCCGCCAAGCCCGCGCCGACGCGGCCTCGAACGGCGCCGACCTGCTGGTCACCGGTGAGCTTGCGGTTTCCGGTTATCCGCCGGAAGATCTGGTCCGGAAACCCGCCTTGGTCGACCGGATCGAGGCGGGGGTAAAGGCCTTGGCCGCCGAGACGGCGGATGGCGGGCCCGCGCTTTTGGTTGGTACGCCGTGGCGGGACGGCGATAAACTCCACAACGCGGCACTGCTGCTGGATGGCGGCGAGATCGCCAACAGCCGCTACAAGCACCTGCTGCCCACGTACGGGGTGTTCGACGAGGATCGGGTCTTCGATGCCGGCCCCATGCCGGGTCCCATAGCGTTCCGGGACGTCCGGCTCGGCGTCATGGTGTGCGAGGACATGTGGGAGGCCGACGTCACCGAGACCCTGGAAGAGTCGGGGGCCGAAATACTTGTCGTCATCAACGGCTCCCCCTTCGAGGTCGACAAGGCGGACCGGCGGCTCAATCTGGCGGTCGCCCGGGTGACCGAGAGCGGCCTGCCGCTGCTGTATGTCAATCAGGTGGGCGGCCAGGACGAGCTGGTTTTCGACGGGGCCTCGTTCGTGCTTGGCGCCGACCGGGCTCTCAGATGTCAGGCGGACTCGTGGGTCGAGCAGACGGTGCTCACCCAATGGATGCGGGGCGCGGATGGCTGGGAATGCGCGCCGGGCGCCATGGCCCGGCCGGCAAACGGTGAAGCGCCCATCGAAAACATCTACCGGGCGGTGACCCTGGGATTGCGGGACTACGTGAACAAGAACCGGTTTCCGGGGGTCATTCTCGGGTTGTCGGGCGGCATCGATTCCGCCTTGTCGGCGGCCGTGGCGGTGGATGCCCTTGGGCCCGAGCGGGTCCACTGTGTGATGATGCCGTCGCCTTATACCTCGAACGAGAGCCTCGAGGACGCGGCGGAGTGCGCGAACCTGCTGGGACTGCGCTACGACACCGTTGAGATCGAATCGGCCATGGACGCCTTCGGCGAAATGCTGAGCGGAATATTCGACGACACGGAACCGGACGCCACCGAAGAAAATATTCAGGCGCGCTCGCGCGGCCTGATCGTCATGGCGATCTCCAACAAATTCGGCTACATGGCGCTGACCACCGGCAACAAGTCGGAGATGTCGGTGGGCTACGCCACCCTCTACGGCGACATGTGCGGCGGCTACTCGGTGCTGAAGGACGTCTACAAGACCACCGTCTACCGGCTCTCCAACTGGCGCAATCAGCACCATCCGGCGGGCGCCCTGGGTCCGGCGGGCCGGGTGATCCCCGAGCGTATCATCACCAAGGTGCCATCCGCCGAACTGAAGCCCGGCCAGACCGACCAGGACACCCTGCCGCCCTACGACGTGCTCGACGATATTCTCGAGTGCCTGATCGAGGGTGAGCGGGCAGTGGACGAAATCGTTGCCCGCGGCCATGACCCGGAGACCGTCCGGCGGGTGTGGCAGATGCTCGATCGTGCGGAGTACAAGCGCCGCCAGGCGCCGCCAGGAGTCAAGATCACGTCGCGTGCGTTCGGCCGCGACCGCCGCTATCCCATTACCAACCGCTTTACCGGATTGGTCTAACCGCCGTTCCCGGCCGAGCCGTGTTTCGGTTTCCGCCGGTAGGAGCCCTTGCCCCGCTTGGCTTTCACACGCTTCATCTTGAACAGGGGTGAACGCAGGCTGGCGGCAATGGCGTTGCGGCGGCCCGGCTTTCTCTGCCTGCGCCGCCCGGACATCGCTTAGAGTTTGGTCGGGTTGGGGGCGTCGCCGTAGACGTCTTCGGGATCAAAGACCTTTTCGGTCTCTTCATACTGCAAGGTCAGCGGTCCTTCCGCGCTGCCCGTCGGCACCGAGCGGTAGAAGCACGACCGGTAACCCACATGGCACGACGCACCGTTGCCGTCCACCTTGACCCGGAGCCATACGGCATCCTGGTCGTCGTCGATGCGCAATTCGGCGACCCGCTGGGTGAGTCCCGAGGTCGCGCCTTTGTGCCAGAGGGTCCGGCGGGAGCGGGACCAGTAGTGGGCCTCGCCGGTTTCGATGGTCTTGGCGAGCGCCTCGGCATTCATATAGCCGTGCATCAGCAACTCGCCGGTTTCGAAGTCGGTGGTGACCACCGGGATCAGCCCGTCGTCATCGAACTTGGGTGCGAGCTCATGGCCTTCCTCCACCTGTTCGATGGAGGTACGGGCCTGAAAGAGATCGTTGTTGTCAGCGCTCACGGCGGCAATTCCCTGCATTCGCGCGCCTTATATATCCGCGCCGGCTCGGCCGGGCAAGGGGCCCGCGCCCACATATGATTTCCTTCCCGGAGCCACTTGCTATAGTCCCGGCACCGAACATTTCTTGACAGGGGAGAGGTCCTGACATGGCATCCTATAAATTGGCTTCCTACAAGGCGTCCGACGGCTCGGCCCGCGCCGGCATGGTGATCGGCGACACGGTCTATGATCTGGGCGCCGAGGCGGCCGCGGCCGGTGCGGCCGGCTTCGACGGATCACGCGTCCAGGGCGTCTTGGAGAATTGGCCCGCCGCCGGGCCCGCCCTCAGGGCCATTTCGGACAATCCGGACGGCAGCGTTTCCGAGACCCTGTCGGAGACCAGGTTGCTGGCGCCCGTGCCGCGCCCCAGCGCGATTTACTGCGCCGGCGCCAACTATTGGGACCATGCGGCGGAGATGGGCAATACCAGCATCAAGAAGGATGAGATCGAACCGTTTTTCTTCATCAAGTCCGGCTCGGTGGTGATCGGCCCCGGCGACGATATCCGCCTGTCGCCCACCTATTCGGAAAAGTACGACTACGAGGTGGAAATCGCCCTGTTCATCGGCAAGGAAGGCCGCCACATCCCGGTCGATGACGCCATGGACCACGTCGCCGGCTACACGATCATGAACGACCTTTCGGCCCGCGAGCGCGGCAAGCGGGACGACTGGCCATTCGGCATGGACTGGGTGCGCCACAAATCCTTCGAATGCTCGGCCCCCATGGGTCCGTGGATCGTGCCGGCGGACGATATTGCCGACGTCCACGATCTCTCCATGAAAACGACCGTTTCGGGCGACGTTCGCCAGGATTCTTCATCCCAAAAAATGATCTTCCGGATACCCGAGCAGATCGCCGCGCTGTCGGCGCAGATGACCCTCTATCCGGGCGACATCATCGCCACCGGCACCTGCGCGGGCGTCGCCGCCGCCTCCGGCAAGTTCCTCAATCCGGGGGAGCACATCGTCATGGAGGTCGAAGGCATCGGCACCCTGGAGAATTCCCTGGTCGCGGAATAACAGGCGGGAGCCATGCCAGAACCACTCGGTTTCGGCGTTTTCCTGGCGCCGTTTCACGCTCTTCACGAGGACCCGACGCAGGCGCTGCATCGGGATTTGGAGCTGATCGAGTGGTTCGACCGGCTGGGCCTCGATGAAGTGTGGGTCGGCGAGCACCATTCGGGCGGGTTCGAAATCATCCCGGCGCCCGAGGTGTTCATCGCGGCGGCCGCCGAGCGCACCAAGCACATCCGTCTCGGCACCGGGGTGAAGTCGCTGCCCTATTACCACCCCATGATCGTCGCCGACGAGATGGTGCTGCTGGATCATTTGACCCG
>JAPPFK010000067.1:0-20092 GCA_028823885.1 Rhodospirillales bacterium | reverse complement strand
GGGTTGGCCCGGGGGCGCTGCCGACGGACGCCCATCACTTAGGCATCGACGTCAAGGACCAGCGCCGGCGGATGGCCGAATCGCTGGAGGTCATCGTGCCGCTGCTCGAAGGCGAAACGGTCACCCGGGAGACCGACTGGTTCACCATCCGGGATGCCCGCCTGCAGATGCAGCCCTATACCCGGCCCAAGATGGAGATGGCGGTGACGTCCATCCGTTCGCCCGCCGGGGCCATCGAGGCGGGCAAGTACGGCGCCGGCCTGCTGGTCCTCGGCGGCACGTCGGACGACGCCATGGCCTATCACGTCAAGAACTGGGAGGTCTGTCAGGAAACCGCCGCCGAGCACGGCCGGACCGTCGCGCGCGATCAATGGCGGATCACCGCCTGGGTGCATTTGGCCGAAACCCGGGAGAAGGCGATCAGCGACATCGACCACGGTTTTTTGGATTGGTTCGAGTACTCCAAGGCTATCCTGCCCGGAACCCCCATCCCGTTCGATACGCCGGACCCCAAGCAATACGCGCTGGACAACCAGGTGGCGATCATCGGAACGCCGGATGATGCCATTCGCGAGATCGAACGGATGCAGGCGGCGGCCGGCGGCTTCGGCAAGCTCCTGGCCTTGGCGCACAACTGGGCGCCGTTCGCCGACGTGAAGCGCTCCTATGAATTGCTTGCCCGCTACGTGGTGCCGCATTTCACCCACAATCTGGATGCCCGCCGCGCCAGTTATGATTTCGGGACCGACCATATCGAGGAGATGCGCAAGGACGTCGGCACCGCGATCGAAAGCTCTCAAAAAGCTTACGAGGCGCACAGGAAGAGCAAGGGCGCCAAGGCGGCCGAATAAAGGCCGGCAACCTTGTTCAGGGTGTCCGGCGCCGCTATACACTCCGCCCAAATGACTATCCGGATTTACAACACCTTGGCCCGCGCGAAGCAGGACCTGGAACCGGTGACCCCGGGCCGGGTCGGCATGTATGTATGCGGGCCGACGGTCTACGACTACGCCCATATCGGCAATGCGCGCCCGGTGATCGTGTTCGATGTGCTCTACCGGCTGCTGCGGCATGAATTCGGCGTCGGCAACGTCAAGTACGTCCGCAACATCACCGATGTAGACGACAAGATCATCGCCGCGGCCGACGAGAGCGGCGAGGAGATCGGCTCCATCACCGCCCGGACAACCGAGGCGTTTCAGGCCGACATGGCCGCGCTCGGCGCCCTGCCGCCGGACGAGGAGCCCCGCGCCACCGGCCATATCCCGGAGATGATCGCGCTGATAGAGGACTTGATTGCCAAGGATCATGCCTATGAGGCGGACGGCCACGTGCTGTTCGACGTCTCTTCCATGGCCGGCTACGGGCGGCTGTCGAGGCATTCACAGGACGAGCTGATCGCCGGGTCCCGGGTGGAGGTCGCGCCCTACAAGCGAAACCCGACCGACTTCGTGCTGTGGAAACCGTCCACCGGCTCCCAGCCCGGCTGGGACGGCCCCTGGGGCTTCGGGCGGCCCGGCTGGCACCTGGAATGCTCGGCCATGTCGGAAAAGCATCTGGGCGTCACCTTCGATATCCACGGCGGCGGTCAGGACTTGATCTTTCCTCACCACGAAAACGAAATCGCCCAGTCAACCTGCTCCCACGGCGCCGGAACCTTTGCCAAATACTGGATGCATAACGGCTATCTGCAGGTGGAGGGCGAGAAGATGTCCAAGTCCCTGGGCAACTTCATCACCGTCCACGACTTGCTGAAGGCGCATCACGGGGAGACCATCAGGCTCGCCATGCTGATGACCCACTACCGCCAGCCCATCAACTGGACGGCGGATGGCCTCGCCCAGGCGAAGAGCCAGCTGGACGGCTGGTATGGCGCGCTGAGAGGCGGGAGAGGGGAAGCGGCGGATGCGCCATCCGCTCTGGTCGAGGCCTTGTCAGACGACCTCAATACGCCGCTGGCCATTTCGGCGCTGCACGAAGCCGCGGGCGCCGTGAACAAGTCGGGCGCGGCCGAGGACGTGGCGGCATTGCACGCGGGCGCCGATCTCCTCGGTCTTCTCCAGCTTGATCCGGAAGACTGGTTCAAGTGGCAACCCGAGGGTGCTGCGAGCCTCGCGGACGAAGAGGTCGATGCCCTGATCGAGGAACGCGACGCCGCCCGGGCCGAGAAGAACTTCGCCCGCGCCGATAAAATCCGCGATCAGCTTGCCGAAGCCGGCATCCTCCTGGAGGACGGCGCCCAAGGCACCACCTGGAAGCGCGCATAAGGAAACGGCTGTGGCCCGGAGGCCGATTCGTTCCATTTGCGGCCCCGCCGTGGGCTCACTATATGAGCAGGGATGGCTAATCCGCTGCCTCGATCTCCGTGGAACCGGCCGCCGCCCCGGGGCGGCGGACGCGGTCCGCTGTGGTTGTGGCTGGCGGCGGGCGGCGCCGGCCTGGCACTCCTCGTATTCCTCCTCGCGCGGGCGTTCCCCGAAATTTGGGCGCAAGAGGGAACCAGGATCAGCGTCGTCTCGTCGCTGGGTTTCGCCGTATTGATCGGCTCGTCGCTCATCGTCCGGTGGCGCGCCCGGCCGGGGATCATGTTCAAGCATGCGGCCATTTGGGGAGCCATCTTCGCGGCGCTGTTGCTGGCATTCTCGTTCAAGGACGACGCCCGGGGCCTGTTCGACCGGATGCGCGCCGAGCTTCTGCCCCATCGCGGCCAGGCGGTGGGCGGGACACTGCTGCTGCGAGCCCGGGATGACGGCCACTTCGTGGTTCAAGCCCTGGTCGACGAGGTGCCGGTCCGGTTCCTCGTCGATACCGGCGCCTCCGACGTCGTCCTCAGTCCCCGGGATGCCGAACGTTTGGGCCTCGATCCTTCGCGCCTGAATTACAGCCGGATCTACCGGACGGCGAACGGGACGGTCCGGGGCGCGCCGGTGGTCCTGGGCCGGGTCAGCGCCGGCCCCATTTCGCTCCGCGACGTCCGGGCCTCCGTCAACCAAGCCCCCTTGTCGAACTCCCTGCTGGGCATGAGTTTTCTCGGGCGGCTATCCGGCTATTCGGTGGATGGCGACAAATTGACCCTTCGCCGCTGAGAATCCGACCCAAAATGAATTCATCGATTTCAAGCCCTTGCGATCCTTCGTGTGAGGAGTTGGATACTGGCGGCCATGAGCGATCCCGTCACCCGGGCTGTCGAGGTGCCGAACGACGCACTGTGCCGTGACCCGGAAGTGATCGCCAGGCTGGTCAATCGTCGGGTCGATCTCCAAGGCGTGGCGGGCCGACACTGAAAAACTTGTGATTTTGCCGCTTTTTGGGCATTCTCCCGCGCTTTCCCGGCAATTGGGGCCGGGATGTGCCGGCCAGCACATTGGGATCCAAATTGAAAGATGAGTGATAAGCGCATCTACATATTCGATTCGACCCTGCGTGACGGCGCGCAGACCCAGGGAATCGACTTCTCCTCGGCGGACAAGGCGGCCATCGCGGCGGACCTCGATGCCTTGGGTATCGACTATGTGGAAGGCGGCTGGCCGGGCGCCAACCCGACGGACGATGCCTTTTTCGGCGAGCCGCCGGCATTCAAGAACGCCAAACTCACCGCGTTTGGCATGACCCGCCGGGCGGGGCGCTCGACGGCCAACGATCCCGGCCTCAAGGCGCTGACCGAGCCCGGCACGCCCGCCGTCTGCATCGTCGGCAAGACCCATGATTTCCACGTCGATGTGGCGCTCGAGGTGGAGCTGGACGAGAACGTCGAAATGATCCGCGATTCGATCGCCCATACGGTGGAAATCGGCCGGGAAGCCATTTTCGACGCCGAGCACTTCTTCGACGGCTATAAGGACAATCCGGATTATGCCTTGGCCTGCGTGAAGGCGGCTTACGACGCGGGGGCGCGCTGGGTGGTGCTGTGCGACACCAACGGCGGCACGCTGCCCCACGAGATCGAGGAGATCGTCACCAAGGTGACCGAGATGGTGCCCGGCGACCATCTGGGCATTCATTGTCACGACGACACCGGCAACGCGGTGGCGAACTCGCTGGCGGCGGTCCGCGCCGGCGTGCGGCAGGTGCAGGGCACCCTCAACGGCCTCGGCGAACGCTGCGGCAACGCCAATCTCGTGACCCTGATCCCCAATCTGATGTTGAAGATGGGTTATGACACCGGGATTACCGAGGACGGTCTCAAGCAGCTCACCCACATTTCCCGTTTGCTCGACGAGCGCCTCAACCAGGCCCCCAACCGCTCGGCCCCCTATGTCGGCGAACGCGCCTTCGCCCATAAGGGCGGGCTGCATGTCTCGGCGGTGGAAAAGGATCCCAAATCCTACGAGCACGTGAACCCCGAGGCTATCGGCAATCACCGCCACGTGGTGGTGTCGGACCAGTCGGGCCGCTCCAACATTCTCGCCATGTTCCGCGACATCGGCCTCGAGATCGACGACGGCGACCCCAAGGTGACGCGGCTGGTCGAGGTGGTCAAGGAGCGGGAATTCGACGGCTACGCCTATGACGGCGCGGAGGCCAGCTTCGAGCTGTTGGCCCGCCGGGCGCTTGGCGAGTTCCCGGAATATTTCAAGCTGACCAGCTTCCGGGTGATCGACGAACGGCGCTGGAATGCCCGGGGCGAGCTGATCACTCTCTCCGAAGCGACGGTGAAAGCCGAACTCAACGGCAAGACATACATGAACGTCGCCGAGGGCAACGGTCCGGTGAACGCGCTTGATTCGGCGCTCCGCGATATTCTGGTGCCCCACTACCCCGAGCTCTCGGACGTCCGGCTGGTCGACTACAAGGTGCGCATCCTGACGCCGTCGGAGGCCACCGGCGCGGTGACCCGGGTGATGATCGAGAGCGCCGATGACACGGGAGCACGCTGGTCGACGGTGGGGGTTTCGACCAACATCATCGATGCGTCGTTCAATGCGCTCCACGACGCCATCACCTACAAGCTTTATCGGGACGAGGCCCCGGTCGGCGGCAGGTTCGCCGGCGCCGCTTAAGCCTGCCGTGGCGGGGACCGACCGCACACGCGAGCCGGGCGCGGCCGGCGAAAGCCCGGTGATCATCCTCGTCGACCCCCAACTGGGTGAGAATATCGGCATGGTCGCAAGGGCCATGCTCAATTGCGGGTTCACCGAATTGCGGCTTGTGCGGCCGCGGGACGGCTGGCCGAGCGACAAGGCCGTCGCTGCCGCGTCCGGCGCCGACCGGGTGATCAACGGCGCCCGGCTGTTCGATACCACCCAAGCGGCGATTGCCGATCTGACCACGGTCTATGCCACCACGGCCCGGCCGCGCGGCATGACCAAACTGGTTTATGCGCCGGTTGAAGCGGCGCCCTTGATGGCCGAAGATCCCGCTGCCACCGGTATCCTGTTCGGCGGCGAGGCCAAGGGGCTCAAGAACGACGATATCGCGCTTGCCGACGCCGTCATCATGGCGCCCCTCAATCCGCAATTCTCGTCGCTCAATCTCGCCCAGGCGGTGCTTTTGGTGGCGCACGAATTTTACAAACTCGGTCTCGAGCCGGCGGACGATCCCCTGGAGAAAAAGGGCACCCGTCCGGCGACGAAGGGGGAACTTCTGGGATTTTACGAGCACCTGGAAAGCGCGCTCGATGGGTCCGGGTTTCTGCACGTCGAGGAGAAGCGCCCGACCATGGTGCGCAATCTTCGCAACCTGTTCGGCCGCGCCCGCCTGACCGAGCAGGAAGTCCGGACGCTCAGGGGCATCATCGCCTCGCTGGTGAAGTACAAGCCGAAGGGCTAAGCGCTAGCCTGTTGCGTTCTTTGCGCCCTGGCGCGCCAACTCGTCCGCCCGCTCGTTCTCCGGATGGCCGGCATGACCCTTGACCCAGTGCCACGACACATCGTGCTGCCGCGCCAGTTCGTCGAGCTCACGCCACAGTTCATGATTGACGCGGTATCCGCCGCCCTTGACCTTGAAGTCCTTGGCCTTCCAGCCGGCGAGCCATTCGGTCATGCCCTTCTGGACATAGGTGCTGTCGGTATACACGGCGACGCGGCAGGGACGGGTCAGCGCTTTCAGGCCCTCGATCACCGCCATCATTTCCATCCGGTTGTTGGTGGTGGCGGGCTCGCCGCCGGACAGTTCCTTTTCGTGCCCATTGAAGCGGAGGATAGCCCCCCAGCCCCCGGGCCCGGGATTGCCGCTGCAGGCGCCGTCGGTGAACAACTCGACATGGTCGGTATCAGCCATACCGCCTTCTAGAACAGAATTAGGGTTATGAAAACCGTTGCCCAAGCCCCCCCCGGTGAGCCCCCTTGTGAACGCACTTGTGAGTGCCCTTGTGAGTGCCCGGGGCCTCAACTAAAGTCAGACCCATGAAATCCGCCGAACCGGCGGAGAAAAACACAACGGAGGTCCTTCGAGATGAGCGAACCCGTCGTAGCTCAAAAAAGCCCGATCAAGCAGGAACTTGAGGCCGGGCAATCATACTTTTGGTGCGCCTGCGGCTACAGTGACAACCAGCCATATTGCAACGGCGCCCACAAGGAACACGGGATGGCGCCTATGAAGGTCGACAGCGACAAGGACCAGACGGTGTTTTTCTGCTGCTGCAAGCAAACCAAGACGCCGCCCTACTGCGACGGCACGCACAGCACGCTCTAGGAAGCCGGCCGCCGACGTGGGTGCCCCCGGCCAGATGAAGTTGCGGATTATTCGGCGGACAGCCGGACTGGTGGTCCTGGCCGCGATCCTCGCCGCCTGCGAGGTCGATCGGCCGAGTTTCGCCGATTTCGGAATTGGTAAGAAGGTGCCGCTCCCGGGTTGCCCGACTGTCAAGGTGCTGGGCGCTGCCGGTGAAATCGTCCAGTACCGGGAAGGCCCCGGCCGGGACATCACGGATATCGTCCACGAATCCAAGTTGGTCGGGTTTACCGGCAACTGCGAGTTCATCGGGGATTCTCCGAATTTCACCCACGTCAAAGTGCTGATGCGGCCGGTATTGGACATCTCTCGAGGACCAGCGGCGACCGGCCGCACGCTCGACCTGAATTACTTTGTCGCAATTCCGGATTTCTATCCGAGACCTGAAGGACGCCAGGAAATGTCTGTCCGAGTCTTGTTTCCGGAAAATCGCTCGACCGTTCGGGTTCAGGACGGGGAAGTCTCGGTGACCATCCCTCTGTCGGGCGGGCGCAGCGCGCCGGATACCGGTATCTTTCTGGGGTTCGTCCTGACCGAGGAACAACTGAGGGCCAACCGGGAACGGCGAAGCGCTGCCGGCGGGGATGGGAGGTAGCGCCGTGTCCGGCGGTACATCTCTAACGACGCATCTCCATGAGCTGCATGTGTCGCTTGGCGCCAGGATGGTGCCGTTCGCCGGCTATGACATGCCTGTCCAGTACACGGGCATCATCGCGGAGCACCTGCATACGCGCTCCGGCGCCGGATTGTTTGATGTCGGACATATGGGTCAGGGGCGTCTCACCGGGGCAGGGGCTGCCGCGGCGCTGGAGACGCTCGTGCCGGGCGACATAACCGGGCTGGCCGAGGGCCGCATGCGCTATACCCAATTGACCAACGAGCACGGCGGTATTCTGGATGACCTGATGGTGTCCAAAATCAGTGATGCGATCTTCCTGGTGGTCAATGCGTCGAGAAAGGAAAGCGACTTCGCGCATATTGCCGAGGGTGTCGGTTCGGATGCCGCGCTCGAGATCCTGGCGGATCGCGCCCTCATCGCGCTTCAGGGGCCGAAGGCGGCGGCGGTGCTCGGCCGCCATGTCCGAGGTGTCGCCGAAATGAAATTCATGACCATTTCCGCGGTCGACGTCATGGGCGCCGAATGTCTGGTCTCGCGGTCCGGTTATACCGGGGAAGATGGCTACGAGATATCCATTCCCGGCGAATCGGCAGTCGAAATCGCGAAAGCCCTGTTGGCCGAATCCGAGGTGGAGCCTATTGGACTGGGCGCGCGGGATACGCTGCGGCTGGAGGCCGGGCTTTGTCTTTACGGCAACGATATCGATGACACCACGACGCCGGTGGAAGCGGGGCTCACGTGGTCCATCGCCAAACGCCACGAAGAGGGCGGATTCCCAGGCGCACCGGTGATTCAGCAGCAGATCGCCGATGGTCCGGAGCGCCGCCGGGTGGGGTTGAAACCGGACGGCAAGGCGCCGGTGCGGGCGCACGCCGAGATCCGCGGCAAGCTCGGCGAGACCGTCGGTGAGGTCACCAGCGGCGGCTTCGGGCCGACCGTCGACGGACCGGTCGCGATGGGCTATGTAAAAAGTGAACATGCCGGAGCGGGAACGCCCGTGGACATCATGGTTCGCGGCAAGCCCTTACCGGCCACCGTGGTTAGATTGCCTTTCGTCGAGCAGCGCTACTTCAGAGGGTGACATCGGGAGAGACCTGCGGGTCCAGATCAGGGAGTTAAATCTCATGGCCGACATGAAATTCACCAAGGAACACGAATGGATCGCCGTTGACGGCGACGTCGGTACCGTGGGTATATCCGAATACGCTCAGGAACAGCTGGGCGATGTGGTGTTCGTCGAGGTGCCGGACGTCGGCAAGTCGTTCAATCGCGGTGACGAAGCCGCCGTGGTCGAATCGGTCAAAGCCGCCTCGGAAGTGTACGCCCCGGTGGATGGCGAAATCGTCGAGGTCAATTCCGGTCTCGAAGACGCCCCCGGCACCGTCAACGAGGATGCCCTTGGGGGCGGCTGGTTCTTCAAGATCAGGATCAACGATGCGTCGCAGCTGGATGAACTGATGGACAAGGCGGCCTACGACGCCTACACCGCGGAACTCGACTGATGCGGTTCCTGCCGCTCTCCGATGCCGACCGAGCCGAGATGCTCGCGGCCATCGGGGTGCCGGCCATCGAGGATTTGTACAAGGATGTGCCGGAGGGGCTGCACCTCGCGGGGCCCGTCGACCTGCCGTTCCATGCCGGTGAGCTTGGCGTGGGCCGGGATCTGGCGGCACTGGCCGCCCGGAATCTGGACGGCGGATCGGCGCCGTTTTTCGTCGGCGGCGGGGTCTACCGGCATCATGTGCCGGCGGCGGTGGATCATCTGATCCAGCGGGGGGAATTTCTGACCGCCTACACGCCCTATCAGCCGGAGGTGTCGCAGGGCACGCTGCAGGCGTTGTTCGAGTTCCAGACCCAGGTCGCCCTGATCACCGGCATGGATGTCGCTAACGCGTCCCTGTACGACGGGTCCACCGGCTGCGCCGAGGCGGCGATGATGGCCTGCCGGGTCACCAGGCGAAGCCGGGTCGTGCTGTCGGGCAGCCTGCATCCCCATTATCGCGAAGTGACCGAGACCAATGCCCGGTTTCTCGATCTGCGGATCGATGCGCTGAGCCCGAACCCCTCGGCGCCCGAGGATCTCGCCGCCCACCTCGACGAAGAGACGGCGTGCATCGTGGTCCAGAACCCGGATTTTTTCGGCCGGGTGCGCGAGTTGTCGGCGCTGGCGTCCGCCTGCCACGATGCGGGCGCGCTTTTGATCGTCGTGGTCAATGAGATTGTATCATTGGGCGCCCTTAAATCGCCCGGCGATATGGGGGCCGATATCGTTGCCGCCGAAGGCCAGTCCCTCGGCAACGCCATGGGATTCGGCGGCCCGCATGTCGGCCTGTTTGCGGTGAAGGGCCGGTTTGTCCGCCAGATGCCCGGCCGCCTCGCCGGCCAGACCGTTGACGTGGACGGCAACCGAGGTTGGGTGCTGACCCTCTCGACCCGTGAGCAGCATATCCGGCGCGAGAAGGCGACCAGCAACATCTGCACGAATTCGGGCCTTTGCGCCCTGGCGTTTTCCGTCCACCTCACCATGCTCGGAGAGGCGGGGTTCACCCGTTTGGCGGAACTCAATCATGCGGCGGCGGTCAAGTTGGCGGAACGGCTGGGCGCGCTGGACGGCGTCGAAATCGTCAATGACACCTTCTTCAATGAGTTCACGCTCCGGCTCGGCCGGCCCGCGGCGGCGGTGGTCGAGGCGATGGCCGGCCACGGCGTGCTCGGGGGAGTTCCGGTTTCGCGGCTGCTGCCCGGCGAAGCGGCGTTGGAAAACCTGCTGGTGGTCGCGGCGACCGAAACCAATACCGAGGCCGAGATGGACAAGCTCGCCGACGCGCTGGGCGGGGCTTTGTAGATGGCCGGGACGATCACCGGAAACAAGGGGCTTCAGCAAGAGGAAGCGCTGATCTTCGAGCAGAATTCACCCGGTCGATCGGGCGTCGATCTGCCGGCGCCGGATGCCGTGGCATCCCGGCTCGGCGATGCCGCGCGAACCGCGCCGATCGGCCTGCCCGGCCTCTCGGAGCCGCAGGTGGTGCGCCACTACCTGCGGATCAGCCAGAAAAACTACGCCATCGATGCCGGTATGTATCCGTTGGGCTCATGCACGATGAAACATAATCCCCGGCTCAACGAGAAGATGGCGCGGCTGCCCGGATTTGCCGACATCCATCCCCTCCAGCCCGAAAGCACCGTGCAGGGGGCGCTCGCGCTGATCAACGAATGCGCCCGGTGGCTGACGACGCTTACCGGGATGCCGGGCGTCGCCATGTCGCCGGCGGCCGGCGCCCACGGAGAGCTGACGGGCCTGATGACCATCCGCGCGGCGCTCGAAGACCAGGGCGGCCCCCGTAAGCGGGTGTTGGTGCCCGAATCCGCCCACGGCACCAATCCGGCGAGCGCGCATATGTGCGGCTATACGGTGGAGGCCATCCCGGCGGACGAGACGGGCCGGGTGGACCTGGCGGCGCTCAAGGACCGGATCGACGACGACGTCGCCGCTATCATGATCACCAATCCCAACACCTGCGGCCTGTTCGAGGGCGACATGAAGAACATGTCGGATGCCATCCACGCCGCGGGCGGCTACGTCTACTGCGACGGGGCCAACTTCAACGCCATCGTCGGGCGGGTCCGGCCGGGGGATTTGGGCATCGACAGCATGCACCTCAATCTGCACAAGACATTCTCCACGCCGCACGGGGGCGGCGGGCCGGGGGCGGGGCCGGTGGCGCTGTCGGAAGCGCTGGTGCCATACGCGCCATTGCCGTACGTGGTCGCCGGCGAGGATGGTTTTCATCTGGTGGAGCACGCCGATAACGCGGACGGCAAACCCTACGGCCGGATGAAAGGGTTCCACGGCCAGTTCGGGGTCTTCGTCCGGGCGCTGGCCTACATGATGAGCATGGGGGCGGATGGGCTCCGGCAGGCCTCGGGCGATGCGGTGCTCAACGCCAATTACCTTCTCGCCGCGCTCGAGGACGATCTCTCGCTGCCCTATCCCGGCCCGTGCATGCACGAGGTGCTGTTCGACGACCACTTCCTCAAGGACACCGGCGTCACCACCCTCGATTTCGCCAAGGCGATGATCGACGAGGGCGTTCATCCCATGACCATGTATTTCCCGCTGGTGGTGCATGGCGCCCTGCTGATGGAACCCACCGAGACCGAAAGCAAGGCGGCCCTCGACGGCTTCGTCCGGATGATCAAGGGTCTGGCGTCCGAGGCCAAGGCGGGAAACACCGAGCTGTTCAGCGAAGCGCCGCGCCATACCCCCCGCCGGCGGCTGGACGAGACCACCGCCGCGCGGTCGCCTGTGCTGCGCTGGCGGCCGGGCCCTGATTAGGACAATTCGCGCCGCAGGCCTTTCGATTGGAGCCTGATCGAGGCTATTGGCCCTCGCGCCACCAGGCCATGGTCAGACCGCCGGCGGCGAGCAGCAGGAACAACAGCGCCGGCAGCAAAGGCGCCTGGCGGACACCGGTCACCACGTAGGACCCGTTGCGGACCAGGCCGAGCCAGTCATTGCCGGATGCCGTTCGGCCGGGCCGGGTCCGGCGGAAGTCGGGCAATCCGTCGGCGATCCAGGAAACCCCGCCGCCGGATGCCTTGATGAGCGGCATCAGTTTTTCGGGCGAGGCCCGCAAATCCGAAAGTTCGGGCGGATTGAGCTTGCCGACCGCCGCCGTGGCGGTGCGGGTGCCGTCTTCGATCTTGTAAAGGCCGGTTTCCTCGACGGTGATGGTCGCCGTCGAGCTGCCGTCCTGGCTCTCTTCCAGGCGGACGATCTGCTGCGTGCCCGAGGGCGCGGTCACGGTCACGGGCGGAACCTCTTCGTTCAGGGAGCGCCGCTGAATGGTCAACTGCTTGCCGTCGACGATGGCGCGAAGGTCTTCTTCCTCCAGATCCGGTTCCTTCATCAGCCAGTGGGACAGCCGCCGCAGCAGTTCGGCATGCGGACCGCCGCCGTCGAAGCCGCGGGCCCAGAGCCAGATATGGTCGCTCATGAACTGGGCGACGCGGCCCTTGCCCACCCGGTTGAGGATAAGGAGCGGCCGCTCGTCGACACCGGTCATCAACGTAACGCCGTCCCGTTCCGAGGCCTCGATCTGACGGAACCACTGGCCCCACGCGCTCTCGCCGTCGCCGGTCGCGGCGCCGGGCAGGCCCGCGGTCACCGGGTGGCGGCGGCCCTTGTTGGATACCCGCGCCCGGAATGCCTGTTCGATCACGCGGCCGGACGGCAGTCCGGGAAATATCTGGCCGAGGGGCGTGTGATAGAGGCTGCGAACGCCCGCAAAATCGGGACCGACCGCCGCCAGCACCGCGCCGCCGTCCCGCACGTAGCGGCTGATATTGCCGAGGTAGGCCGGCGGCAGGACAAACCGGATGACGTAGCGGTCGAAGACGATGAGGTCGAATTCATGGAGCTTGATCTCGAACAGCTCGCGGATCGGGAATGAAATCAGCGCCAATTCGTTGAGCGGCGTGAAATCGTTCTTCTCCGGCGGCCGGAGGATGGTGAAGTGAACCAGATCGACCGACGGGTCCGATTTCAGGAGATTGCGCCAGGTGCGCTCGCCGGCGTGGGGCTGGCCCGAGACCAGCAGCACCCGCAGGCGGTCCCGGACACCGTTGACGGTGACCACGGCGCGGTTGTTGATCAGCGACATCTCGTTGGCCATGGGGGCGGCCTCGATCTCGAAGATGGTGGCGCCGCCATGCTCGATGGGCACTTCAACCGTCTGCTCCTCGCCGGTCCGCAGCAGGGCGCGGGTCGCCGGTCCGCCGGCCTCGGCGATGGTGACCTCGACGGTGGCGCCCGCCCGCGACGGGCGGTCATCGACCCGGAGAGACAACTGGACCGTCTTGCCGACGATCCCGAAGGCGGGGGCCCGGACCACCACCAGACGGCGGTCGCGCTCTTCCGGCGATCCGGTGAGCATCACGTGCAAAGGCGCATTCAGCCCGGCCGCTTCGGCGTTGTTGATTGCCGGTTCGGGATCATCCGCCGCGGCGTCCGGCTTCCGGGCCGCGGGAGCCGGAACGTCGTGGACCTGGCCGTCGGTAATCATCACCGCGCCGGCGAACCGGTCTTTGGGCAGATCCGCTAATGCCCGGTTGAGTTCGCCGAACAGCTGGGTGCCGTCTTCGGTCTCCGTGCCGCGCACCACCCGGACCTCCAAATCGTCGAATTTGGCCAGTTTCTCCTGCGTATCTTCGAGCGCGCGGGCGAGTTGCTCACGCCGGTCGCCGGTGTTCTGGCTCGACGATTCGTCCACCACGATGACCGCCACATCCGGTTGCGGCTGACGGGTTTCGCTTTCCAGCCTGGGATTGAACAGCGCCAGGACGAGGACGGCGATGGAGAACAGGCGCAGGAAAGTGCCGCGCGCGCCGCGGAAGGCGGAGAACAGGATCAGCAGGACGGCGATACCGCCGATCAGCGCAATCGCCTGCCAGGGAATGAGGGGCGCGAAGCCGACGCCCGTGATGCCGGTCATCATTGGCCGAGCCTCTCGAGGATAGCCGGCAGGTGAACCTGATCGGCCTTGTAGTTGCCGGTGAGCGCGTACATCAGCATGTTGATCCCGAACCGGTAGGACATCTCCCGCTGCCGTTCGCCGCCGGGAACCACCGGATACAGGGGCCTGCGTGCCTGATCGATGGCCCAGGCGCCGGCCCAGTCGTGGGAGCCGACGATTACCGAAGAGACGCCGTCATTGGCCCGGCTGCCGTCCCGTTCGACCCAGACCCGGCCGCCGGTCCACCGCCCTGGGAAATCACGCAGCAGATAGTAGGACCGGGTCAACACGTGGTTCGGCGGGACCTGGGTGAGCGGTGGAATATCCAGATGGCGGCCCATGACCTGGAGGCGCTGGCCGATGAAATTGGCGCCGCCCTCGTCGCGGGTGTCGAACAGAATTGTGCCGCCCCGCTTGAGATAGGTGTTCACCCGTGCCGCTGCCTCCGGCGGAATGGTTTCCGAGTTCTCGGTCACCGGCCAATAGATCAGCGGGAAGAACGCGAGTTCGTCGGACGCGGGATCGATCGCCATGGGATCGGCCAGTTCGGCGGCGGTCCGGCTGTTGGCGACTAGGCTCAGGCCCCGAAGCCCGGCCAGCACCGTATCGTCGATGGTGCCGTCGCCGGTCGGGACATATGCCAGGCGCACCCGAAGCGCTGCATCGAACGGGCTCTCGCCGTCGGCCAAGGCCTGGGCCTGGGCCGGCGCACTGACGGGCGGCACGATCACGGCCGCCAGCAACACCGCTGCCGCGGCAGCGGCGCGGTTGAATGCGAACAGGCCGCGCAGCGCCATGGACGCGATGATGTCGGCCAGGGCGAGCAGCAGCGCCAAGGTCAGCACGATGGGGCGGATGTCGGTCTCGCGGGACTCCTGATAGGGCTGGGGTTCGATACCGGCGCCCAGGCCGCCCATGGGTGCCGGCACCGGCAGCACGGGCGACAGGTTGAGAGCCCGCCGGGAGGATTCATCACCATAGAAGCCGGGCGGGTTCGCGGGTCCCGGCCGAGCCGACAAAATTTCGGTGGCGGGGATCGCCTGCGCGCCCGGCAAAGGCGCGATGACGCGCCCAAATCCGTTGACCGAGCGCAGCGGCGCCAGCACCCGGTCCTCGCCATCGGCGGCGATGCCGCGGCCCAATTGCACCAGTTGCTGCATCATTTCGACGAACAGTCCCGAGAGCGCCAGGGTCGACCATTTGGGATCGGCGGTGGTGTGCACGAACACCAGCCAGCCGTTCTCCTGCTTCTCGGCGGTGACCAGCGGCGTTCCATCGGCCAGCCGCGCCCAGGTCTTGTCCGGCAGGTCCACGGAGGGCTGGGCGAGCACCTGACGGCGGACAACGACGTCGTTCGGAATGCCGATGCCGTGGAACGGGCTGGTCTCAGGGAACGCGGCCATCCGCGCCGGCCGGGTCCACGACAGCGCGCCGCCCAATTCCCGGTCGCCTTTGCGGAGGCGTACGGGCAGCAGGGGATCTCGCTCACCGGCGAGCCGCGGCCCGGCGAAGCGGACAACCACGCCGCCGTTTTCCATCCACCGGACCAGCGATTGCCGGTCGGCTTCCGCCAATCGTCCGGGGTCGGCGAGGACGATCAACGACAGTTCGCGTTTCAGCAGGTCGGCGACGGCGCCGCTCCGCACTTCGGTAAAGGGGTCGAGCGCCCGGTCGAGGTAAAAGGCGTCGTCCAGAAGCGGCTGATCGTTGCGCCGTTCGGAAGCCGAGACCAAGCCCACCGGACGGCGGCGCCAGCGTTCATCCATCAGCACGACCGCGCCGGCGTGGTTCTCGCCCTCGATTTCCAGCTGATCCAACCGGTTGCGGATCTCGACCGGGAAATCGAGGCGCAGCTCCGTCTCGGTCTCGCCGGCCCCGTAGCTCACCTCGCGCCGCGCCAGGACGCGGCTATCTTCGTCGCGTGCCCGGACGACCAGATTGTCGGGCGCGCTGGTCGCCGCCCGCCGGATGGTGAGCCCCAGGCCCTGGCTGTCGGCCTTGGGCGGCAGCATGACGGTAGGCAAATCGCCCGGCAGATCGGCGAGGACCGAGAGGGTGCCGAGTTTGCCGAGTGCCTCGGCGAAGGCGTCGGCATTGCCCATATGGAGACCGTTGCTCAGCCAGACCACCTGGGCGTCATCGGAAGATTGGACCGCATTGACCAATGCGACGGCGGCGGTGCGGTCGACCGGCCACGGCTTGGGCTGTAGCGCCAAGGCGCGCTCCTTGGCTTCGGCCGCCGGCAGCAGCGATACCGATACCTGGCCGCCGCCCGATTGGCGGGCGGTGGTGATGAGGCGGACCGCGCGGCCTTCGCGGGCCGCCTGGTCGATCAGCGCGGTCATGGCGTCCCGGCGGTCTTCCCAGTTGCGGGCCGATGACCAGCCATCGTCGATGGCGAGGATCAGCGGGCCGTCGCCCTCGACCCGGTCGGTGGCGTTCAGCACGGGATGAGACGCGGCGATGATGACAGCGGCCACCAAAGCGAAGCGCAACAGCGCCAGCCACAGCGGCGTCTTGGCCGAGCTCTCTTCCGGGTTGACCAGCCGCATGATCAGCCGGATGGCGGGAAACTGCACCCGCCGCGGGGCCGGCGGAATGATCCTGAGCAGCCACCAAAGGGCCGGAAGAGCCAACAGGCCCAGCAACGCCCAAGGGGCGACGAATGACAGGGCGCCGATACTAACCATAACCTAGTACGTTTCCTGAGTGCCGCGGGGCGCCGTCAGCGCCATGAAAAGTCCGAGCAGCGCGGTCTCCACCGGTTGATTGGTGTAGTGGGTGGCGAATGTCCAGCCAGCGGTCCGCGCGATGGCCTCGAGACCGTCCCGGTGGCGGCCCAACCGGTCGCGGTATTGCTCGCGAATTCCTTCGACCCGGCCGATCAAGGCCGTTCCCTCGTTTTCCATGCCTTCGAAGCGGGTGCGGCCGCCGAACGGCAGTTCCCGTTCCGCCGGATCGAGGATCTGCAGCATGTGCCCGGCGATCCCGCGGTCGACATAGCGTCCGATGGCCTTGTGGATATCCTCCAGAGGCTCGAGGAAGTCGCCGAACATGACGATGCTGCCGTGACGGGGCAGGGGTTCGAACCGCGGCAGGCTGCCCGGGTGATTGTCATTGGCGGTGATCGCCCGGTCTTCGAGAGCCTGGGCGAGCAGCAGCAGTGCCGTGCGCCCGGCGGTCGGGGTAATGCCCCAGCCCAACGGCGCCACATGTTCGCCGGCGCGGACCAGAAGAGAGGCGGTGGCCAGCATCAAAAGGTCCGCATGATCGACCTTTTGCGGCAGGCGCCTGTTAGAGGCATAGCGCATGCTGGGCGAGCCGTCGCTCCACAGCCAGACGCTCTGCGCCGCTTCCCATTCGTTTTCGCGAATGTAGACCGGATCCGATTTGGCCGAGCGGCGCCAGTCGATTTTCTGGATCGGATCGCCGGCCTCGTAGCGCCGGTATTGCCAAAAGGTTTCGCCCTGGCCGACCCGGCGGCGGCCGTGCACGCCCTGCGACACCGTCGCCGCCACCCGATCCGCCCGGATAAGAAGGGGCGGCAGGTTGGCAGCGAGCAGTTCCGCCCGCTGATGAAGTTCCGCGACAGATCCGCTCATCCGCCGGACCGCCTAGCTGATACGCTCGACGAGCTTGTTGATAATGCTTGTCATGGTCACTCCCTCGGCCCGGGCGGCGAAATTGAGCGCCATGCGGTGCCGAAGAATAGGATGGGCCAGGGCAACGACATCGTCGATGGACGGCGCGAGCCGGCCCTGCAGGACCGCGCGGGCGCGAACACCCAGCATCAGGGCCTGGCCGGCGCGGGGGCCCGGCCCCCAGGCCACGTGCCCGGCGACTTCGCCGATGTCCGTGGTGGAGGGACGCCCGGCGCGAACCAGCTCGAGGATGGCGTCCATGACGCTTTCCCCCACCGGGACGTGGCGAACCAGACGCTGCGCCGACAGAAGCTCGGAAGCCTCCATCACCTTGACCGCCTTTTCCTCGTTGGCGCCAGTGGTGACGACAAGGACTTCGCGTTCGGCGGCGAGCTGTGGATAGTCGATGTCGATTTGCATCAGGAACCGGTCGAGCTGCGCCTCGGGCAGCGGATAGGTGCCTTCCTGTTCCAACGGGTTCTGGGTGGCCAAGACATGGAATGGCTGCGGCAGCTCGTGATAATGGCCGGCGACCGAAACCCGCCGTTCCTGCATGGCCTGCAGCAGCGCCGATTGGGTCCGCGGGCTCGCCCGGTTGATTTCATCCGCCATCAGCAGCTGGCAGAACACCGGTCCCTCGATGAAGCGGAACGAGCGGCGGCCGGCCTCCGATTCTTCCAGCACCTCGGAGCCCAGAATGTCGGCCGGCATGAGGTCGGGCGTGAACTGGACCCGCCGGTCCTCCATCCCCAACACCGTACCCATGGTTTCCACGAGCCGGGTCTTGCCCAGGCCGGGCACGCCGATCAGCAGCATGTGGCCACCGGCCAACAGGGTGATGAGGGCTTCCTCGATGACTTCTTCCTGGCCGAAGATGACCCGTCCGATCCCCTTTTTGGCGTCGACGAACTTACGGCTGACGCCCTCCAGTTCGTCGATCATCTCCGGGCTTTCGTTTGATTTAGCGGCTTCGCTCACGGCATTATCTCTCTATTGATCCTGGCGTCGTTTCTGAAGGAACCAGCTTTGGCACGCCCCACGCTCGACAGTCTGGCGTCCCTGGCCGCAAATAAAACGGGGGAAATTCGCGACTCCGTCGGGGATTCCGCCGCATCCGCGACCGGCCCGGAGATTTGCGGTGACGTCGACATCCGCATCGACCGGGACGCCCAATGGTTTTATCACGGCAGCCCCATAGGCCGCAAAGAACTCGTGCGATTGTTTGCCGGCGTTCTGCAGCGTGACGAGGCCGGTGATTACTGGATGGTGACACCGGCGGAAATGGCCCGGATTCAGGTGGAAGACGTACCATTCGCGGCGGTCGAAATGACCGTCGACGGGTCCGGAGAAGACCAGAACCTGCGGTTCCGGACCAACGTTGACGATATTGTGATGGCGGATCGCGATCATCCGCTGAGAATCGTTACCGATCCCTCGACCGGCGAGCCTTCGCCCTATGTCAGGGTGCGCGGCGAACTGGATGCCCGTCTGACCCGCGCGGTCTACTACCAGCTCGTCGACCTGGGGCTCGAGCGGGAGATGGACGGCCGTACCGTCTACGGTGTATGGAGCGCGGGCGAATTTTTCGAGATCGGTGAGCTGGACCCCTGATGCTGACCCGCGAACATGTAATCGAACGGCTGGACCGGACGCCCAACGGCGGGCGGGTGCGGACCAACGACGACGCCAGGACCGGGCGGGGGGGAAGCAACCCCAACCCGTTCGACGACAACCCCTGGTATCCCGAGGACGGCAAACTGCGGCCGGCGGCGGTCCTGGTGCCCCTGGTCAATCACGGCGGCGGCCTGACGGTTCTGCTGACCAAAAGGACCGAGCATCTGAACAACCATGCCGGCCAGATCAGTTTCCCCGGCGGTCGTGTCGACGACGAGGACGACGGCCCCGAGCATACGGCGTTGCGCGAGACCGAGGAGGAGGTCGGCATCGACCGCAACCGGATCGAGATCGTCAGCCATTTGGATGATTACGTGGTCGGCACCGGCTTCCTGGTCCGCCCGGTGGTCGGCTTTATCGAGCCGCCCATCGACGTGGACAAACATGATCACGAAGTGGATGAAGTGTTCGAGGCGCCGCTCGAGTTTCTGATCGACCCCGAGAATGTCGAACGCCATCACCGGGAGTTCAACGGCCGGGTACGCCATTTCTTCGCCATTACCTACCGGGATTACTATATCTGGGGGGCAACGGCGGGGATGTTGTGTAATCTCGCCGAACGCCTGCGAGGCGAGTGATCAACTAAGGACCGGAATTCGTGACACGCATCGTTTTACAAGTAATTCTGCCACTGTTGGCGCCGGTGATCATCTACGGCCTGTGGAGCTACTTCACCCGGAAGCGGCAGGGCAAGGGCCTGCCCGGCTGGGAGGAGGGGCATTGGTTCTATGCCGTGATGATCGGATTCGTACTGGCATTTGGCAGCTTCGGCTATCTCGCCGCCACGGGCTTCGAGCGGGAACTGGAGAACAAGCCGCCGGCCCGGGATATCGGTCCCGTGGAGTCCGATCGCTTCCGCTGATCGCCGGCGGCCGGGAAATGATCATGGAAAGGGACGAAAGCCGTGGCGCCGGAGGACGGATCGCCGTCCAGCCGTGGATGGAGACCGACGGCATGAAGCGGGTCCTGGC
>JAPPFK010000147.1 GCA_028823885.1 Rhodospirillales bacterium | reverse complement strand
ACGCTTGGCGGTCGGCGCTACACGTGGATGGCCGGGTCTGGGCCCGGCCATGACGTACTCCATTTGGGGCATCCAGGATATTCACCACAGAGCACACAGAGACCACGGAGAAGGTGTATTCGGCTGTACGACGCCTCTTCTCTGTGATCTCGGTGATCTCTGTGGTGAATATCCTGTTACCCCCTCACCCATGATTGAGGGAGAGGGGACTTGCCGAGCAACCGGTTGGATGGGTAACACTATGGACCGGTTACACGGGTAACAGTGACGGCAGGCAATCAAATTGGGAGGCGTCAGACTTGGAAACCAAACTTCCGGACGGCTGGCCGAAAGACAAGCCGATGGCCGTCAGCATCAACATTCCTTTCGAATGGTGGGTGGAAGGCGATTCGCCCGGCGTGTCGCCCATGGGCAACCCGTTGAAGCCCGGCTTCAAGGACACGGCCGCCCTGCAATGGGCCGAATACGCGCTCAAGCACGGTCTCTACCGCATGCTCGACATCGCGGAAAAGCACGACGTGAAGGTCACCAGCTCGACCAGCGCCATCATCACCGAGTCTCATCCCGAAGCCCTGAAGCGGCTGGATGCCGGCGGCCATGAAATTCAGGCCCATGCCTGGGCGCAGGGCGAGCTCGCGGTCTATATGAGCCGCGAGGAAGAGGACGCCAATATCAAGCGCTGCATGGAGGCCTTCGACAAATGCCTGGGGTATGTGCCCAAGGGCTACGGCATTCCCCGGGGCACCGTCAGCGAGAACTCCGCCGAGCTGCTCGCGGCCAACGGCTTCAAGTATTACAACGACGACATGTCGGCCGAGATGCCCTATGTGCAGGAGACCCCCGCCGGCCCGATCGCCGTGGTTCCCTACGACATGGAGGTCAACGATCTCCCGTTCGCCATGCGCTACGGCAATCCCCTGCCCGGGTTCACCAAACTGGTCGAGGACGTGATCGCCGGCTATCCCGAGATCGGCAGCCCGCCCGCCATTCTCGACATTACCTTTCATGCCCAGGTCGCGGGCCGGGTCGTCGGGCTCATTCAGTTCAACCGTATACTCAAGATGCTGAGAGACGTGCCGTGGATCTGGCTGACGACCCGCGGCGAGATAGCGAAACTGGTTCTGCCCTATTAACCGCCCGGTCGGGACACTCATGGAAACCGAAATCACGTTCCGGTCCGAGGGCATCGACATTGCCGGCGTCCTGCACCGGCCGGACAGGCTGCCGGCGAACGGCAAGGCGCCCGCCATCATCACCATACACGGCTTCGGCGGTTCCAAGATCGACCAGGGGATGGTCGACGCCTGCCGGGCATTCCGCGACTGGGGCTATGCCGCCCTGCGGCTGGATATGCGCGGATGCGGTCAAAGCGGCGGCACGCCCGGACGGATCATTTCATTCGACCAGGTCGCCGACACCCGCAACGCCATAAGCTGGCTCGCCGAACAGGACGGTGTCGACGGCGAAAAAATCTGCCTGCTGGGCGACAGCATGGGCGGCGCGGTGGCCGCCTATACGGGGAGTACCGACGACCGCGTCGCCGCCGTCATTTCCGTCGGCGGCTGGGGGCACGGCGCCGACAAACTGAAGGGCCAGCACCCGGGTCCCGGCGCCTGGGAGAAATTCCTCAAGATGCTCGAAGACGGGCGGAAGCACCGCCAGGAGACCGGCGAGTCCCTCTGGGTCTCGAGGTTCGATATCGTTCCCATCCCCGAACATATGCGGGGCCATTTGCCGGCGGATGCGGTCATGGAGTTTCCCGTCGAGACCGCCCAGAGCATTTACGATTTTCGTCCCAACCGGGTGATCGCCCAGTTGGCGCCCCGGCCCCTGCTTCTGCTCCATGCCTCGAAGGACGCCGTGACTCCGACCGGGTCTTCCATAAACATGTTCCGATGCGCGGGCCGGCCGACCGATTTGATGTTTCTCGCCGACGTCGATCACTTCCCGCTGGCCGTCGGGAACAAGCGGATTTACGACATCATAAAGGGTTGGCTGGATATCCGATTGCCCCTGTCCTGACCGGCGGGACATTCCCCATGCCTGGAACTGTCCCTCTCCCCCGGGCGCTAAATGAAGATCGTCATGCCCCGGCTTGTCCGGGGCATCCAGGATATTCACCACAGAGACACAGAGCTCACTGAGAAGAAATGATTAACTCCTCACTGCCTCACTGTCTCTGTGGTTCAAGAACCGGAAAAATGGATTACCCGGACAAGCCGGGTAATGACGAGTGGAGATACGACACAAACCAAGTCGTCATGCCCGTGCTTGACACGGGCATCCACGCTTTGGGGGGTCAGAGGTACACGTGGATGGCCGGGTCCGGGCCCGGCCATGACGAGTTTCTTTGATTCGGCATCACCCGTCATACCCCGGCCGCGGCCGAAAATGGTCCTGGACGAGCGAAATTTTTACTCTTAAATACCGTAGTATGACGAGCGGCATCGCAGCGGACGGTTCGGGGCCCGGCTCGGCGCCGGCCATGAAGACCATCGAGCCGTCATTCCTCAGCGCCCTGCCCCATTATCTGCCGCTGGGCGTTTTTCCGCCGATTTTCCTGGCCCTGGCCTACGGCGGCTGGTGGATCGCCGCGCCGTTCGCCTTCTTCCTGCTGACCGGGCCGATGGATATGGCGTTCGGCGACGACGAGCGCGCCATGGACCCGGCGAAGACTCCCGAGGAACGGCTGTTCTGGCACAACCTGCCGGTCTGGCTCTGGGCGCTCCTCTGGCCGGCGGCCCTGGCGTTCGGTTTCTGGCAAATCTTCGCCGCCGGCCGGTTTGAAATCTGGGAGTGCGTGCTGCTGGCCGTGGTGCTCGGCATCGAGATTCAGGCGGTTTTCGTCATCGGTCACGAGCTGATTCACCGGCGCGCGACCTGGGAGCGGCGGCTCGGCGAATTCCTGCTCGCGTCCGGCTCCTATCCGCAATACGCCACCGAGCACGTCTATATTCACCACGCCCAGGTCGGCACGCCGTTCGATGTGGGATCGGCGCCCAAGGGCCAGAGCTTCTGGCATTATTTCCCCCGGGAAGTCGCGAGCAACCTGACCGGCTCCTGGCGGGTCGTCCGGGAGCGCCTCCAGCGCCGAAGGCTGCCGGTCTGGCACTACAGCAATCCGTTCTGGCGCTACGCCGCCGAAACCGGATTCTGGTACGGACTGATCTACTGGATGGGCGGCATCTGGGCGGTTCTGACATTCGCCGTCCTGTGCCTGGGCGCCGTCTTCTCGATGAAGATCAGCAACTACATGCAGCACTACGGGCTGCGCCGCATCCGTCTCGCCAACGGCCGGTTCGAGAAGACCCGGCCCCGGCATTCGTGGAGCGCCAACTACAAGCTCAGCAACTGGATGTTCTACAACATGCAGCGGCACGCGGATCACCACGCCGTGGCGAGCCGGCCCTATCCGCTGCTGCAGAATTACGGCGCCGAGGAGTCGCCGCAGCTCCCCGGCACCTACGCCAAGATGTTCAATCTGGTTCTTCGCCCGAAGCTCTGGTTCCAGACCATGGACCCGCTGGTCGATCAATGGCGGGAGCAATTCTATCCCGAAATCGACGATTGGAGCGCCTACGACAGTCCGGTCTCGGCGGCGCGGCCGGAGGCGTTCGACGTCATCGCCGAGACCTTCGCCGCCGCGCCCAGGCTCGCCCAATGGATCGAGCGCAGCCCCGAATTGCTCGACACCCTGCAGGACAGGGAATTCACCGACCTGGACCTGCCCAAGGGCTTCGGACCCGATGCGGATTTCGAAACGCTCGCCCGCCAGGGCCTGACCCGCGTCTACTGGACGCTCGAGCTCGGCGTCGCCGAAATGGCGGAAAACCTCGCCGAGATCCCGGTCCAGGACGTTCAGGACACGGTGGATACCGTGCGCGACTGGTCGAACGACAAGGCGTTCCAGATCGGCATACACACGCTCCGCGGCAACCTGTCGCCGATCGAGGCCGGGACGGCGCTCGCCAACCTCGCCGAAGCATCGGTTTCGGCCGTCCTGTCGGCGGCCGCGGATCAGTTCGCGGGCCCGCTCGCGCCGGGCGGCGATGGCGGGGTCGCGGCGGTGCTTCTGGGCGATCCGGCGAGCGGAGAGGCCGCGCCCGGGACCGAGCTTGATATCCTCTTCGTTTACGAGGACGGGCCGGGCGACGACCATGACGGACTGTGCCGGCGCTTCCAGGACGCGCTCGGCGGCCTGTCGCGCGACAGCCTGGTTTTCTCGCCGCTTCCGGGCGGCGGGAGAGGCCTCGCCCAGCGGTCCCTGACCGGTTTCGCCGAACATTGCGGATCGGCCGCGACGGCGGAGGAACTGCTGAAACTGACCCGGGCGCGATGCGTCTTCGAACGCGGCGCGGACGGGATCGGCGCGCGGTTCGAGGAGGCGCGGCGCCGGGTCCTGACCGGGGGCGCATCCCGCGACGCGCTGATCGCCAAGCTGCGCGAGGCGGGCGGCGGCGACGCCGAAACCGGCCTTGCGGCCTATGCCGGCAGGCCCGGCGGCCTCCGCGAGGTCGAGCGGGCCGCCCGGCGGCTGCAGGTGGTTCATGCCGTGGAGGTCCCGGATGATCCGGCGCCCGCCGCGGCTTTGGTTTTCGGGGCCGCCGCCGAACAGGGCCTGATTTCCGGCGGCATCGCCGACACCCTGACGGAAGCCGCGGCCTTGTGGCGCAACCTGCGGGGCGCTCTCGGGCTGGTTGCGGACGGCGGCGTACCGGCCGAGACCCTGGGCACGGAAGCCAAGGACGGGCTCGCCCGGTCCTGCGGCCTGGACGATTTCCGGGCGCTGACCGCCGCTGTCGGCGATACGGCGGAGCGCGCGGCGGCCGCCATCGCCGATCTGGACGGCCTGGACGGCCTGGACGGCATGGCCGAAAACCCGCCGGAGACGGCGCCGCCCGGCCCCGCCGCGACCGATCCGGCGACGTGAGCCCGCCGCAGGGGATTCTGAAAAAGGTATCGGCGGAAGACCGGGGCCTTATCGAGCGGCCGGTTCTCGCCCCGCATCTCGACTTCTATCCGGTTGACGAAGACCAGACCCTGCTGGTTTCCGAAACCTTCAATACGTTGCTGCGTGGACCGGTCTACGGCGATCTTCTGCCGCTGCTTGACGGCCGCCCGGCGGACGACCTTGCCGCCGCCCTCGCCGGCGCCCACGTCTCCGCCGATGTTCATAACGCTCTTGCCGGCCTGGCCTCCCGGGGCTACGCGGTTTCCGGCGATCATTCCATGGACCGGGGCCGCGCGGCCTACTGGTCGTCCCTCGGCGCCTCTCCCCGATGGGCGGAACAGCGGCTGGCGGAAGCCCGGGTGGTGGTCGACGGCGACGGCGGCCTTCTCTCCCAACCGCTCGAAGCCATGGGCATTGCGGTGAACAACGATGGGCCCACCCTGTCGGTCGTGGTCTGCGCCGACTATCTGGACGAGGGTCTCGATAGCATCAATCGGCGCCATCTGGGTTCCGGCGCGCCCTGGATGCCGGTCCGGCCAAAGGGCATGGCGCCGCTGTTCGGCCCGGTATTCCGCCCTGCGGATGAGGGGCCGTGCTGGGCCTGCCTCGCCTACCGCCTCGGCAGCCACCAAGAAGTCCACAACTTCCTCCGCAACCTCGCGGGCGACGAGGCGGCTTTCCGGCCCAATGCCGCCGAACCGGCGGTCCTGGACGCCATATACGGGCTGGTCGCGGCCGAGATCGCGAAATGGCTGGTCCTGGAGGAAGCGGCGGCGCTGCACGGCCGGGCGATTTCGCTGGATGCCGGCAGCCTCGGGAGCGCGCATCACCCGGTCATGCGCCGGCCGCAATGCGCCGTCTGCGGCGACCCGGCCCTCCATCGCATCGACCGGCCACCGGTCCCGGTGCGATTGCAGTCGAGTCCGGCGCCGATCAGCAACAGCGGCGGCGTGCGCTCGGTCGCTCCGGAAGAAACCATCGCGCGCTACCGCCACCTCGTCGATCCGGTCGGCGGCGTCGTCACCTGGGTCGCGCGAAGGACCGAGGAGGACGATCCCTGGCTCCACGTCTACTGGGCCGGGTCCAACGCCGGGCTGCGCGGCCGCACGCTGAGTTCGCTCAGGCGCAGCCTGCGCAGCAAGAGCGCCGGCAAGGGCGGCACGCGGGCGCAGTCCGAGGCGAGCGCGCTGTGCGAGGCGATCGAACGGTATTCCGGCGCTTTTCACGGCGACGAAATTCGCTGCCGGAAACGGTTTGCCGACTTTGCCGCGGCCGGCGACGGGGCCGCGATCCATCCGAACGACGTCCAGTTGTTCAGCGAACGCCAGCTGGACAACGCGGCGGCGATCAACGCCAGGGGCCATCCCTACAACATGGTGCCGCCCCGCCTCGATCCCGAGGCGGAAATCGACTGGTCGCCGGTATGGTCGCTGACGCAGGAGCGCCACCTTTATCTTCCGACGTCGATGCTCTACGGCGCGCCGGCCGAACTGAGGGGCGATGCCGACCTCATCGCCGATTCGAACGGCTGCGCGGCGGGCAACACCCTGGAAGAAGCGATCCTGCAGGGCTTCTTCGAACTGGTCGAGCGCGATGCGTTCGCCATCTGGTGGTACAACCGGCTGGCCGTGCCCGGCGTGGACCTGGAAAGCTTCGGCGACGACTATCTCGCCCGGGCGCCGGACTATTACAGCCGGCGCGGACGCGAGCTATGGGTGCTCGACGTCACCCAGAATCTCGGCATTCCCGTTTTCGCGGCCGTATCGCGGCGGACCGGCGGCGATACCGAGGACATCATCTACGGCGCCGGCGCCCACACCGACCCGCGCATCGCCGCGCTTCGCGCCGTCTGCGAACTGAACCAGTGCCTGGCCTGGCTGCCCGAAGGCGGTTCCGGCCCGGCGATCGACGATCCGCTGGCGCTCGGGTGGTGGAAGACGGGCCGGCTGGCGGACCATCCCTATCTGGCCCCGGCGGCAGGCGCGCCGTCGCGCGGCAAGGCCGACTACGCGGTTCCCGATACGGCGGACGTGCTGGACGAAGTGGACCGGTGCCGCTCGCTGGTCGAGGCCCGCGGCATGGAATTTCTGGTGCTCGACCAGACGAGACCGGACATCGGCATGCCGGTGGTACGGGTCATCGTGCCGGGCCTGCGCCATTTCTGGGAACGCTTCGCGCCGGGACGCCTGTACGACGTGCCGGTCGAAATGGGCCGGTGCGACCGCGCCCTCGCCGAGGACGAGCTCAATCCCGTGCCGGTCATCGCGTGAGACGCATAATCCAGGCGCCGTCAGCCCCTTGCGGCGCCGGCCGGCGCAACGGAGCCGGTCCCCGGCAAGCCCCAGCCCGCCAGCGCAAGGACCAGGCCCGCGGCCACGGCGCGAACGGCGTTCCAGTCCTGCCACGGCCCGGAATAGGCGCGCCACGCTTCCCCGGCTTCCGCTGGGCCGAGCGGGGTCTCGACCAGCGCCAATGCCTCGTTCAACGGCACATTGGCGGTCATCGTCGGAACCATCACGCCCAGAACATACAGAAGGCCGGCCAAGGCGAAGCAGACCGCGGCCCGCCGCTCCCGCAGCGTCAAGGCGATCAGCGCCGTGATTATCAACAGCACGGGGGTGCCGAAGAATACCGGCGCGAAGACCCAGTTGCGGACGCTCGCATTCATGGCCTGCATGGCGGCGATGGCGACATTCGGGTCGGCGGCATCCAATCCCCACATGGTCGAGCAGACCCAGGCGAAGAAGAAACCGAACATCGCCCCGGAA
>JAPPFK010000171.1:1430-7764 GCA_028823885.1 Rhodospirillales bacterium | reverse complement strand
GCGCTGATTCAAGCGGCCGCCCAGCGGGCAAGCCGCGAGGCGAAGCTGGAAAGCGCGGCCCAGGGCGCCGCGTTCCTGAGCGCCGTCACCGATGCCTGGGACATCCCGGGGTTCGGACCCTGGCAGGCGGTTCTTTCGGAGCGCGGGACCGACATCCCCTACGCCGCCGCCGTCGCGGCCGTCTCGGCGGCCGCCGGCATCCCCCTGCGCGAAGGTCTCTCATCCTATCTGCACGCGCTCGCCGCCAACTACATCAGCGCCGGGGTCCGGCTGATTCCCCTGGGCCAGACCGACGGCCAGCGGACGCTGGCGGGTCTGTTCGAAACCATCGACGCGGCGGCGGACCGGGCGATCGCCCAGGGCGATGCGCCCTGGGGGACGGCGGCGCCGCTGTTGGACCTCTTCTCCATGCAACATGAAACCCAGTACACGAGGCTTTTCAGATCATGAGTTCATCCAGGACGCCATTGCGCGTCGGCATCGGCGGGCCGGTCGGCACCGGCAAGACCGCGCTTCTCGACCGGCTCTGCAAGCATCTTCGCGATGCCTACGACATCGCGGCGATCACCAACGACATCTATACCCGGGAGGATGCGGAGTTCCTCACCCGATCCGGCGCGCTGGACCCGGACCGAATCGTCGGCGTCGAGACCGGCGGCTGTCCGCACACGGCCATCCGGGAGGACGCCTCCATGAACCTCGCGGCGGTGGCCGATATCTCGAGGAGGTTCGAGGGGCTGGAGATCGTGTTCATCGAATCCGGCGGCGACAATTTGGCGGCGACCTTCTCGCCGGAACTCGCCGACATCACCATCTACGTGATCGATGTCTCGGCCGGCGACAAGATTCCCCGCAAGGGGGGCCCCGGCATTACCCGTTCGGACCTGTTGGTGATCAACAAGACCGATCTCGCGCCGCTGGTGGGCGCCGATCTCGGCGTGATGGACCGGGATGCCCGGAAAATGCGGGGCGAACGGCCGTTTATCTTCACCAATCTCAAGGCCGATGACGGGCTTACCGAGGTCGCCGGCTTCATTGTCGACAAGGGCGGCTTGGAGGCACGGGAAGCCGTCCCTATTGGTGATTGACGAGCAATAACCCTGCGCCTTAGAACATTGCCTCCGGGCGGCCCTCATGGGCGGCGCGTTCCGGCAAGGGTGGAGTGGCCGAGCGGCTGAAGGCGCTGGTTTGCTAAACCAGTATAGGGTTTATAGCTCTATCGAGGGTTCGAATCCCTCCTCCACCGCCACTCCTAACCGGCTGATATTAATGCATGAATCAGGTGTCCGAAGGGAACTCGCTTGTCCCGGCATTTCGGGGCTTAGCCCTCGATTTGGATGCTTGCCTCTCTCCACAATTTCCACTGTTTCGGCGATAGCGGACACGATTGCCGGGGCCGGTAAGGGCTGCCGGCAGCCGAGGGCAAAGGCGCTCGGCGCTTTGAACCGATCCGCAATGTCGGCTATAAAAAGGTTGTAGCGCTTGGAAAAATACCTCAGCATTTCAACTACATAAAAATACCTCTTCCAAGCGCCGGGAGCTTCGACCGTCGGCGATACCGGCAAAAGGAATTGGATTGCGTTCGGGGTCGCGGGACCGATTGGCCAAAACGAATTCGCTTCGTGGGCCGGTTGCCGGAGTTGATCGTCCGCAGGATCGCGGGCGGATCGAGATAACGGCCTGACAGATGGGCCATCAACCAAGGAGGAAGACCAGATGAAATCATTGTTCAAAGGCGCAGCGGCGATCGCCCTGGGAGCGGGTGTCGCTTTCGCCGGACAGGCGTCGGCGGCGGAGCTCAAGCTCGGCCACTTCATGTCCCCCAAGCACCCGATGCATGTCGGCGTATTTACGCCGCTGGCGAAAAAAGTCGCCGAGGAATCGGGCGGCAGCCTGACGATCAAGATCTTCGACAGCGGCAAATTGGGCCGGGGCCCGGCTGCTCAGTTCAAGCGGACGAAGGAAGGCGCGTTCGATATCGGATTCGTGATCATCGGTCTCGAGTCGGAGAGCTTCCCGAGGACGCTGTTGGCGGGCAAACCGGGCGTCGGCAAGACGGCCGCGGACGTCGCCACCAATGTCTGGAACGTCTACGACAAGTTCCTGAAAGATGAATTCAAGGACGTCCAGGTCCTCGGGATTTGGGCGAACTATCCGTCGGCGATTATTTCCAAAAAGCCGATCCGCAAGCCCTCGGACATGAAGAACCTGGTCGTGCGGGTGCCTTCGAAGACCGACATTCCGACGGTCGAGGCTTGGGGCGCAAAGGCGTCGCAGATTCCGATCACGCAAACCTACGATGCATTCCAGAAGGGCACGGTCGATGTCGTCTATATCGCGCCGGCGGCGCTCTACAGGCCTTGGAACCTGCATCAGCCGGCGTCGCACGTGACGTTCGGGATCAAGGGATCGGCGGCCTTGTTCCTGCTCGGGGTCAACAAGGGCAGCTGGAACAAGCTTTCCAAGGAGCACCAGGCGCTCATCAAGAAACATACCGGCCGTGAATTTTCGATCAACGCGTCAAAATATTGGCAAAGGACCGACGAATTCGCGTTCAAACAGGTCGGCAAGCAAAAGGGTCTGGAAGTCATCAACCTGACGCCGGCCGAAGCGAAGGCGTTTGATGATTTGACGGATGCCGTCGTCAAACGTGAGTTGGACGAGGCCGCAAAGGGCGGTCTGCCGGCCCACGCCATCTTCAACAGCCTGATCAACTAGAGCGGTCGAGAGCCCGCGGGAGCTTCGAAAATCATGAGCCACGACGCTCCCGCGGGCGGCAATTCCGCCGAACAGGCCCAACAGGAAAGCCCCGGTGTCCTGGGGAATTTCGACAGTTTCCTGAGAGTGGTGGCGCTTTGGCTCGGCGGGGTGCTTCTCGCCGCCATGGTCATCCTCACATTCACCCATGTCGTGCGCCGCTATGTTTTCAATGATCCGATCCAGGGCTTCGTGGACATGGGGCAGATTCTGCTGGTCCTCGTCGTTGCCTTGACGGTCGCCTATAGCGGAAGGACCGGGGGGCAGATAGCCGTCGAGCTCATCGACGGCATGGTGAGCAAGACAAAGCTTCGAATGGTGGAGATATTCGTCCGTCTCGTCGGATTCTTGATGATCGTGGCCCTCACCGTTCAAATCGGTCTCGACGGACCGAAGGCCGAGGAGAACGGCGAGTTCACGGGCACCATCGACATATCCTTTGAACCGTTCATGTACGTCCTGGCATTCGGCCTCGGGCTTTATGCCGTTGTCCTTCTTCTGGAGGCGGTGAGGCTGATGCAGGACAAGGATATCGGGCAGGAGCAAGCCCGGCTATTCGGCGGAGACGTGGATGGAACTATCTGACGCCCACATCGGCTTTATTGGCCTGATTGCCATGTTCGCGCTGCTGTTCCTGCGCATGCCCGTGGCGCTGTCCATGATGGTGGTCGGGTTCCTCGGCGCCTGGGCCATCGAGGGGCCCCATCGGGCCTTCATCTACCTCAGTACGGAGACATTCGACATCGCGACGTTTCAAACGCTGTCGATCGTCCCGATGTTCATTCTGATGGGTAATCTGGCCGGTATATCGGGCATGAGCCGCGACCTCTACCGCGCCGCCTATGCCTGGTTCGGACATTTCCGGGGCGGCCTCGCGTCGGCCACCATATTGGGGTGCGCCGGATTTGCCGCGGTGAGCGGGTCGTCGGTTGCCGGCGCGGTCACCATGGGCCGTGTCGCCCTGCCGGAGATGGAGCGCTACAAATACAGCCCGAGCCTGGCGACGGGCAGCGTTGCCGCCGGCGGAACGCTGGGGATCCTGATCCCGCCGTCGACGGGCATGATCATCTACGCCATCCTGACGGAGACATCCATCGGCGAGCTGTTCGTCGCCGGCGTGCTTCCGGGCATATTGCTGACGGGGCTTTTTCTTGTCGCAATCGGAATCGTCACCCGGCTGAACCCGGCCGCCGGCCCGGCGGGCGCCAAGTCGTCCTGGCATGAGCGGTTCACATCTCTCTACGGGGCGTTCGCCCTCATCGGCATCGTCATCATTACCATCGGCGGAATCTATGCCGGTCTGTTCACCCCGGTCGAAGCGGCGGGGATCGGCGCCTTCATCACTTTCCTGGTTGCGCTGGCCAAGGGGGCGATAAGCGCGGTTCAGGGGCCGATGCCGGCCGCCGCCGGCGCGGCCGCCAGTGCCGATACCGCTTCGCCGGCCTATGTGCTGCGCGCCGCCGTCGACAGCTTGAAATTGCGTCAGACCATCCTCCATACGCTGCGCACCACCGCCACGGTTTTCATGATCCTGATCGGCGCGCATGTCTTCATTCCGTTCATGGCGCTCTCGGGCGTGCCGGAAATCATCGTCGGCTTCCTGACCGGCCTCGACGTGGGCAAGATCGGCATCATCATCATTATCCTGCTTACCTACGTCGCTCTCGGGACCTTCCTCGAGGGCCTGGCGATGCTGGTTCTCACCCTTCCGATCGTGTTCCCGCTGATCCAGGAACTCGGCATGGGATTGATCTGGTTCGGCGTGGTCATCGTGATCGTGCTGGAGATGGGTCTGATCTCGCCCCCGGTCGGCGTCAATGTGTTCATCGTGAAGGGCATTGCGCCCCATGTCCCGATGACGACGATCTTCGCGGGCATCTGGCCGTTCTGGTTCGCCATGGGAATTTGCCTCGCCATCCTCGTGGCGTTTCCGGTGATCGCGACGCAGCTGCCGTGTATGGCCTTCGACGGATTGAGTCTCGGGGAATGCTGGGAGGCCGCTCCCTCGGTGCTCGACCCGCCGCCCGAGGATCTGGGCCCCGATCTCGGTCCTCCCGCATAGGGGCGGCCGGGCAAAGATGATCCTGGTCGGCCGCTACCTCTCGCCCTTCGTCCGCCGCGTGGCCGCGACGATGCACCTCTATGAACTGCCCTTCGAGCACCGTCCGTATGGGGTCGTGGGGGACGACCGGCCGAAAATTCGCGACGTCAATCCCCTGATCCGCGTTCCCGCGCTGATCCTGGATGACGGCGAGACCCTGATCGACAGCGGCGCCATCCTCGACTATCTGGATGAGCGGGTGGGCCCGGAGCGGGCGTTGACTCCGGCGTCCGGAAGCCAACGCAGACGGGTCCTGAAACTCATGGCCGTGGCCACGGGCGCGGTCGAGAAGGCCATTCTGGTTGCCTACGAGAAGCGGTATCGCCCCGAGGAAATGCGGCATCCGCCGTGGGTCGAGATGATCTCCGAGCAGAGCCGCAGCGGTTTCCAGTGGCTGGACGGCGAGGCCGGCTCACCCTGGCTGGAGGGCTCCCGGCTTACCCAGGCGGACCTGACCGCCGCATCGGCCTATGAGTTCGTGCGCATCGCCGCCCCGGAACTGTTCGCCACCTTCGAAACGCCGAAGCTCGAGGCCCTGAGCCGGGAACTCGGCCAATTGGAGGCGTTCCGCAAGACCGCGCCGCCGGCCTGAGCGCACTGCGAGCCGTAGCCGTAGCTGGGTGAGGGGGAATTTCCAATTCTTGAACCACAGAGACAGTGAGACGGTGAGATAGGAAGAGTTAATCATTCCTCCTCTGTGATCTCTGTGTCTCTGTGGTGAATATCCTGGATGCGCCGCTAAAGCGTCATGCCCCGCCGATAGCGCGGGGCATCAAGATTTCACCACAGAGAACACCGAGGACACAGAGAGTATCTATACTCGAATATGCTCCGTGATCTCTGTGTGCTCTGTGGTAATTTTGTCCCCTCTCCCTTCCAGCCTTCGTAACCGAAGGCTACTTCGGCGGAGTAGGCCCGGGAGAGGGTCAGGGTGAGGGGGGTAGGTGATTCGGACGCCGGCGACAAATCTTGGATAAAGTGCCGGAATCGAAACAGGGCGAAATAGGGGACAGACGAATCATGGCCAAGGTGATCCATTCGATGATCCGGGTGATGGACGAGGAGCGGTCGCTCGATTTCTACAAAAAGGCTTTCGGCCTGGATATTGCCGATCGTTTCGAGTTCGATGATTTCACGCTTGTCTACCTCCGGAATGCCGAGGCTGATTTCGAGGTCGAGTTTACGGTGAATCACGGGCGGTCCGAACCCTATTCGCACGGGTCGGGATACGGGCATCTGGGGGTCGCGGTGGAAAACGTCGACGAAGAGCATGCCCGTTTCAAGAGCCTCGGATTCGAGCCGACGGAGGTCAGGGAGTTCCACCGGGACGGATCGCTCATGGCGAAATTCTTCTTCGTGCAGGACCCCGACGGCTACAAGATCGAAGTGCTTCAGGCCCACGGGCGATATCGGTAACCGCCGCCCGCATCGCCGCCTCTTTCCGCATCGTGTCCCCTCTCCCCCTTCTTTAGGGGG
>JAPPFK010000171.1:0-1420 GCA_028823885.1 Rhodospirillales bacterium | reverse complement strand
TTCGCCGCCGCGCCCCCCCCCCCACTTTTTTTTGGGGGGGTTGTTTTTGTGGTGGGGGGGAGCAAAGCCCAATTCGTCATGCCCCGGACTTGACCCGGTGCACCATGTCAAACCCGTCATGCCCAGCCTCTCCGTGCGGGGCATCCACGACCTTCCCCCTTGCCGCCACGCGCGCCCGCTAGACGGCGAGCGCGAAAGCGGGTAACCGTTCGCGTGAGACCAGCGGCAGGAGGGAACGACTGTGACATCGCCGGATGACATCTTCGGGCTGGGCCCGGTTCAAGTCGTGGATGCAAGAAAACGCGAGGGAGACCTTTCCGACTCGCAGACGACTGGGACGATTATCGCCTACGATTTCGCTCGGCCCATACTCATGCACACCGAACAGCTTTTCTTTTTGCTGGAAGCCGTTGACCGCATGGCGCAGCAGGCGGCCGGAACTGAGGACTGGAGAATTCCTCATGCACCCCCCGGACTGTCGCTCGCTCTCATGTCGACGGTGATGGGCGAGCAATGCAACCTGCGATCCGAATTAGGGAGCGAAGGGAGACTGGCACAGCTCGCGTACCGAGGGTGGGTCGCGATGGTGGCCGGGACTTGGGAGCGGTTTCGAAGGCTCCCGCCACTCGGAGGCACGGCACCTGACCTGCCGAGGGGCATGCAAACAGGTGTATTCGGGGACCTGCAGAAGATTCGCAACGACGTTCTCAAGAACGACGCCGTGGCCGCCAATGGTGCCGAAGGGAAGTGCGAAGTCCTCAAGTGGTTTCGGGCGGGCGAGCCGATTGTGTTCAAGCTGGATCACGTCATCGAATTCCTGCACTTGACCGCGCTGCTTCCAACCAACAATTTTGTCTTTTGCGACAACGACGGCAAGACGCGTATGACCCTGGCCTGGCACCCGAAGGAGAACCAGCTTGCACCGCCGTGGCGCAACCCTCCGTATCGCGTTGTATCCGCGAGTCCATTCATCGACCAGGTCGACCACGCAAACCCCGACTCCGACCAAGGGCTGTTCGTGCGGCTAGCGTTCGCTGACGGATTGACGTGTACCGTTCTGGCAGCGCGGGATACGGACAGGCACCACCTTCTGGACAAGAAACGCGCGATCGAGGCGGCGCCGGTGGTTGGGCCGTTCGGGCTGCCACAGCACCCGGACCTGCTCTGGGACGTGCCAGCTACCCATGCGCACGCCACAGCCAAGCTGTCGCAAGGGTCCGACTACAGGCCCCCACGCAGCGTCGGGCCGGCGATCCAATTCCAATCAACCAGCTAGTCCGGAATTCACTGGCTTCAAAGCCGTAGACTTCTCGACCTCATTGATTCTGCTGTCCGAAGTTTGTGGCATGTTTCGGACGTCTGTACCGCTCGACTACTTGTCGTTCCCTCGGCGGACCCCCTCACCCCAACCCTCTCCCCC
>JAPPFK010000191.1 GCA_028823885.1 Rhodospirillales bacterium | reverse complement strand
TGCTTGACACGGGCATCCACGCTTTGGGGAGCAGCGGCACACGTGGATGGCCGGGTCACTTTGCCGGCTGGCCCGGCCATGACGTACTCCTATTAGGGCACTCTCCAACCGTCATGCCCCGCCGATAGCGCGGGGCATCCAGGAAACAGGAATTTCACCACAGAGGCACAGAGTTCACAGAGAAGGATGATTAACTCCTCACTGTCTCATTGTCTCTGTGGTTCGAGAATTGGAAATTCACTCCCACCCTGACCCTCCCCCTTCGAGGGGGAGGGGAATTGGTTTGGGCGTCTGCTTCCTACCGCAGGGGGTTGACGATCCGGAGCCCGCTGAAATCCCGTTCGTTGTCGGTGACGATCATGCAGCCGTTCGCCTCCGCCACCGCAGCGATGATCATGTCGAGGGCGCTGCGGGGCCGGCCTTGGGCCTTGCCGTCGGCCATCAGGCGCGCCCAGATCAGGCCGGCCCTGTCGTCGAACGGCAGGATTCGCCCCGCGAACAGCGCCTGCGGCCCCTCCCCGCCGGTGAACCAGGCTTCGAGCCCGTCCTTCCTCCCGCCGCCGGGCAGTTCCAGAATGCCGCGCCGGACTTCGGCGACGGTCAGCGAGGCGACGAACAGGTCTTCGTCCGGTTGCGCGGCCATCCAGTCGATCAGACGCGCGGACGGCCGCGGCTTGACGGCATTGCTGATGATGTTGGTGTCGAGCAGGCAGCGGGTCAAAGATCGACCCTGCGCCCGTCGATGCGCTCCCGCGAAAGGTCGAGATCGGCCCCGACCAGCGGCGAGCGCCGCAGCGCCGCGAGAATCCCGCCCGGCTTCGGCGGTTCGCCGGCGACCAGTTCCGCGACCGCCGCCCGCGCCCGATTGGCTTCCGGCCCGTCTTCGGCCAGGCGGCGCGCCAGCGTGCGCAGCAGCTCCCGGTCGGTTTCGAGGCCCGTCACCTCGAAGCGCTTGAGGCCGCGCCGCGCCAGACGCGCACGGTAGTTCCTGTTGGCCTTTTTCTGTGCGGCAGTGGTCATGGCGGTCTCCGGTCTATATCCGGATATATATACCACATACATCGCCGCAGCAACCCCGGATTTCTGGACGGAAGCCGGGCGCGCGTGGGGGCAAGGGGGGATTTGGGGGCGGTCGGGGGCTTGAACCTGGGAGGCGGTGAGTACGAGTCATGAGTTAAATTGGTGGGGAAGCAAACGGTTGTCCGACAACCATAGCTATAAGAGGCTCTCCAGTTGGCCGCTATTGCAAGTTGTGTGCGCGTTTCGTACCGTCATGTCGATCCGTGTGGGGGGCTAAGTGAGAACGGCAGGCGAGTGCTAAAGGGTTAGAACGGATGGTGACGGTCCTAGGCAAATACATGGGCCTTATTCTTGAGGAGGTGGCGGATACCGGAACCCACGTGTTCCGCGGGCAGAGAGACGCTCGTTGGCCTTTGCGGTCCGGCGCGAGCCGCCGTATTGCCGACAACGGGTTCGGGGAGGGCGATCCGCAGTATGTGGAAGAGTACCTGGAGTACCACCGCGATCTGCTTGATCGCGCTCGGAGGATTGCGCCCTATGGACAAAGCGGCCTCGCGGAAAACGGTCTTCAGCTCCTCGCGAAGCTGCAACACTTCGGGGCGGCGACCGGACTGCTCGATTTCACGTACAGTCCGCTCGTGGCGCTGTGGTTCGCCAGCAAGGACCCATCACGAGACGGGAAAGTGTTCTTCGTGAGTCACGAACTACCCGATACCACCTTCGTGACTGCGGAACAGGAAACACAGGACATCGCGAACATTCTTTCAACGACGAAGGATGCGGCTGAATCAAGCTACCTGCTATGGGAACCAGTGGCCGATGGCGATGCGGCGCTGCGGATCGTCGGGCAGCGAAGCGTGTTCGTTATTGGGCGGCCGGTGGTGGATGAGGAACGCGTGAACGCCGTGCGTATCGAGGCGACGGACAAGGAGCAGCTCCGGACGGATTTGGAGCAGGTGGACGTATCGGAGCGCACAATCTTTCGTGATCTGGTGGGGTTCTGCCAGCAGGAGGCGGCAACGGCGCGTAGGAACAGACCAATGACCGCCGCGGCTTACTTGCGTCGCGCTAACGCGGCGTTCCTTCGCGGCGAGTACAGAGATGCCGTTGAGATGTACGGCAAGTCGTTAGAGCTTGGGGAAACTTGTGAGACCTATTTCCTTCGGGGAAACGGGAACGCGGCGTTGGGACGGCACGGCGAGGCAGTGGAGGACTACGGAAGGGCGTTGGAGGCACCTGACGTTGCTGGCGAAGACGGACCGTCGACTGACTATCCGTGGTTCCTGTACGCGATCTACTTCAATCGGGGCAATGAGCAGGCATGCCGGCGGCGGTATGCCGACGCGATCGAAGACTATGAGCAATCTGCGCAGTTGGCCCCGGGAAACAGGGCGATGTACTTCAACTGTGGCAATGCATATTTCATGGAGAAGCGGTACGGGGAAGCTGTGGCCAGCTACGATCGGGCACTTGCATTGGATCGGCGATACGCGCCAGCGTTGGTCAACAAGGCACTGTCCTTGGTTTTGCAGGGAAGGTTGGAGGAGGCGGAAGCGTGCTACCGCGAAGCGATCAGGGCAGAGCCACAGCCGGGCCAGACGCTGGACTCACTGGAACTCGTGAGGGCGGCTGTCTCGGGACTGGCGGAGTCGCAGATGACGATCGAAGTTGTAGACGACGGAGACGGGGGGCTGCGCGCGACGGCGAAGCACCCCGAATATCGAGGTGCTGAGGGTCCTGTGGCGGGATTCAGAGGGATCGTAGGAAGCGTGGGCAACTTCGGGGTATACGACTTGGGTGGTGGGAAAGGGTTGGAGGGGGGACCTGGGGTGGTGTTCGTGATGGAACGTGGCTGACGATTCCGCTCACGTCAAATGAGGCGCTGGGACTTTCGGTAGAGGGCAATCATGGTGGAAATTTCCGACCAACAGGAACGCGAAGAGGCGAAAGAGGACTACTACACGTTTGTTGGTTCGGTGATTTCGAACCACGAGCTGATGCTGCTCTGGGAGAGAATGCTTCTTATGGAGGTATTGGGAGGACACACAGAATCCTTATTGAACGAACTGGACGCAGGAAGAATTCACCACCAAGCCGAGATTCATCTGCCGTCAAAGTTCTCGCTGATTTCCGAAGACATGGGAAAGTGGCTGAAACAAGCAATCGACAAAGCACACACCGCATCGAAGCTAAGGAATATTTTTGCGCATGCTGCGTGGACATTTGGCGAGGAGGACGGCCCACTTTCTGAAGAAGATACGTCCAAGGTAAAGCTAATTCGTCCTCGTAAATCAAAGGAGATTGGCGGAAAGGCAGAGGTAAAGCAGATTCGCCCGTACGAACTGACCGATATCACGAGGTTCGTCGCGAATTGCAACCGGGTTTGGAAGGAAATTGTGGACGAGGTCTGTTACAACAGTGAGCCTGATATTTGGGATTATCCGGAGTCTGCTGACTGGTCAGATTTGGAAAAGCGCATGCGCGTGAGGTGGAACGACTGGCTGGCTAAGAAGCACAAATTTGAAAAATTTAAGCTTCAGACGATAGAGGCCGAATCCTTTGGCGCCCAGCAATTCTGGGTTGCCCCCGACTAAACGGACTATCAAGAAACATCAAATAGCCGAAGTGGGACGCTTCGAGGCAAGAGATCGCTGCATCGTCGCGACTACGCCGAAACCGCCCCCCCCACATCCAATTGTGCAATGCAGAATTACCGTTTGCCATGTCGGATTCACATGGCTTACAGTTTTTGCCATACCTGGGAACCAAAGGGACGCAGTCCGGCCGCCATGGGAACGAAGCGCCTGTCCGCCCGCTCTTCCGCGAACCGCCTTCCCGCCGATTCACCCGGCGCACCCCTTCTCACAATCGATTTTCCGCCTTCCCGCACGGTCGCCGATGCCGCCCATACCGCCGATCCGCCACGGCGGGGGCCGCCGGGATGACGTTGGAGTTCCATCTCAACGGCCGGCGGCAGGTCGTCCGGGACGTGCCGCCCAACGTCACGGCGCTCGACTATATCCGCGAGCATGCGCGCCTCACCGGCACCAAGGAAGGCTGCGCCGAGGGGGATTGCGGCGCCTGCACGGTGGTGCTGGCCACAGGCCCCACAGACCCCGCCGGCCCCGGGGACGGCCCCGAGGACGGCCGGACCTTCCGGGCGGTCAATGCCTGTCTCCTGACCCTGCCGCACCTCAACGGCGCCGACGTGCTGACCGTGGAGGGGCTGGCGGACGGCGACGGCCTGGACCCGGTGCAGGCGGCCATGGCCGACGGCGACGGCACCCAATGCGGCTACTGCACGCCGGGCTTCGTCATGGCCCTCTATGCGCTGCGCCGGGGCGGCGAGGAGATCGACCCCGAGACGGTGCACGACGCGCTGGCCGGCAACCTCTGCCGCTGCACCGGCTACCGCCCGATCGTCGACGCGGCGGTGAAGGCGTGCGGCGAGGCCGGACCCGGCGGTTATGAGGCGCCTCCGCCGGCGCACGCCCCGGCGGAGGCGGCGGAACGCTACGAGGCCGGCGGCCAGGCGTTTCTGAGCCCAACCAATCTCGCCGAAATGGCGGAGGCGCTGGCCGAAAACCCGGACGCCCTTATCCTCGCCGGCGGCACCGACCTCGGACTGCTGGCGAGCAAGGAGCGCCGCGAACTGCCGGTGGTCATCCATACGGGCCGGGTCGCCGAACTCCTGGAGATCCGCGACGAGCCGGACTGCCTCGAGTTCGGCGCGGCGGTCACCTACACGGACGCCCTGCCCCTGATCGAGCGCGACTACCCGTCCTTCGGCACCCTGATCAGGCGCATCGGCTCCCGGCAGATCAGGAACATGGGCACCATCGGCGGCAATATCGGCAATGCGAGCCCCATCGGCGACACCCTGCCCTGCCTGATCGCCCTGGACGCCACGCTGAGCCTCCATTCCCGGGACGGTCCCAGGGAGATGCCCGTCGAGGATTTTTTCCTCGATTACCGGAAGACGGACCTCGGGCCGGGGGAATTCATCCGGTCGGTCCGCATCCCGAAACCCAGGGACGGCGAGGCCTTCCGGACCTACAAGATTTCCAAGCGCTACGACCAGGACATCGCCTCGGTCATCGGCGCCTACCGGGTCGCCGTCGCGGACGGCTCGGTCCGGGAGGCGCGCATCGCCTATGGCGGCATGGCGGCGACGCCGAAACGGGCCCGGGCCTGCGAGGCGGCCCTCACCGGCTCGGCGTGGCGCGAGGACGCGCTGATGGAGGCCGCCCGGGCCATCGACGAGGATTTCGAGCCCCTGTCGGACCACCGGGCGTCGGCCGCCTACCGGTCCATGGTGGCCAGGAACCTGTTCGCCCGGCTGTGGCGGGACCTCTCGGCCGTGGATGAACCCATCGAAGTGGTGACGATCCGATGACCGTCCCGGAAACCGCCAAGGCCGATATCGTCGGCGCGGCCCATGCGCGGCTCCGGCACGACAGCGCGGTCAAGCACGTCACCGGCGGCGCGGTCTATGTGGACGACATGCCCAACCTGCCGGGCACGCTGGAAATCTTCCCGGTGGTCAGCCCCCACGCCCATGCGAGGATCGTCTCGGTGGACATCGCCAGGGCGCGCCGGGCGCCGGGGGTGGCCGGCATCTTCGGCGCCGGCGACATTCCGGGAAAGAACGATATCGCGCCCATCTTCTCCGACGAGCCCATCCTCGCCGACGGCCTCGCCGAATATGCCGGCCAGCCGGTCCTCATCGTCGCCGCCGACACCTACGATCTCGCGCGCGACGCCGCCTCGCTGATCGACATCGGCTACGAGGTATTGGAACCGGTCCTCACCATCGACGGGGCGCTGGAAAGAGGGCAGTTCACCTATCCGCCCCACAGCGTTGTCCGGGGAGACGCCGAGGGCGCGATCGAGGCGGCGCCCCGCAGGGTGTCCGGCGAAGTCTCGTGCGGCGGGCAGGACCATTTCTATCTCGAATCCCAGGTCGCCCTCGCGGTCCCCGGCGAGGACCGGGACATCACCGTCCATGCCTCCACCCAGCACCCGACCGAGGTGCAGCACGGGGTGGCGCACGTCCTCGGGATCGAAATCAACGACGTGCTCGTGGAGGTGCGCCGCATGGGCGGCGCCTTCGGCGGCAAGGAGACCCAGGCCACCGGCATCGCCGCGCTGGCCGCGCTGGCCGCCGCGCTCACCGGCCGGCCGGCCAAGCTTCGGCTGCGGCGCGACGACGACATGATCGTCACCGGCAAGCGCCACGATTACCGCTTCCGCTACGAGGCCGGCTTCGGCGAGGACGGCCGGCTCGAAGGCGTGAAGATGGAGATGGCGACCCGGTCGGGCAACGTCGCCGACTGCTCGTCCGGCGTCATGGCGCGCGCGCTGTGCCACGCCGACAACTGCTATTACCTCCCCCATGTCCGGTTCGACGGATACCCGTGCAAGACCAACACGGTCTCGGCGACGGCGTTCCGCGGCTTCGGCGGGCCCCAGGCCATGCTGGCCATCGAGACGGTGATGGAGCATGTGGCGGCCGAGCTCGGCAAGCCCGTCGACGAAATCCGGCGGATCAACTACTACGGCGACGGCGAGCGCAACGTCACCCCCTACGGCCAGACGGTGAAGGACAACATCATCGTCGAGCTCACCGAGCGGCTGATGCGGGAGATCGATTTCGAGGGCCGCACGAGGGCCGTCGACGGCTTCAACGCCGCCAATTCGACCCTGAAGAAGGGCATCGCCCTGATGCCGGTGAAGTTCGGCATATCGTTCAACCTGCCGACCCTCAACCAGGGCGGCGCCCTGGTCCATGTCTATACGGACGGCAGCGTGCACCTGAACCACGGCGGCACCGAGATGGGACAGGGCCTGTTCGTCAAGGTGGCCCAGGTGGTGGCCTCCACGTTCCAGATCGATATCGACCGGATCAAGATCTCGTCGACCCGCACCGACAAGGTGCCCAACACGTCGGCCACCGCGGCCTCGTCGGGCTCCGACATCAACGGCATGGCGGCCCACATCGCGGCGACGGAAATCAAGGAGCGGATGGCGAAGGCGGCGGCGGACCATTTCGGGGTCGAAACCGGCGCCGTCGAGTTTCGCGCCAACCGGGTCTATGCCGGCAACGAGAGCATCTCCTTCGCCGAATGCGCCCGCCTCGCCTGGCGGGCCCGGGAGTCGCTTTCCGCGACCGGGTTCTACCGGACGCCGGACATCTCATGGGATGCGAAGACCATGAGCGGCAGCCCGTTCTATTACTATACCTACGGGGCCTGCATCGCCGAGGCCGTGATCGACACGCTGACCGGCGAATCCCGGGTGCTGAGGGCCGATATCCTGCAGGACGTGGGCAACTCCCTGAACCCGGCCATCGACATGGGCCAGATCGAGGGCGCCTTCGTCCAGGGCATGGGGTGGCTCACGTCCGAGGAGCTTGTCTGGGACGAGGACGGGCATCTCAAGACCCACGGGCCGTCGACCTACAAGATCCCGGGCAGCCGGGACGTCCCGCCGGAATTCAACGTCCATATCCTGGAAGACGCGCCGAACATGGTGCCGACCATTTTCCGCTCCAAGGCCATCGGCGAGCCGCCGCTGATGCTGGCGATCTCGGTGTGGCTGGCGATCCGCGACGCGGTGGCGCGGACCGGCGGGCGCAAGGCGTTCCCGAGGCTGGACGCGCCCGCCACGCCCGAGGCCATCCTGATGGCCATCGAGGACGTCAGGTCGCGGGCCGCGAAAACGGACTGACCGGCGCGGCCGATCCGCGAAGCCGGTTGACAAGGTAGGGCGCGGTAGCTACCTTCGGCTCATGAGATCGGTGGGCATCAAGGCGCTGAACAACCGGTTGAGCGAGTATGTCCGGCTCGCGGCGTCGGGCG
>JAPPFK010000136.1 GCA_028823885.1 Rhodospirillales bacterium | reverse complement strand
CCCTCACCCTCATATCTTATGACCCCCTCACCCTGACCCTCTCCCCCTCAAGAAGGGGGAGAGGGGACATTTTCTCCCTCGCCCCCTTCGAGGGGGAGGGCCAGGGAGGGGGGGGGCGCCGCCAGGAACTAGAAAACGGTAGCGCGTCCCGCCGGGTCATTGTCAAATGGCGCCATGACCGAAATCGGTACCTCCCGTCGCCGGGCGCCGTAATGGCGCGGCCGGCATCAGCGGCGCCGGCCCGCATCGACGCCCTCGACCTGCTCCGCGGGGTCGGGATCGCCCTGATGATCCTCTACCACCTGTCCTGGGACCTGTCGTTCTTCGGCTATGCCGAGGTGGACCTGTTCAACGACCCCTTCTGGCTCGCCGCCCGGACGTTCATCGTCAGCATCTTCCTGGTTGCCTCCGGGATCAGCCATGCGCTTGCGCGGCGCGCGGCCATCGACCCGCAGAAATTCCTCAACCGGTTCACGCGCATCCTCGCCGCGGCCATCGTCGTCACCATCGCCACGGCGACGGTGTTCCAGGAGGGCTTCGTGTTCTTCGGCATCCTCCACAACCTCGCCATCGCCAGCCTGTTGATCGCCGTCTTCGCGGGCCTTCCCTATTGGGCGGTCGCGCTCTGCGGCGCGGCTGTCATCTTTCTCGGGCTCGATGTGAATCTTTCCTTCTTCGACATCCGCCAGCTCGCCTGGATCGGGTTCGCCGCCAACCCGCCCTTCTCCGTCGATTACGTGCCCATCTTTCCGTGGTTCGGCGCCACGCTCTTGGGCTTCGCCTTCATGCAGCTGCTGCTCGGCTCGCCGGGGATCATGGGGCGGTTGGAAGGATGGAAGCCCGGGGGCCGAATTCCGGACCTGCTCCGCTGGATGGGCCAAAAGACCCTGCTGATCTATTTGATCCACCAGCCGATCCTGTTCGGGGCGCTCTGGGTGCTCGACAAGATCAGCGTCAGGTAACTGGGGCTGGCCTCCCCTACCGGGATTCGTGCTAACCTTTCTTCATGGGAAGAACAGATCCACCAGGGATGGGAGGAAAACGGTGAGCAACGAGATTTACACACCCACCGCCGAGGAAATCGAAAGCCGGATCGGGCGGTTCGGCGATCTCCGGCAGATGTCGACGGCCGACGATCTGGAATGGGTCGGCCAGGACGCCATGGACGTGTTCTATGCGCGGAAGCTGATGCCGGTCATTCTGGACGACACCAAGAGCCCGTTCGGCAACGACTCGCCCATCGTCGGCGCGGCCGGCTCGACCATGTTCATTTCCATCATGCCGCCGGGCCAGGGCCCGTGCCTGCACAGCCACAATTCCACCTTCGAGACCTTCATGTGCCTCGAGGGCACCATCGAGTACTACATCGGCGATCCCATCGAGCACACGCTGGTGCTCAACAAGTGGGATACCTTCTCGTGCCCGCCCCGGGTCTATCGCGGGTTCAAGAACATCGGCGATACGGACGCGGTGCAGCTGACGGTGATCACCGGCGTCGAGGAAGGCCGCGACGACGTCTCGATCCCGGATTCCATCGTCCAGGGGGTGGAAACGGATTACGGCAAGAAGATCGCCGACGGCTTCCGCGACTTCTTCCACTTCGATCCGCCGCGGAATGCCTAGGTTGATCAGGTAGCCACGCTGCTCTAATTTCCGCCCAGCAAGAATTTGTTGGCGAACCTCCGTGTCCGATCCCTAGTCACCGGCCGATGCGCTAGACAGGAGACACACATGGCCACCAAAACCGTCTCGATCCGGCTGCCGTCGCGATATGCCGCTAGCCGCGGCAACCAATGCGTCGAATGCGGCATATCGCTCGGCGAGACTCAGGGCACTATCTGCCCTGACTGCCTCGATAAACTCGATAAAGACGACGACCGTTGCCTGGGGAGATCAATTTACGGGGACCCTTGCAACAATCTGGCTGTCTACAACGGATACTGCGACGACTGCCTCGATGATGATGACGACTACGACTGATGACGTGCAGACCATGGCCCTGGTGAGAAATGCGGGCTAACTAAACCCGGCGCTGTTTCTTGCCGCCGCGCATCTCGCGCCAGGCCTTGATCTCGGCCTCGTCCCAGTCCTGGACCTCCGCGACGTTTGAGCGCCACTTGCCGTCCATGGCGGCGATGCGGGGCGGCCGCCACGGCTCGTCCGCCTCGTCGGCCTTGACCACTTTGCACAACAGCGCGCGGAGCTGATAGGTGCCCATGGACTTGCAGAAGGGCGGCTGCATGGACGTGAGGGTGTTGGCGTTGGACCGCCAGATGCCGTGGTCCGGGCTGTCGTCCTCCTCGGGGAACCACCAGCCGTGCTGGGCATGGACGACCCGGGGATCGATGCCCTCGAAGATGCGCACCTTCTGGCGGCACTTGCCCCGCCTGGTCTCGATGGAGACCCAGTCGCCCTGCTCCACCCCTAATTCGGCGGCCGTCTCCGGGTGTAGTTCGCATTCGGGCTCGGGCCGCCCGCGCCTGAGCGTCGGCATCTGCCGGAATTCCGACTGGAAATATGTCGGCAGCCGCGCGCCGGTGATCAGGATGTAGGGATATTCCTCGGCCAATTCCGGCGTCGCATAGGGGCTTTCCGGCGGCTCCTCGAAATAGGGCAGCGGATCGTCGCCCCACTCCTCCATCCGGGTGGAATAAAGCTCGATCTTGCCGGTCGGGGTGTTGAAGCCGTTTTCCTCGTACTTGCGGTACTTGAACTCGGGCTGGACGAATCCCCTCTCCCGCAGCTCGGCGAAGGTCATGCCCATCTTGGGCGCCAGCATGGAATCGTAGACCTCTTCCGGGCTTTCCCGGCCGAACTCGGTGCCGAGGCGGCGGCAGATCTCGGTCATGATCACTTCGTCCTGCACGCACTCGCCGACCTGCACCACCTTCTGCTGGGCGAGCAACACGTTCTGGCCGTAAAACGGCACGGCGGGCAGCGCGTCCACCTCGGCCCAGGTGGACACCGGCAGCACCAGATCGGCGAGCTCGGCGGTCGGCGTCATGTAGAGCTCGGCGACCATCAGGTAATCGAGAGCCATCAACGTCTCGTAGACAACGTCCACCTCGCCGTAGGTGGAGAGCGCGTTGTTGCCGAAGATCAGTCCGGTGGTGACCGGATAGGGTTTCCCGGTGCGGATGGCGTCGAAGATGCTGGGGATATGGGCCGAGGGGAGCTGCGCCAATTCGCCCGACAGCACCTTGTAGTCGTCATAGCCCAAACGCTTCTTCTGCTGCTCCATGGGCATCTTGTCGAACAGCTGCGGCATCGGCGCGACGCCCATCATGCCGAACGCCCAGCCCCCCGGCTGATCGATATTGCCGGTGATCGACGGCAGGCAGAGCAGCGCGCGGACGGTCTGGAAGCAGGCCGGCGTGTGCTCGATGGCGCATCCCCACTCCAGCATGGAGGGCCTGGTCTCGGCATAGAGCCGCGCGGCGCCCCGGATGTCGTCCGCCTTCACCCATGTAATGGGTTCGGCCCACTCGGGCGTGTACCGCTCGACCCGTTCGGCGAGCCGGTCGAAGCCGTGGGTCCATTTCTCGACGAACTCCTTGTCGTAGAGCTCTTCGCCGATGATCACGTTGAGCATGGCGAGCCCGAGGGCATCGTCGGTGCCGGGGCGGAGCTGAAGAAAGTAATCGGCGCGCTTGGCGAGCATGGTCTCGCGCGGGTCGACGACGATGATCTTGGGCTTGCGGGCGAGCGCATCCTTCACCCCGAAACCCAGTTCGCCGTCGGGTCCCGAATAGATGGGGTTGTGGCCCCAGAACAGAAGCAGGTCCGGCTGCGCCTCGTTGGTGTAGGTGCAGATGGGCAGCTGGCCCATGGTGATGATGGAGCCGTGAACCCTGGGCCGGAAGCACTGGGCGGTGCCCGGCTCGCACCAGTTGGGGGTGCCGATGGCGTTGGCGAAGCGGGAGACATAGCCGAAATGGTGGCGTCCGGTCCCGGTGCCCACCCAGATGCTCTCGGCGCCGTCGCGCTCGGTGGCCTCGCGAATCCTGGCGCACATCTCGTCGTAGGCCTCATCCCAGGAAATGCGCTCCCACTTCCCCTCGCCCCGTTCGCCGGCCCGGCGCATGGGATATTTGAGCCTGGACGGGTTGTAGACCTGCTCCAGGCTGGCCGCTCCCAAGGGGCACAGCTTGCCCCGGTTCATCGGGTTGTCGGGATCGCCGTCGATGTGGACCAGCTTACCCGCTTCGACGTGCATGATGGTGCCGCAGCCCCCATGGCACATACGGCAGGCGGATTTGTACTCGCCATCGGGCAGGGCCGTGGCGCCGCCGTCGAAGGCCGGATTGACCAGGGGTTTTGGGGCAATTGCGTCCATGCAGACAATTTACCACAAGAATCAGAAATCTCAATATACGGAATTTCCGCGTAACCGAAACAGCCCACTTCAGTCCCACGCCCCCACCCCCGTATGTAGGAAAAATCCCACTTAATCATCCCACTAATTAAATGGGATTTTCGTTGACTCTTTGGCCCTCCAAGCCGGAGACTTGGGCGATGGAAGACATTCAGACGTTCATCGGCGAGATCGAGGATTATTGCCGCGATAACGCCATCGCCGAGTCGACCTTTGGCCGCCTCACCGTCAACGACGGCAAATTCGTCAGCCGCCTGCGCGCCGGGCGCGGGGTCACCATGCGCACCGTCGACCGGGTGCGCAAGTACATGACCAAGGACCAGCCGGCGGCGCCCAGGGACAACGGCTCGGGAACGGCGGCCTTGCCCGACAACCTGCCCCTTAAGCGCGAGGCGGCGCCGAAAGGCAATGGCGCCGGCGGGAAGCAGAAAGCCAAGGTCTATTCGCGGGTGACGCCCCTCGACGAAAACGGCGAACCCAAGGCGTTCCGGTTCTACGACAACCGCCAGAAATACCTGATGTTCGTCAACACCTGCTCGGAGAAGTGGGTGGTTGCCGAGCGCGTCGGCATGGAACTCGCCCAGGTTCAGCCCAAACCGCCGGCGCTCAGGCTGTTCGATGCGGGCATGGGCGACGGCACCGTGCTCACCCGGGTGATGCGGGACATGCACCGGCGCCATCCCACGGTCCCGTTCGTCATCGTCGGCAAGGAAATCAGTCTCGAGGACGTCCGCCTCAGCCTCGAAAAGATGTCCGACCGGTTCTTCGAACACCCGGCGACGGTCTTGGTCGTCACCAACCTCTATTACAGCGAGGCGCCGCAGCTGATGCCGGGCAGCGTTACCTCGGCGGCCGCCCTCAATTGGCACGAGGTGCCGCTCACCGGCACCACGTCCCACGAGTTCGACGAGCAGATCAAATCGCTGAAACCCATCCTGTCCAAGGGCTGGAAGGTCAAGGCTTCCAAGAAGACCGGCAACCCGCTCTATGAGCGGCCGTCGGTCATGGTGATCTACCGCGAGGATCAGCGCTTCGTGGTCGATCCCGTCATCCCGCGCCCCGGCCGGTTCCAGGGCCAGTACGACATGATCATGGCCTCTCAGCCCTACCGCGCCGGCATGAGCCCGGCGTTCAAGGTCGAGAAGGTCCTTGCCCCGCTGGCCAAATCCCTGGCGCCGGGGGGACGGATGCTGGGCATCCATTCCTATGGCCGTGACCCGGGCCTCGACATCATTCAGGGCATTTGGCCCGGCCGGGAGCTCAACCAATCGAGCCGGCACGAATTGATGAAGGTGCTGAAGCAGACCCTCGGCAAGTCCGAGCGGGATCTCCGGTTCAACACCTATGCCGACAATCGGTCCCTGTTCCGCTACGACATGCACACCCTGCCGAGTGAAATCGGGGGCGAGAGCATCGGCACGTCGACCCTGTTCGCCGCCTGGAACGCCGCCATCTACGTCTATCAGATCGAGGACCACCTGATCGGCGACGCGGTCTCCGACGGCCACTATCTGACGGCGACCGAGGAAGCGTTGAGACAGCACGGCGGCCTCTGGTTTCTGAATGAATCGTTCGTGGTCTCGCGGAAACGGAGCTAGCCCATGCCGCCGGACACCTCTCTTCCCGTCGAAGCCGGCCTGGTCCGCACGCTGCTCAACGGCGAATTCGCCGTAACGGCCGAGCTGACCCCGCCCCTCTCGGCGAGCGCCGACGATCTTCTCGACAAGGCGCTGCCGCTCAGGGGCGTCGTCGATGCGGTCAACGTCACCGACGGCGCCGGCGCCCGCGCCCACCTCTCCAACGTGGCCGCGGCGGGGCTGATGATGCAGCGCGGCATCGAACCGGTGCTTCAGTTCACCTGCCGGGACCGCAACCGGATTGCCCTGCAGAGCGACTTGCTGGGTGCCGGCGCCTTCGGCGTGCGCAACGTGATGATCCTGGGCGGCGACGATCCCAAACAGGGCGACCAGCCGGATGCCCAGCCGGTATTCGACCTGGATACCGGCGGCTTCATCGACATGGCCCGGCGGATGCGGGACGAAGGCACGATCCTGTCGGGCCGCGAGATCGCCTCGCCGCCGGACCTGTTCATCGGCGCGGCCGACACGCCCATCGATCCCGAGCCCGGCTGGACGCCGGAGCGGTTGCTCGCCAAGGCGGCATCGGGGGCGCAATTCGTGCAGACCCAGTTCTGTTTCGATGCGGGAATCGTCGAGCGCTACATCGCGCGGCTGCGGGATCATGGGGCCACCGACCAGCTGTTCGTGCTCATGGGGATCGGTCCCATCCGCTCGGCGAAATCGGCCCGCTGGATGCGCGAAAATCTCTGGGGGGTGATCATCCCCGACGAGATCGTCGACCGGCTCGACCAGGCGGACGACGAACGGGCCGAAGGGCGGCGCGTCTGCGTCGAACTGATCCAGCGGTTCAGAGAGATTGACGGCATCGCCGGGGTCCATATCATGGCCATCCGCCAGGAAGAGACGATCCCGGAAATCCTCGCCGCGGCCGGGATCGGACCGACCCACCGGGACCAACCGGCGCCCGCCGCCGCCCGCTAAGACAGCAAAGAAAGCCCCATCGATGAACGAGGAGACGGAGCCCGTATCTTACGTGCTGACCATGACCTGTCCGGACCGGACGGGCATCGTCGCCGCCGCCAGCGGCTGCCTCAGCGACCTCGGTTGTTTCATGACCGAGGCCTCCTATTTCGCCGACCCCGGGACCGTGACCTTCTTTTGCCGGCAGGTCTTTCACATCACCGATCCCAATATGGATATCGACGGCGTGCGCGCGGGCTTCGGGGCCATCGCCAAGAAATTTCAAATGGACTGGCAGCTCCACGAGCAGAACGCCAAGACCAGGCTCCTGATCATGGTCACCAAGGCAGAGCATTGCCTGAACGACATTCTTTATCGCTACCGCTCGGGCACGTTGAACGCGGACATTCCCGCGATCGTCTCCAATCACCCGGACCTCAAGCCCCTCGCCGACTGGCACGGCATTCCGTTTCACCACCTGCCGGTAACCAGTGAGACCAAAGCCGAGCAGGAAGCCCGGGTCCTCGAACTCTTCCGGAACAGCGGCGCGGACTATCTGGTCCTTGCGCGCTACATGCAGGTGCTGTCCGCCGAAATGTGCGAGAAGCTCTCCGGCCGGGCGGTCAACATTCATCACTCCTTCCTGCCCGGTTTCAAGGGCGCCAGGCCGTATCACCAGGCCCACGCCCGCGGCGTCAAGCTGATCGGGGCGACCGCCCACTTCGTCACCCAGGATCTGGACGAGGGGCCGATCATCGAACAGCAGGTCCAGCGGGTCGACCACACCTATACGCCGGAAGACCTGGCGGCGGTCGGACGCGAGACCGAGAGCCTCGTGCTGTCCCGCGCCCTCGGTTATTTGACCGAGCATCGGGTGCTTCCCAACGGCTCACGCACGGTCGTCTTCCGCTGAGCGTTATGCTTGACGTAACGCGGATGCGGCCGCTACGATGAGCGCCATGCGGGGGCGGTGATTCGGATGCGTCGTGATCGTTGGATTCAGGGACAAGCGTACCGAGGCGTTCTACCGGGGACGCCGGGTTGCGGCCTTCTCGGGCTTCGCGCGC
>JAPPFK010000074.1:7976-8388 GCA_028823885.1 Rhodospirillales bacterium | reverse complement strand
ACCGGGGATCGGTCGCTATCGGGAAAGGCCCGGAACGTGCGCGGCGGCGGCTCGATGAAGGCGATCAGCTTGGCCCGCATGCGGTTATGCAATTTCACCAAATCCGGATCGGCTGGGACGTCGGAATAGGGGGATTTCCGCACATGTTCTTCCAGAAACGATATTCGGTCCGAAGACAGGGGGTGGGTCCGCACATAGGCGTCCTGCGAGGCCGTGCTCAGGGCTTCCTGTCCCCGGAGAACGTCCATGAAGCGCAGCAACCCGCGGGCGGATTGCCGGGTGGCGTCAAGCAGCCGTACCGCCCCCGGATAGGCGGCGTTTTACGGGGTTGTGGGAAAAATCAGAAAACTTAGCTGGGCGCCCACTTTCATGCCGGCGACGCCTTCATCCCAGCCCTTGATCACCCGGCCCC
>JAPPFK010000074.1:0-7966 GCA_028823885.1 Rhodospirillales bacterium | reverse complement strand
CCGCCGTACCGCCGCCTGATCGGCGGCGTTTTCCTGGGTTCTGTAAAACTGCATAACGCTTCGCTGGGCGACCTCTTGCTGGCCGGCGACGACGGCCGCGCCCACATCCGGGCGGCCGCCGATGGCGGCGACGCCGCCCAGGATATAACCGAGAATGGCATGAGCGGTTGCGTTCCGGGCCGCGCCCGGGATTCGCGACAAATGCCCCCCCGACATATGGCCGGTTTCGTGCGCAATCACCCCGATCAACTCTCCCGGGGTCCGGGCCCGCATGATCAGTCCGGTATTGATGAACAGGTTCAGTCCGCCGGCCACGAATGCGTTGAGCGCCCGATCATTGATCAAAAAAATTCTGATCGCCGTTGGTTCAAGGTTTGCCGCTTCGAAAAGTGGTGTGGCATAAATACGGATGATACGTTCTGTTTCCGCATCCCGGATGAACGAGGTTTTCTGTGCGGCCGCCTTGTCCGCAGGCAGGGCGAGGGTGCCGCCAAGAGCGAGGACGGCCACGAGCAAAATGCGACGCGCCATTCGACGACAAGACAATTGGGGGGTCTCCAAATATTTCCGCGAGCCTAGACACCGCGGTTACCACCGTCAATTAACGTTGGCGTTGGTGGCGCTCGCGCTCGCTGCGTGCGCCGAGGAGAAGCCGCTGGAGGGCATGGAGGGCTTTGTTCTCGGCTTTGCCGGCGGCGTCGCCGCGGAAGAGCCCCGGGCCGCCCTGGTGGGCCGCCAAGTGCTCACCTCGGGCGGGTCGGCTGCGGATGCCGCCACGGCGATGTATTTCACCCTGTCGGTGACCTACCCGTCCGCGGCCAGTCTCGGCGGCGGCGGTGTATGCCTGGTCTATGATGTCGAAGGCAAAAAAATCGAAACCCTGCGATTTCTTCCGGGCCAGCCGGCCAATCCCGCACCGCCCGGTACCGTTCGGACCGCCGTCCCCGGCAATCCCGCAGGCTTTTTTGCCCTGCATGCGCGTTTCGGCAATCTGCCCTGGGCCACGCATGTTTCGCGCGCGGAACAGCTGGCTCGGTTTGGGACGCGGGCTTCGCGGGCGCTCGCCTGGGACATCGCTTGGGCGCGGGATTGGCTGCAGCCCCATCAACGATCGTGGAATATTCTCGCCCCTGGCGGCGAGCCGCTGAAGGAGGGCCAGTTTCTGCGCCAGATCGATCTGGCGGGTATTCTGTCCAGTCTGCGGGCGCGGGGGCCCGGCGAGTTCTATCGAGGCAGGTTGAGCGGCGAGTTCGCTCACGCCGTGCGGCTGGCGGGCGGTTCCATGACGTTGGAGGATCTCCGGGCCTACAAACCGTCCTGGGGAACCACGATCGAGGTGGAATCGGGCAACCACTCGGCGCACTTCGCCGATGCACCGTCGGCAGGCCGGGCCGCCGCCGTCCTATACGCATTGCTCGCGGCCGACGATGCATTCGAGGACCTGGGCGGCGCTGCACGCCTGCATCTGGTCGCCGAGGCTTCATCTTCCGCCGCCGGCGAGTTGCTCGCCGATCCCCAGGCGCCGCCCACCGCCGGAACCAAGAAGCGTCCGCGGCTGATCTCCGAATCCTACGTCAACCGCTTGGCGGGAAACCTGGCCTCGGGCCGGCACCGGCCTGCTTCCATCGGCATTGGCCAGGCGCTCGACGGCATTGGCGCTTCTTCGACGACCGGGTTCGTCGCGGCCGACCGGATGGGATCGGCGGTTGCATGCAGCCTGACCATGAACGCGCCCTTCGGCTCCGGGAGACTGGCTCCGGGAACCGGCGTGTTCATGGCGGCGGCGCCGGCACGTCCCGCGCCGCTCAGCCCGGTCATCGTTCTCAATCCCAACACCAATCAGGTGCACTTCGCCGCCGCCGGGGGCGGCACGCCGGCGACGCCGGAGGCGGTCCCCGCCGTTGCCGCCGCGACGATGCTCGCGGAAATTCCGCTGAAGGAGGCGTTGGCGCTAAGGCGCGTGAGCCGGCCGGGGAACGGCGATACCACCTATTTTGAAGCAGGTATGGATGGAAGGTCTTTGCAGTTTCTTCGGAGCAGGGGTCATCGGCTCCGCGAGGCGGCGGTTCTCGGACGTGTCAGTGCGCTTCACTGCCCGGCGGGCCTCGAGCGCGCACCGGAGCAATGCCGGTTTGCCGTGGATACGAGGTCTCACGGCCTGGCGGCGGCCGCCGAGCAGTAGGAGATGGCGCTCAAGGCTTCATCCCGGGGACTGATCTCGCCGTTCATCGTCATGGACGTGATGCGCGCCGCGAACGAACGCGCGGCGTCCGGCAAGGATGTCCTGCATCTCGAAGTCGGGCAGCCGGGAACACCGGCGCCCGCGGCGGTTCTGGACCGCGCCAAATCAGCCCTTGACGAGGATTTGATCGGATATACCGATGCCCTCGGCATTCCCGCCCTCCGGAAGCTGATCGCCGAACAGTACAAGATCAGGTATGGCGCCGACGTCGACCCCGCCCAGGTAATCATCACCACCGGTTCGTCGGGCGGTTTCTTGCTGTCGTTTCTGGCCGCGTTCGACGCGGGCGACAGGGTCGCGCTCGCCGCGCCCGGGTACCCGGCGTACCGCAACATCCTGACGGCGCTGGGCATCGAAGCGGTGACGGTCGAAGTGGGGCCGGAGACCCATTTCCAGCCGACGCCCGACGTGTTGGAAAAGGCGGGCCGCGCCGTTGACGGGTTGATTGTCGCCAGCCCGTCCAATCCTACCGGTTCGATGATCATGGAGCCGGAGATGCGGCAATTGGCGGATTGGTGCCGGGATAACGGCGTCCGGTTGATCTCGGATGAGATCTATCACGGCATCACCTTCGGGCCGGACCCGGTGACCGCGCTTGCCTTCGACCCCGACGCCATCGTCGTCAACAGCTTTTCGAAGTACTACTCGATGACCGGATGGCGGCTGGGCTGGATGGTGGTTCCCGGGCCGCTCCGGCGGTCCGTCGAGTGTCTGACCCAGAACCTGTTTATTTCGCCGCCGACGCTTTCCCAGATCGCGGCCACGGCGGTGTTCGATTGCCGGGACGAACTGGACCGGTATGTCGGACAGTATGCGGAGAACCGGGAACTGCTGCTCCGCGAGTTGCCGCGCGCCGGTTTTCGGGATTTCGCGCCGGCCGACGGCGCGTTCTACCTGTATGCCGATGTCTCTCACCTGACCAACGACAGTGACGCCTTCTGCCGCAAAATGCTGGCGGAGACCGGGGTGGCCGCGACACCCGGGATCGATTTTGATCCCGGGCGGGGACATCGGCACCTGAGGTTTTCCTTCGCCGGCGCCAACGATGTGATGGCGGGCGCCGCCGAACGCCTTATCGGCTGGCTGGCCTGATCGGCGGTCCGGTTAGCGGCTCCACCAGCCCCGCTTGGGCGGCTCGCCGGGATCGGGTTCGGCGGGGGCGTCGTCGCCTTCCTGAACGATTACCGGCGTCGATGCGGGTGGTTCAGGCTCGGCCGCCGGTGCACTTTCTTCAACCGAGACCGGTTGTTCCCTGGGCGAGTCCGTGTCCGGCTCCGGTGCGGCGGCCAAAGGCTCCGGCGCCTCGACCGGTTCGGCCTCCGGTTCGGTTGACGGCGCGGCGGGGTCCGCCGGTTCCGGCGTCTCCGCAGCCTCGGCGCCGGCCTCCGAGGCCGGATCCTCCGATTTGCCGTCCTCGTCGGCGGCCGCCTCATCGCCGGCATCGGAACTCGCGGCCCGCCGGCGAACCCGGCGGCGACGGCGCGGCTTGGGTTTTTCTTCGGCGTTTTCCGGCGTTTTCTCCGCCTCCTCCTCCTGTTCGGGCGCCGCGGCGGCCGCGTCACCTTCTTCGGCGGTTTCAGCCGCTTGGTTGCTTTCCCCGGCGCCCTCGGTCTCGGTGGTCCGCGACCGCCGCCGGCCGCCCCGGCGGCCCCGGCGGCGGGGCTTCTTCCGCTCGCCGTCGTCTTCATCCGAGCCGGCGGCGGCTTCGGCACTCTCGTCCGGTTCGGTCTCGTCGCCGGACGGCTTCAATTCCTCGTTTTCGCCGGACTCGTTTTCGCCGGTCTCGTTGTCCGCCTGGGTCTCGGCCTGATCATCGCCGCGGCGACGCCGGCCCCGGCGCCGGCGCTTCTTCTTCCTGCCCTCATCGGCGGATTGGCCGTCACCCTTGGCCGGAGCTTCGTCCTGGTCGTCGTCCCCGGCACCCTCGGCAAGCGTGGTCCGCTTGATGTCGTAGTCCGGCGGGATCAACCGGTCATCCTGGGAGACGATGATCCCGAATCCGAATTTTTCCTCCAGCCGCGCGATGGTTTCGCGCTTATGGTTCAGGATGTAGAGCGCCACCGAGGGCGGCATGGCGACCTCGATTTCCGTCGCGCGGCCCCGCACGCCTTCCTCCTCGATACCACGGAGCACATGGACGGCGGTGGATTCGACGGACCGCCTGATTCCCGACCCGCCGCAATGGGGGCATGGATCCGAGTAGGTCTCGGCCAAACTCGGCCGAAGCCGCTGACGGGACAATTCCAAAAGGCCGAACGGGCTAATCCGGCCGATTTGAATGCGCGCCCGGTCATGGCGCATGGCTTCCTTCAGTTTGCGCTCCACCGCCGTCTGGTTCTTGTTGACGTCCATGTCGATGAAATCGATGACAATCAACCCGGCGAGATCGCGGAGCTTTAGCTGCCGGGCGATTTCGGAGGCGGCCTCCAGGTTCGTCTTGAGCGCGGTTTCCTCGATATTGCGTCCGCGGGTGGCCCGGCCCGAGTTGACGTCGATGGCGACCAGCGCCTCGGTCGAGTTGAGCACGATGTAGCCGCCGGACTTCAGCTGCACGTCCTGACTGTGCATGGTTTCAAGCTGACTCTCGACGTGATAGCGCTGGAACAGGGGTACGGCGGGATCGCGATAGGGCTGCACCTTCTTCGCATGGCTGGGGACCAGCATCTTCATCAAATCCTTGCCCGCCCGGTAGCCGTCGTCACCTTCCACGAGGATTTCGTCGATATCGCGGGTGTATTGATCCCGGATGGAGCGGTTGATGAGGTTTGCTTCCTCGTGAATCAGGTCGGGCGCCGTCGATTCCAACGTGCGCGTCCGGACGTTGTCCCAAAGCTTGATGAGATATTCGTAGTCCCGCTTGATTTCGGCCTTGCCCCGGTCCGATCCGGCGGTCCTGACGATGACCGCGATCCCCTTCGGGATGTCCAACTCCGAGATGATGGATTTCAGCCGTTTGCGGTCCTTGGCGTTGGAAATCTTGCGGGAGATGCCGCCGCCGCGCGCCGTATTCGGCATGAGCACGCAATACCGGCCGGCAAGAGACAAATAGGTGGTGAGCGCCGCGCCCTTGTTGCCCCGCTCCTCCTTGACGACCTGGATCAGCAGGATTTGGCGCCGTTTGATGACTTCCTGGATTTTGTAGCGGCGGACCGGCCGGTTGGCGCGGCGCTCCTCGACATCGTCGATGTCGCCGCCGCCGATGGTCTCGACCCCCTTGGCATCAGGCTTGCCGTCATCCGCGGCATCGGTTTCGTCCGCTTCCGCCTCCGCTTCGGCCGCTTCGGCGGCCTCGTCCTCGGCGATAAGCGCTTCGCGGTCGGCGACCGGGATTTGGTAGTAGTCGGGATGAATTTCACTAAAGGCCAGGAAACCGTGGCGGTTACCGCCATAGTCGACAAAGGCCGCTTGGAGCGAGGGCTCCACCCGCTTCACCTTTGCCAAATAAATGTTTCCCTTGAGTTGCCGCCTAGCGGCTGATTCTACGTCTAGCTCTTCAAGCCGATTTCCGTCGACGATGGCCACACGGGTCTCTTCCGGGTGGGCCGCGTCGATCAACATTCTCTTGGTCATTTGATCTAAAACTCCGGGACCAGGCCGGGCCGCCGGCATCGAAGCCGCGTGCCGCCTTGGTCATATTTGCAATATTGCCGGCGGCGCCCCGCATCGAATCGGTCCGCTCCAGGCCGCCGGCGCCCGCGATGTGCGGAGCCGGGCTGGTCGGATGGTTGATTTGGGCTGCCATTACCGGCATCGAATAATCTACTTTCACTGGTTTGGAAGCTTTGGTGCAGTGGGACATTGGGGCCGGCGGTAAGGCGTCGGCGTTGGGCCTGTCCGGCCAATTCGCCGTACGCGCGTGCCACCCCTTCAACAAGTCCCGCCACGCTTCACGCCGTTAACATAACGGTAGGATTAGTGTTCGACAATCACCTTATGTTCAGGAATCCGGCGGGTTTATCGCATTTTTGCGAATTTCCGCCGGTCGATGGTGTATGCGTGCCCACGGATATGGTCTCAATCCCGAAGAGTTTTAGCGCCGTGCGTTTGCCGCTCTCGCGTGCAATACGGACGCTGATCGTCGCGTCGGCGCTCGGTGCGTTGCTGGCCGATGACGTCCGGGCTCGGGACGTCGTCGTGGCCACTGATCTCCGGGTGGGCGTCAGTGGTGATCGGACCCGGTTCGTCATGGATCTGACCGGACCGGTCAAGTTCTCCTACTTCGCGCTGGTCGATCCCTATCGTCTGGTCATCGATTTGCCGGAGCTCGGCTGGCAGCTGCCGGCCCGGCCGCTGCCCAAGAACGTCGGCCTGATCAAGAGCCTGCGCTACGGACTGTTCAAGGCCGGCGCGTCGCGGGTGGTGCTCGACATGGGCGGACCCATGCAGATCGCCGGGGCGTTTCTGGTACCGCCTTCGGCAAATCGCGGCCATCGGCTGGTGGTGGACATGAAACCCAGCGACCACGCGCGCTTTATGGCCGAACTGGTCGAGCCACGCCGCGCCAGAGTACGCGCCCAGGACCGGGCCCAGCCTCCGGCACCCGCCCGGGAGACGGCGCGGGTGGCCCCGGATCTGCCGGTCCCGAACCGCAAGCCGCGCGCCCGGGGAGGCCGCCGGGTTATCGTTGATCCCGGCGCCATTGGGCGGAGCGGGGCGCCGGGGAAGGATGTTACGCTCGGAACGGCGCGTACTGTGAAGCGCCGCCCCGAAAGAAGCGGACGCCACAAGGGGGTCCTGACCCGCGACCGCGCGAGTTCAAAGCCCAAACTGGCCGAGCCCCGCCGCGCCAGAGTACGCACCCAGGGCCGGGTTCGGCCCCCGGCGTCCGCCCGGGAGACGGCGCGGGTGGCCCCGGACCTGCCGGTCCCGAACCGCAAGCCGCGCGCCCGGGGGGGCCGCCGGGTTATCGCCATCGATCCTGGACACGGCGGCGTCGACCCCGGGGCGATTGGGCGGAGCGGGGTGCTGGAGAAGGATATTACGCTCCGGACGGCGCGTATCCTGAAGCGCCGCCTCGAAAGAAGCGGGCGCTACAGGGTGGTCCTGACCCGCAACCGGGACGTTTTCATCCGGCTTCGCGACCGCATCGCCATCGCCCGCAGGCACGACGCGGATCTGTTTATCTCCCTCCACGCCGATTCCATTCGCCGAGCCCGCATCCGTGGACTGTCGGTCTATACCCTGTCGGAAAAAGCATCGGACAAGGAAGCGGCGGAACTGGCCGACAAGGAGAACAAGGCCGACCTCATCGCCGGCATCGACCTCTCGGCCGAAACCCCCGAGGTAACGGATATCCTGATCGATCTGGCCCAGCGGGAGACCATGAACGATTCCGTCCGGTTCGCAGCCGAGCTGGTTCAGGAGTTGCGCCGGGTCACCAAGCTGCTCCGAAGAACTCATCGTTTTGCGGGATTTGCCGTCCTCAAGGCGCCTGATATCCCCTCGGTGCTGATCGAGATGGGTTTCCTGTCCAACCGCCAGGATGAGCGGGCGCTTCGCCAGGAAAGCTACCGGGCGCGGATCGCCGATTCCGTCGCTCAGGCAGTCGAGCGCTATTTCGAGCGGATCGAACAGGCGCAACGATAGGGGCAAAGTGCCGAATTGCGCCACAAAGCCGCCACAATTCCACGATAACTCCCCGTGTCAGGCCATTGCGCGGGGGCGCACATTGGATGAAGATGGGCCGCTTCGGCGGCGCAAAATGCCAGGTTGGAATAGCCTTGT
>JAPPFK010000062.1 GCA_028823885.1 Rhodospirillales bacterium | reverse complement strand
CGGGAGGGCCTGACCATTTGCGACGCCACCTCGGCGGTCTTCGCCATGGACCTGCCGTGGACCAAGCTCGATGTGGCGACCTATTCGTGGCAGAAGGTGATGGGCGGCGAGGCCCAGCACGGGGTGCTGATCATTTCCCCCCGAGCCGCCGAGCGCCTCGAGACCTATACGCCGCCCTGGCCGCTGCCGAAGATTTTCCGGCTGGCGTCGGGCGGCAAGCTCTCCGAAGGGGTGTTCAAGGGCGCGACCATCAACACGCCCTCCATGCTGGTGGTCGAGGACGCCCTCGACGGCCTCAAGTGGGCCGAGAGCATCGGCGGCCTCAAGACCCTGATCAACCGGTCCGAGACCAATTTGGGCGTCCTCGCCCGATGGGTCGAGAATTCGCCGCTGGTGGAGTTCCTGGCCGCCGATCCGGCGGTCCGCTCCTGCACGTCGGTGTGCCTCAATATCACCGCGCCCTGGTTCCTCGGCCTGTCGGAAGACGGCCGGGCCAAGGCGGCGAAGCGCATCGGCGCGCTGCTGGAGGACGAGGGCGCCGCCCATGACATCGACGCCTACCGGGATGCGCCGGCGGGCCTTCGCATCTGGGCCGGCGCCACGATCGAGGCCTCGGACCTGGAGGCGCTCACCCAGTGGATCGACTGGGCCATCGGCGTCGCCGAAACCGAATTCACCGTACCCGCATAAGGAAGAAATCCATGCCAAAGGTGCTGATTTCCGACAGCATGAGCCCGCGCGCGGCCGAGACATTCGCCGCGCGGGGCCTGGAAGTAGACGTCAAGCCGAGGATGAGCCCGGACGAACTCGCCGCCTGTATCGGCGATTATGACGGCCTCGCCGTCCGGTCGGCGACCAAGGTCAAGCCCGACATCATCGACGCCGCGGACAACCTCAAGGTCATCGGCCGGGCGGGGATCGGGGTCGACAATATCGACATTCCGGCGGCGACGGGCCGCGGCATCGTGGTGATGAATACGCCGTTCGGAAATTCCATCACGACCGCCGAGCACGCCATCGCCATGATGTTCGCGCTCGCCCGCGAGATCCCGCAGGCCAGCGCCTCGACCCACGCCGGCAAGTGGGAAAAGTCCAAGTTCATGGGCACCGAACTCACCGGCAAGACGCTGGGGATCATCGGCTGCGGCAACGTCGGCGCCATCGTCGCCGACCGGGCGCTGGGCCTGAAGATGAAGGTGGCGGCCTATGACCCGTTCCTCGCCGAGGAGCGGGCCCAGGATCTGGGGGTCGGCAAGGTGGATCTGGACGAGCTGTTCCGGCGCGCCGACTTCATCAGCCTGCACACCCCGATGACCGATCAGACCCGGGGGATCATCGATGCCGACGCCATCGCCAAGATGAAGGACGGCGTGCGGATCATCAACTGCGCCCGGGGCGGCCTGGTGGTCGAGGAGGACCTCAGGAAGGCCCTCGACGACGGCAAGGTGGGCGGCGCGGCCATGGACGTGTTCGTCGAGGAGCCGGCCACGGAAAACGTCCTGTTCGGTCACGAGAAGGTGGTGGCGACGCCGCATCTGGGCGCCTCGACGGAAGAGGCCCAGGTCAACGTGGCGATCCAGATCGCCGAGCAGATGGCCGACTATCTGCTCACCGGCTCGGTGGCCAACGCGCTGAACATGCCGTCGGTGAGCGCGGAGGATGCGCCCAAGCTCGGTCCCTACATGAAGCTCGCCGAGCAGCTCGGCAGCTTCGCCGGCCAGGTGACGGAGACCGCCATCAAGGCGGTGACCATCGAGTATTGCGGCGCCGTCTCGGTGCTCAATACCCGGCCGCTGACCGCGGTGGTGCTGAAGGGACTGCTCACGCCGCTGCTGGATTCGGTCAACATGGTCTCGGCCCCGGTGGTTGCCCGCGAGCGGGACATCGAAGTCACCGAGGCCAATCGCGATCACTGCGGCGGCTTTCAAACGCTGATCAAGGTAACCATCACCACGGAAACCCAGACCCGGGCCGTCGCCGGCACCCTGTTCGGGGTCGACCGGCCGCGGATCGTCGAAATCCGGGATATCCCCATCGACGCCGAATTGGGACCGCACATGCTTTACGTCGTCAACGAGGACAAGCCGGGCTTCATCGGGGCGCTGGGCACCATGTTGGGGGATGCGGGCATCAACATCGCGACCTTCCATCTCGGCCGCTCGGCGCCGGGCGGGGACGCCATCTCGCTGATCGAGGTGGACGGCGGTGTCGGCGAGGACGTGGTCAAAGCGGTAAAGGCGCTGCCGCAGGTCAAACGGGCCGCGGCATTGGCGTTTTAGGCGCACCTGCCCCCGGGGCCTGTGTCCGCTTCCTGAACTGAAGCGGACGTTCACTGATGCACAACCGCCGGGGCGTCCGGAAAACGACTCGCGTTAATTCCGCTAAATTTCAGACCGGCTGGCTTTTGTCCACCTGCCGGTAAGCGAACTGGTGCCAGGCAACATAGATTACGGCAATCACGGTGACGGGCCAATGCACCAGCGGTGCGACGTAGATCAGGCCCAGGGCAAGGACGAGCCGGGTTGCGATCTCCCAACCTGGCAACCGGCGTTGATCGAAGGCGATGACCGCGCTTGAGATGAGATAGATGAACAGCAGCAACCGGACCATGATCGAAATGAAGTCGGGCCAATTGAAGGACTGACCGTCGGGAAATGCATCCGGCACCAATAGCAGTATCGGATAGTAGGCGAAGACGAACGGCACAGCGAACTTCACCAGGCCCACTCGCATGGCGGTCACAGCCGTCTTGACGGGGGCACCCTGCGCAATCGATGCGGCGGCATACGCCGCCACCGCCACGGGTGGCGTGATCGACGACGCGACACCGTAGTAAAGAACGAACAAATGCGCGACCAACAACGACAAGCCCAGATCCTGCATCGCCGGGCCTAGGATCAGAACGATGGTCAGGTAGGCAGGCAAGGTCGGCATACCCATGCCCAGCAGCAGCGCGGCGAGGCCGGTAAAAATCAGCGTCACGAACAAAAGGCCGCCTGAAACCTCGCGAATAACGATCACGAAGTCATCCGGCAGACCGGTGGCCGCCAGCACCGCGACGATAATGCCGACCACGCCGATCGCCATCAGGAGACGTGCGAAGGTAAGACCCCCGTGGGCAAGGGCTTCCAAGACCAACTGCGGCTTCTTGCGAACCTCCGGGTTGAGGAAGCTCAACGGGATGATGGTGAAGAACGCGGTCATGCCGGCGCCGGCGGCCGAGAACCCCTTTAGGAGCGCCGTGACCACGACGACGATGGGGACCAGTACCATGACGAGGTTGATGTAGTCTTGCGCCGTGACCCGCAATGCCGGGTCGTCGAGTTCTTCCTTGCCGACCTCGACCCCCAGACGCCGGGCTTCGAAAACCACGCTGGTGAATAGGCTTGCGTAGTATGCGAGTGCCGGCAGCAGCGCGGCCAAGATGATGGTCAGGTAGGGGATTCCCGTCACGTCCGACATGACAAACGCGGCGGCGCCCATGATCGGCGGCATAATCTGACCGGCACTCGAAGCCGTGGATTCCACGCCGCCGGCAAACTCCGGCGAGAAACCCCGCTGCTTGATCATCGGGATGGTGATAACGCCGGTGGCGACGACGTTGGTGACCGCGCCCCCCGACATTGTGCCAAACAGCCCCGAGGCCAGAATTGCCGAATGGGCCGGGCCGCCGCGGAAATTCCGTGTGACTTGGACGGCTAATTTTATCAGCGATCGTCCGCCGCCGGTGCGCTCCAGCATGGTTCCCAGGAGAATGAACGGGAAGACCGTGAAGATGATGATCGACATGATGGTGCCGAGGATGCCGTCCCCGAGATTGAACCAGAGGTCCTCCGAGGTGGCGAGGAAATCAACCGGTGCCGTTTTGAAAATGCCCGGCCAAAACGGCTGGTCACCCGTGTAAAAGTAAAACAGGGCGATGACTGCGACGATGGAAAGCGGCGCCCCCCAGGTTTTCCAACTAAGGATGATGAGAAGCGTGGCGGCCAGGATGGATATCCAGAAGTGGAACCACCCGGTGATGATGATGCCCTCTTGATCCTCCGTCCATGCAACATCGAAATAGACCCAGAGCACGTACCACGTGAGACCAAGCAGTACGATATCGACAACGTGACCGAGCCATTTCAGTCGCGGCCATCTCGCGGCGAATGCTCGCGAGAATGGACTGCTGGCAATCACCAAGAATACGGCCGCGCCAACCACAATGGGCCGGACGAACATGCTTGGATACGGTCCGATTGGGATTTGATTGAGGGGGCTGGGAATCGGGATTCCGTAATTAGGCATCGAATTTAGAATGCCGGAAACCGCCAATGCCAGGGCAACCGCAAAGATCGCATAACGGAGGAGCCGCTGAGCCAGGTCGCCTTGCGCTACATCAGTTTGACCGTTCATTGGCCGCCGCCCCCTAATTACCGTCCGACCACGGCCTAATGCCTGGAACCCCGAAGTCGAGCGCTTGGGAATAAGCTGCTTGGCCATGCCGAACGGCGTGACCAAGCATTTCGACAACGACCGGCAATCGGTCGGTGATTCTGGCGAATTCCGAGATTACGACTGGTTTGGAAGCAGCCTCTCCGGGATCTTCTTCCCGACTTCTTTGTAGTACCTGATTGCGCCCGGATGCAGTCGTACGTTGGCTCCCGAGAAGACTTCGTCTCTCGAAATCGATTTCAAGACGACCGCCGACTTTTGCATTTTCTCAAGATTGTCGAACATGGTCTTGGTGATTTTGTAGACAATCTCCGCGTCCAGGCCGGCGCGTACGACCAGTTGTGATGTCAATGCGTTGGCAACGATGTCCTGCTTATTGTTGGTCTGATTCTTATAAGTGCCTGCCGGGATTTTTGATGGTGTCCGGCCAAGGCCCTTTAGAAATTCATCCCAACCCGGTGCGCCGGGTTGGGCTTCGAGAGTGATCAGTCGAAACGGGCGTTTGGCGCCAATTTGATCAATTGTGGCGGCGCCCATGCCGGCCGGCCGCATAAACATATCCAGCTTGCCGTCCAGCATTGCTTGAACCCCGGCATTCCACGGCAATTTGACGGCTTCAAAATCCTTGGGCGTTAAATTGGCGAAGGACTTTATCATCTCTAGCGCAGTCACGACGGCACCACCGACCGGTGGACCGACAAACACCTTTTTGCCCTTGATATCCGCCAATGTCTTGATGGGGGAATCGTCATAGACCATCAGATGCCAAAAGCCGCCGACAAATGAATTGATCAGTCTCAGGTTCTTGGCCCCGGCCTGGGCAACTTCCTTGTTCTTCCGGTACATCCTCGTACCGGCCTGCATGTGCTGCATGACGGAAGGTGGCGCCGGCATGATGTCGATGCGGCCGGCCCCCAGCTTGAGAGCGGAGCGCGTTAGGGTTTGTCCCTCGTTGACCTGCATTGTGATCCCCGCTTCCGTCTTCAAGACGCCTGCGAGCACCTTGAACAGCGTGTGGTTCACGCCGCCGACGCCCGAGGTGTCGGCCTTCAGGATGGTCTCCGCCGAGGCAGTGGTCGCGCCAAGCGCAAGAGCACCCGCCAGAAACCCGATGGTAGCTGTGTTTTTCAAACCCATTAGTAGAACCTCCTTTTGAATCAACCGGATGGTAACGATGACTGCGCACGGACCCCTCGTTGAATTGTTGTACATTCCAAACCGGTTCCGGGGTGCTGTCAACGTTGGCATTGCCGATGCCTGGGACGGATGTCGCGTTGTAGGCTTTCCGGTTCGAAACCTGAGCGTGATCGCAACAAAGGGCGGCAAATGCCGCCCTTTCTCCTTAATGTCCCTTGATTTTGAACCGGGCCAGCCGCACACTTTCATCAAGGTTGGGTCAGGAGACCCCCCGGCGTTCAGAAGAGCGGCCGCGCAAGAATATAGGTAGACCTTTCCAGGGAGGTTCACATGGCCACCGTGTCCATGACGGTGAACGGCAACGCCGTCGCCGCCGACGTCGAGCCGGATACGCTGCTCGTCGACTACATCCGAGAACATATCGGCCTTACCGGCACCCACGTGGGGTGCGACACCAGCCAGTGCGGCGCGTGCTGCGTCATGCTCGACGGCGACAGCGTCAAGAGCTGCACCATGCTGGCGGTTCAGGCCGAAGGCGCCGAGGTCACGACCATCGAGGGCCTCGCCGCCAACGGCGATTTTCATCCCATGCAGCAGGCGTTCCACGACAATCACGCGCTGCAATGCGGCTTCTGCACGCCGGGGATGGTGATCAGCGCCGTCGATCTGGCGGCCAAGAACCCGGATATCGACGAGGCGGGCGTGCGCCGCGGCCTCGAAGGCAATCTCTGCCGCTGCACCGGCTATCACAACATCGTCAAGGCGGTGTTGGCCGGCGCGCAAGCGATGAAAGGATAGGGCCATGACCGAGCATGGAATTGGCGTTGCGGTAAAGCGCAAGGAAGACAGGCGGTTCCTCACCGGGAACGGCAATTACACCGACGACATCAACCGGCCGGGCCAGACCTATGCGTATTTCCTGCGCAGCCAGGTGGCCCACGCGGAGATCAGGGGCGTCGATACGTCCGCCGCCGAGCAGGCCGACGGCGTCCTCGCCGTGTTCACCGGCGCCGATCTGGCGGCCGACGAAGTGGGCGGGATTCCCTGCGGCTGGGGGCTCACGTTCCAGAACGGCGATCCCATGATCGAGCCGGCTCATCCCGCGCTCGCCCAGGGCAAGGTCCGCCATGTGGGCGATGCCATCGCCGTGGTGGTGGCCGAGACCAGGAAGCAGGCCAAGGCGGCGGCCCAATTGATCGAGGCCGACCTCAACGAACTGCCGGCGGTGGTCGATATGAAAAAGGCCATCGAAGGCGGCACGCTGGTCCACGACGAAGCGGCGGAAAATACCTGTTACGACTGGGCCATCGGCGAGAAGGCCGATGTGGATGCGGCGTTCGATGCGGCCGACCACGTCACCTCCATCGACATCTACAACAACCGGCTGATCCCCAACGCCATCGAACCGCGGGTCGCGCTGGCCGAGTACGAAGCGGCGAGCGGGGACTACACCCTCTACACGACGACCCAGAACCCGCACGTCATCCGGCTGCTGATGGGCGCGTTCGTGCTGCAGATTCCGGAGCACAAGCTCAGGATCGTTGCGCCCGACGTGGGCGGCGGCTTCGGCTCGAAGATTTTCCACTACGCCGAAGAGGCGGTGCTGACCTGGGCGTCGGCCAAGGTGGGCCGGCCCATCAAATGGACCGCCGAGCGTTCGGAGAGCTTCATGACCGACGCGCATGGGCGGGATCACGTCACCCATGCCGAGCTTGCCCTCGACAAGGAAGGCAAGTTCCTCGGGCTGCGGGTCCACACCCTCGCCAATATGGGGGCCTATCTCTCCTCGTTTGCGCCCGCCATACCGACCTATCTGCATGCGACCCTGCTGGCGGGCGTCTACACCACGCCGCTGATCTACGCCAACATCCGCGCCGTGTTCACCAACACGGTGCCGGTGGACGCGTACCGCGGGGCGGGGCGGCCGGAAGCGGCCTATCTGCTTGAACGGATCGTCTCCACGGCGGCCCGGGAGATGGGGATCGACCAGGTGGAAATCCGGCGGAAGAACTTCATTCCGTCCGATGCCTTCCCCTACCAGACGCCGGTGGCGCTGCAATACGATTCCGGCGATTACGAAGCCACCCTGTCGGCCGCCCTCGAGGCGGCGGACGTCGACGGCTTCGCCGGGCGCAAGGAAGCCGCCGCCAAGGACGGCAAGCTTCGGGGGCTTGGGTACTCCACCTATATCGAGGCCTGCGGCGTCGCGCCGTCGGCGGTGGCGGGGGCCTTGGGCGCCCGGGCCGGCCTCTACGAATCGGCGGTGGTCCGCGTTCACCCGACGGGCAGCGTGACCGTGTTCACCGGCTCTCACTCCCACGGGCAAAGCCACGAGACGACGTTCGCGCAGCTCGTTTCCGAGCAGCTCGGCGTCGACTTCGAGGCTATCGACATAGTCCACGGCGATACGTCGAAGATCCAGTTCGGCATGGGAACCTACGGCTCCCGGTCCCTGGCGGTGGGCGGCGAAGCCATCGTCCGGGCGGCCAACAAGATCGTCGACAAGGGCAAGAAGATCGCGGCCCACATCCTGGAGGCGTCCGAGACCGATATCGAATTCGCGGACGGCTCCTATACGGTGAAGGGCACCGACAAGGCCATGGCCTTCGGCGAAGTGGCGCTGGCGGCCTACGTGCCCCACAACTTCCCCCACGAGACCCTGGAGCCGGGGCTGGAGGAATCGGCGTTCTTCGATCCGCTGAACTTCGCCTTCCCGGGCGGGTGCCACGTCTGCGAGGTGGAAGTGGATCCGGACACCGGTGTCGTGGACGTGGTCAATTTCACCGCCGTCGATGATGTCGGGCGAGTGATCAACCCGATGGTCGTCGAAGGCCAGGTCCACGGCGGCGTCGCCCAGGGCATCGG
>JAPPFK010000168.1 GCA_028823885.1 Rhodospirillales bacterium | reverse complement strand
TCTCGGGATCGAGCGCCGAGGTGGGCTCGTCGAACAGCATGATCTTGGGGCTCATGCACAGCGAACGGGCGATCGCCACGCGCTGCTGCTGCCCGCCCGACAGCTGGCCGGGGTACTTGTTGGCCTGTTCGGGAATCTTGACCCGTTCCAGGTACTGCATGGCTGTCTGCTCCGCTTCCGCCTTCGGCATCTTGCGCACCCAGAACGGGGCGAGCGTACAGTTTTCGAGCGCCGTGAGGTGCGGGAACAGGTTGAACGACTGGAACACCATGCCGACTTCGCGCCGCACCGCGTCGATCTGCTTCAGGTCGTTGGTCAGCGGGACGCCGTCGACCACGATCGACCCCTCCTGGTGATCCTCCAGGCGGTTGATGCAGCGGATCAGGGTCGACTTGCCGCTGCCGGACGGCCCGCAGATCACGATCCGTTCCCGCGGGGCGACCTCTAGGTCGATGTCGCGCAGGACGTGGAACGCGCCGAACCACTTGTTCAGCCGGTCGATCCGGATGGCCGGTTCGCCGTCGCCGCGGGTGTGTTCGGTTTCTTGAACGGACATCAGGTCCTCCGCTCAGCGGTTGGTGGTATCGAGGCGCTTTTCCAGGTTCAGCGAATAACGCGACATGGAGAAGCAGACGATGAAGAAGAAGAGGGACGTGAACAGGAACCCTTCGGCGTCGACCTTGCCGATCCAGTCCTGATTCTGCTGCAGCGACCGGGCGATTCCGAGAATGTCGAACAGGCCGATCAGGAAGACGAGCGTGGTGTCCTTGAACAGGCCGATGAAGGTGTTGACGATGCCCGGGATCGAGATCTTCAGCGCCTGGGGCAGGATGATCAGCCGCATCGACTGCCAATAGCCGAGGCCCATCGCCTGGGCGGCCTCGTACTGGCCCTTCGGGATGGCCTGCAGGCCGCCGCGAATGACCTCCGCCATGTATGCCGAGGCGAACGCCGTTACGACGACGATCACCCGGATGACCAGGTCGGGGCTCCAGTTTTCCGGCAGGAACATGGGCAGCAGGATCGCCGCGGTGAACAACAGCGTGATCAGCGGAACGCCGCGCACGAGTTCGATGAACATGACGCAGAGGATGCGCACCGCCGGAAGGTTCGAGCGCCGCCCCAACGCAAGCAGGATTCCGACCGGCAGCGACAGGACGATACCCGACAGGCCGACCGCAAGGTTCAGCATGAAGCCGCCGAAGCTGGACGTCGGCACCGCTTCCAGACCGATGCCGCCGACCAGCAGAAAGACGGCGATGACCGGGTAGGCGAGCGAGAAGTAGCGCAGCTGGCGCGCGCAGGGGATGCCGTCGAACAGCAGCGGCAGGAGCGCGGGGATCAGCAGGATGACCGTCAGGTTGACGCGCCAGTATTCGCTCGCCGTGTAGAAGCCGTACAGGAACTGGTCGATGCGTTGGTCCAGCCAGGCCCAGCACGCGCCTTCGGTGGTGCATTCGCGGCCGGTGCTGCCGCTCGCGTCGGCGTGGATGAAAGCCCAATCGATGAACGGCGGGATGATGGTCCACAGCAGGTACAGCGCCAGCAGCGTAAGCCCGGTGTTGAACCAGTTCGAGAACAGGTTCTCGCGCAGCCAGCCCAGGGTACCCGTGGTGGTGGCCGGCGGCGGACGCTCGGCGAGCATGTCCTTTTGCGCGCGATGGAAGGGCTGCATGCTCAAGGTTCGCGCCTCACCGTTCGACCAGCGCGATGCGCGCGTTGTACCAGTTCATGAAAGCCGACGTGAGCAGGCTGAGCGAGACATAGACGACCATCCAACTGAACACGATCTCGATCGCCTGGCCGGTCTGGTTCTGCGCCTGGGAGCCGATGCCGACGAAATCCTGGAAGCCCACGGCGAGCGCGAGGGAGGAGTTTTTCGTCAGGTTCAGGAACTGGCTCGTCAGCGGCGGGATGATCACCCGCAGCGCCTGCGGCATGATGATGAGCCGGGTGGTCTGCCAGCCCTTGAGGCCCAGCGAGCCCGCCGCTTCGGTCTGCCCCTTGGACACGGAAAGGATGCCGGCGCGCACGATTTCGGAGATGAACGCGCCGGTGTATGTCGACAGCGCGAACCAGAGCGCGACGAGTTCCGGCGTTACCGTCAGGCCGCCGCGCAAGCGCCCGAAGCGGTTCGCGGTCGGGGTGTCCCAACTGATCGGCTCGCCGCTCGCGAAATAGACCGCCAGCGGCAGGAGCACGATCAGGCCCAGCGCGATCCAGCCGGCCGGAAGCCGTTCGCCGGTCGCCGCCTGGCGCTTTCGCGCCCAGTTCAGGACCGCCCAGGCTGCCGCGACACCGGCCGCCAGCGCGATCAGCACGGCCGAGGCGCCCGGTTCGAAGACCGGGGAGGGGCCCGTGATCCCGGAATTATTGAGGAATATGGAATCGCCGATTCGCAGCGTCTCGCGCACGGTCGGCAGGCTGAGCAGCAACGTCCACCAGAAGATGATCTGGAGGAGCAGCGGAACGTTGCGGGTGAATTCGACCCAGGTGGCGATGATCGTGCGGATCAGCCAGTTGGGCAGCAGACGCATGATCCCCGCCGCGAAGCCGATCGCCGTCGCCGCGACAATTCCGAGAGCCGACACCAGGACCGTGTTGAGCAGGCCCACGGTCATCGCCCGCAGCCACGTATCGGTGGACCTGTATTCGATCAGCGAAACGCCGATGCCGATCCCGGCCGGATCCGCCAGGAAGTCGAACCCGATGTCGAGACCTCGATTGTCGAGGTTGGTGCGGGTGTTGTCGGCGACCCAGACGAGCGCCAACGCCACGAGAATGACAACGATCGCCTGCGACAGAATCCCGCGATGGCGTTCATCCGTCCACAGCCGCCAAATATTGAAACCGGTAGCGGGGCCGGCTGGCGAGTTTGTTGAGGCCACAGCTTCGTGTCGCTCTCGCAAAACCAGGTCTTTAAAGCACTATCGCGCCCGCCGGAGCGTGACCGGCGGGGCGACAGTACGGGTTACGGCCTAACGGAACGGCGGAGAGTAGAGGATGCCGCCATCCTTGTAGAGTGCGTTCAGACCGCGCTCAAGACCAAGCGGCGTCTTCGGGCCGACAAACTTTTCGAAGATTTCGGCGTAGTTGCCGTCCGCCTTGATCGCGTTTACGGCCCAGTTCTTCTCGAGGCCGAGCATTTTCGCGTACGAACCTTCGCTGCCGAGCATCCGGTTGATCTCCGGATTCTTGCTGCCCTTGGCGAGTTCCTCGACGTTGGCCTGCGTCACGCCCAGCTCCTCGGCGGAGATCAGCGCGTTCAGGACCCACCTCGCGATATCGGCCCATTGGTCGTCACCTTGGCGGACGAGCGGACCGAGCGGCTCCTTCGACACGATTTCCGGGAACACCATGTGCTTTTCGGCGTCCTCGAAGGTCGATTTCGTGGCGGCGAGGCCGGACGCGTCCGTCGTGTAGACGTCGCAACGCTCGGCCTGATACGCCGTGCGGGCTTCCGAGTTGGTCTCGATCGGCACCGCCTCGTAGGAGATGTTGTTGACGCGGAAGAAGTCCGCGAGGTTCTTCTCGGTGGTCGTGCCGGTCTGGATGCAGACCGATGCGCCGTCGAGCTCCTTCGCGCTTTTCACGCCGAGCGACTTGCGGCCGATGAAGCCCTGGCCGTCGTAGTAGTTGACACCGACGAAGGTGAAGCCGAGATCCACATCGCGCGAAAACGTCCAGGTGGTGTTCCGCGAAAGCACGTCGATCTCGCCCGACTGGAGCGCCGGGAAACGGTTTGCGCCGGTCAGGTTCACGTATTTGACCTTGTCCGGATCGCCGAGGACGGCCGCGGCCATCGCCCGGCAGTAGGCGACGTCGAACCCGGTCCATTTGCCGTCGTCACCGGTGAACGCGAAGCCCGCCAGGCCGGTGTTGATGCCGCACTTGATAACGCCGGCCGACTTTACGTCGTCGAGCGTTGCCGCATGCGCCGGGACGGCCATTCCGGCAACCGCGAGGATTCCCGCAACGGCCGCCATTCCTGTGAATGATTTGATTTTCATGCAACCCCTTCCTTTGGTCATTGGTTGTTCCATGTTGGATTTTCAAAATTATTTTCAAATATATTGCTACAAGTCACACACCATTTTCAACTTACAGCAGGGTCCCCTGACGGGCGACCGGAAAAGTCTCCCTCCCCGGATTTCGGTCAGGCCCCGCAGGCCTCCGCGGCGGGCGCGATTCACGATTTTCTGCGATCGAGAGCCATCAACAGCGGAGGCAGAAGCAGGAAATCCGCTATCAGCGCAAGGAAGATGGTGAGCGCAACCAGGAGGCCGAGCGCCCAACTGACCTCGAAGCCGGACGAGGCGAACACCAGGAAGCCGAGCGCCAGCATGGCGGTGGTGGTCCACATGGCGTAACCGACGGTGCGGAAGGCCGTGCGTATCGCCGCGGGCGCGTCGCCGCCATCCCGGCGGGCCTGAAGGTATTTGGTCAGGAAGTGGATCGTGTCGTCGACGACGATACCGAATGCGATCGCGGTCATCACCGAGCCGGCGAGGCCAACCCGGCCGACCATGAAGCCCCAGAGGCCCAGGCTCATCGCCGCGGGGATGAAATTCGGCACCAGGCTGATCAAGCCGATCCGCAGGCTCCGGAATACGAAGACCAGGATGAGCGAGATCAGGGCCATGGCGATGATCGTGCCGGTCAGCATGCTCTCGATGTTGCGCTGGGAGAGATGGGCGAACACGATACTGACGCCCGAGGTCTCGGTCGTCAGGAGACCGGGGGCATTGGTCCGTTGCCATGCCCTCGCCCGCGCGTCCAGCCCGCGCTGCGCCGCGGAGGTGAGGCTCCGCAACGCCACCGTCATGCGCGTTGCCGTCTTGCCGATATCGATCCGGTTGTTCATGTCCCTGCCCTGTGGAAGGGACAGTTCATAAAGAAGCAGGAATTGCGCGGCCAGTTTCGGGTCGTCCGGAACGCGGTAGAATTCCGGGCCGTCGCCGTTCATGTTCTTGTTCAGGCGCTTCATGATGTCCGAAAAGGCCTCGACGTGGGACACTTCGGGCTGCTTTCGGAACCATTCGGCGAACGCCTCGACCTTGTGCAGATAGCCGGGTTCGAAGATGCCGCCTCTGCCGCCCGCATCGAGCACGTACTCCAGGGTCTCGATGCCGGTCAGGTTGTCGATGACGAAATCCGTGTCTTTGCGGAACTCGTAGCGTTCGCCGAGATACTTCGTCCAGTTGTCGGTGAATTCGAGGCGGAAAATACCGCTGACCATCACGATGGCGAGGACGGTTGTGCACCAGAGCAGAACGCGGGAGCGGCGCACGACGAATGCGCCGAAGCGGTCGAAGAAGGCCGACTGTCCCTGGTGCAGCGCCTTCGCCCGCAGCGGCAGGACCGAAAGCAGCGCGGGCAGCACCGTGAGCGAATAGACGAAGGCGCAGAACACGCCGAACGCCACCAGGTTGCCGAGGACGCGGAAGGGCGGCGAGTCCGACGCGTTCAGGCTCAGAAACCCGATTATCGTGGTGAGCGAGGTCAGGAACACCGGCCATGCGTTTTCCCGGATTGCCTGCGAAATGGCCGCATTCCGGTCGAGGCCCCGCGCGATGCCGGCCAGCGTGCTCGCGACGATATGGATCGAGTGCGCAATGGCCACCGTCATCACGATGATCGGCACGCCGGAATTGGCGGGGTTGAACACGGTGCCGAGCCAGCCGGCGAAACCCACCGTGGTGTTGACCGAGAACATCAGCACGGCCAGGGTCGCCAGCGTCGCCATGAGAGAGCGAAGCAGCACGGCCGCGGTCACCGTAACCACCACCAGCACGATCGGGACCAGGGTTTCAAGATCGTCCACGGTGGCGTCGGCGAAGGCGCGGTTCAGCGGCACATCGCCTGTCAGGTGATAGGCGGTATCCGGATGGCCGGCGCGGGCCTTGTCGAGGAGATCGTTGAGATAGTCGGTGATTTCGACGACCGCGGCGTCCGGATTGTCCGGCAGGGCGAAGGTGATCACGATCCCCGCGACCTTTCCGTCGCGCGAGACCAGGCGGCCGGCGGTCTCGACCGCGTCGAGGGCGATATCCCGGGTCCGCCCCAATTGGGCGTCGGTGAGCGAGCCCGCGTTCTTGACCAGCGGGCGCACGATCAGGTCGTCGCCCTCCGCCCGGCTGTATGAGTAGTTCGTGAGAGAGTCCACCCTGACGGCGTGGGGCGCCCGCCAAGCCTTCCGGGTCAGGTCTTCAACGGCTCCGAGCGCCTCGCGGGTGAAAACCGTATCCGTTGACGGCGCAACCGCGATCAGCGCCCTGTTGGACGCGCCGTAGTTGGCCTCCAGCGCGTTCAGGGCGGCAAGCTGGGGGTTATCCTTGTCGAACAGGCTCCGGTAGTCGTTGGTGACGCCAACGAAACCCGCGCCGGCCGATGCCGCGAGCATAACCAGCGTGGTAACCGCGAGCACGATCCATCGGCGATGCAGCACGGTCTCGATAAAGCGGTCGAGAGCGCTACCGGTCATCGCGGACCTCCGGACGGGCGGAGGCGTCGGCCGGCTCACGCCGTTCCCGGCCGCGCGTTCCGTCCTTTCGCGTGTCACCGAATCGGGGCGGGCGCACAGGTTCTACCACCGCGATGACCGCTCCGCGTGGACGTGGTCGGGCAATCGATAGCTGATACCCAATTCGTCGAAATGAGAGACGTCGAACAATGTGTTGAGGGTTGCCTCGGCGCCGGAACGGCCGGGCATCAGCCGGTCCTTAATCCGGTCAACCCGATTGGCCGTCCGAAACTTCCATAGGCTTCCAAACGTCCGGCTCTTCGGATACCTGAGTGCGTCCGCCATTTCGTTGCCGATAAGGGCTCGTGAGATTTGCGCGACGTAGCCGGAGAGATTCCGGCGCTCGTCGTCATCGTCGATTCCGGCAATGAGCGGTGCGGAATTGATCAGAGACGTTGCAAGCACGATCGATTCCAATGACGGCGGCGGCTCGCACAGGAGGCCTATCCGAAAAATCTCGAGCGCCTCCTCTTCGTCGCGGTAAAGGATGGTTTCCGGAATGCCCATCAGATACCCGGAATACCGCCACACCGCCATGAAGCTTCTGCGCTCCTCCTCGTCAAAGGAGCCGCCGAGGCTCTTGAGATGCTTAAGCAGCCTGGCCGAAAAGGCAGCGGCGGCGAAACCCACATGCGCGGCGCTGAGCGGCGTGCCCAGCTCCGCAACGTCCCATTCCTCGGACTCGGTGAGCAACTTACGGATTTTTGCGTGGACCAGCCTGACCCGGACGGAATGGGTCCACCCGTCGGCGTGCGCTTCCATGCCGCCCGGCATGAATATCTCCAGCATGTGGCGGTTGTTCTGCTTCAGCCGCCGTACGCCCTGATCGCGCAGCCGGCCGGTCAAGAAAAAGGATTTGGCGATGTTCGTTGCAAACCCCTCGACCAGGACGCCGCCCACCATGCCTGCGAGCACAAGCCGCCCGTTGCGCCAGAACATTTGGCAGCCGGGAAGCAAAGACGGCAGGTCGAGCCAATCCGGCGGTTCGACGCAATGCGAAAAGAATTCCCGGACCGATGCCGGCGCCCCGCGCAGCGCGTCGCCTTCACTATCATGCATGCCGAGCCTGATAAGCCGTTCCGATTCCTCTTTTCCGAGTGACTCGAGATCCTCGATCATCGCATCCGCGAGCGGGTCTCCGATCATGGTATGCGCGATGTAGTTGGCCGACCGGTCCGGGTCGGCCTGCTGGCCTCTTTTCCACCCGTCCGCGTAAACGGACGGCATTGAGGGGGGCGCTGCTTGTTCGGCACTGGAGACTGTGCCTGTCATATGGGTCCTCGATATAGCGGTATTACGCTTTCGATTCGTTACGGCTTTTCGGCTTTAACCTGATCCATATCCGGCGGCTTTGAAATAATTCCAGCACTCATCCGGCGTGAACATGTCGCAGATTTCGCCGATGGCGGCAAAGACATTGGTGAAGGTTCCGGCTCCTAATCCTGATAAATCCCTCCGGAATCGGAATTAATCACCAATTCGACTCCAAGGGAATCCCTATTAGATTCAGGCTTCTAACGAAACGCTGGTACGTTATGCCATGAGCGGCGGGCAGGAAAGCCCTTTGTGGGGCAAAATCCGGTCTCGAGCGGCCTTGCCTTCAGCCGCATGGCGGCCGGATTTTGGTCCGCCGTTGACACTTGTCCCGTGACCGATGAGGATCGGCTGCCGGGGCGTTCGGCGGCGTCAGCGGCTTGAGTTTCCGGGACGGTGATACCGGAGGTTTGGAGGTTCCATGAAGGGATTGATCACGGCGCTGATCCTCGTCCTGCTGGCTGCCGTGCCCGCATCCGGGGGCGAGGCGGCCCGGGAGACGCTCCGCATCGGGGTCGACCCCGCCTATCCGCCGTTCAGCGACGTCGACGATGCGGACCGGCTCATCGGCTTCGACGTCGACATCGCATTGGCCTTGTGCGCGCGGCTGGAAGTCGCCTGCGCGTTCGTCCGTCAGGACTGGGAGGGGCTGATCCCGGCGCTGCGGGCCGGCC
>JAPPFK010000053.1 GCA_028823885.1 Rhodospirillales bacterium | reverse complement strand
CCCCTTCGAGGGGGAGAGGGGATAGACAGCAAGTCGTCATCACCGGGCTTGACCCGGTGATCCACGCTTTGGGGCAGCGGTACACGTGGATGGCCGGGCCACTTTGCCGGCTGGCCCGGCAAAGCCGGTCCAGTGGGCCCGGCCATGACGTTCTTCATTTGGAGCTGGGTGAGGGGGATTTTGTGGCGACACCGCGACAAGGAATCAACTCAATCCAACCAAGACATCCCCCCTACGTTTCACAATCGGGTCATCACGCTCTAATCGTCGGGTCCAGCCCACTTGGTCGGTAGCGCGCACATTCTGACCGCCGTCCTCGCCTATCTGGCGGGGTCCGTCCCGTTCGGGCTGCTGCTCTCGCGGATGGCGGGGCTGGGCGATATACGGTCCATCGGCTCGGGCAACGTGGGCGCGACCAACGTGCTGCGGACGGGGCGCAAGGGGGTTGCCGCCGCGACGCTGCTGCTCGACGTCGCCAAGGGCGCGGTCCCGGTTCTGATCGCTCACCGGTTCGGCCTCGATCTCGCCATCGCCGCCGGTCTGGCGGCCGTCATCGGCCACAATTTTCCCATCTGGCTGAAATTCCGGGGCGGCAAGGGCGTCGCCACCTCGTTCGGGGCGCTCGCGGCGGTCTCCTTGCCGGTGGGAATCGCCTGCCTCGGGGTGTGGCTCGCCGTCGCCGTCGTCACCCGCTATTCGTCGCTCGCCGCTATCCTCGCTTTCGCGTCGTCGCCCTTCCTCGCCTGGTGGCTGTCCGGAGAGCAGATCGCGGTATTGGCGGCATTATTGGCCGTCCTCGGAATTGCCCGCCACCACGAGAACATCCGCCGGCTTTTGAGCGGCCGGGAATCCAGGATCGGCGGGAAATCCGGACCCGAAGCGGAGTAGTCCGGCCGGTCAGCGGAACATCGCCGCCAAGCGTGGATGCCCGTGTCAAGCACGGGCATGATGACTGGAGAGTGCCCCAAGTCCCCTCACCCCGTCAGGGGGAGAGGGAGCAAAATCACCACAGAGCACACAGAGATCACGGAGCGGATTCGAATATAGATACTCTGTGTCCTCGGTGGTCTCTGTGGTGAATCCCTGGATGCCCCGCGCTATCGGCGGGGCATGACGGGTTTGACTTGGCGCGCCGCCAGAGCGTCATGGCCGGGCCCGCTGGACCGGCTTTGCCGGCCAGCCGGCAAAGTGGCCCGGCCGGTCAGCGGAACATGGCCGCCGTGCTCGGCAGCCAGGTCGCGATCTTGGGGAACGCGACGATGATGCCGATCAGAATGATCAGCGAGACGACGAACGGCAGGACGCCCGTATAGATGCGCCCGAGCGGGACCTCCTGCGCCATGCCTTTTATGATGAACACGTTCATCCCGATGGGAGGCGTTATCAGCCCGAGCTCCACCACCATCACCACCACGATGCCGAACCAGACCGGGTCGAAGCCGAGATTCTGAACCACGGGGAAGAAGATCGGGATGGTCAGCAGAATCATAGCGAGCGAATCCAGCGCGCACCCCAGAACCAGATAGATCAGCAGAATAATCAGCAGGATCATGGTCTTGGACAGCGCCAGGCCCTCGATCCAGCCGCCGATGGCGTTGGGGACTTCGCTGAGGACCAGGAAATTGTTGAACAGGATGGCGCCGATGAGGATGGTGAAGATCATCGACGTGGTCCGCACCGTCTCCATGAGGCAGTCGAAGAAAACCCGCCGGGTCATGGTGCGGGCGAGCAGCGCCAGGCCGAGCGCCCCCGACGCGCCGATGCCCGCCGCTTCCTCGGGCGAGAAAATCCCGAGATAAATGCCGCCGATCACCAGCGAGAACAGGACGACGGTACCCCAGACGTTCTTGAACGCGCCGAGTTTCTGGCGAAGGGTGGTTTTCTCGCCGCGCGGGCCGAGCTCCGGTTTGAATCGCGTCACCACCGAGATGGTGAGCATGAAAGTGATCACCAGCAGGATGCCGGGTATGAAACCGGCGAGGAACAGATCGCCGATATTGGATTCGGTCAGGATGCCGTAGAGCACCAGGATGACGCTCGGCGGGATCAGGATGCCGATGGTGCCGCCGGCGGCGATGGAGCCCGTCGACAGGCTGTCCGCGTAGTTGTAGCGCTTCATCTCCGGCAGCGCGACCTGGGTCATCGTCGCCGCGGTCGCCAGAGACGACCCGCAGATGGCGGCGAAGGCGCCGCAGCCGCCGATGGTCGCCAGGCCGAGCCCGCCCCGCCGGTATCCCAGCCAGGTATTGCAGGCATTGAACAGCGCCTCGGACAGGCCCGAGTTGCTGGCGAAATACCCCATGAGAATAAACAGCGGGACAATCGACAGATTGTAGGTGATCGCCGTCTCGTACGCCGTCTGGCCGAGCAGAAACAATGCGGCATCGAAGTCCCCGAGCAGGATCGATCCGCCGACGAAGCCCGTGACCCCCATGGCGAAGCCGATCGGCAGTCCGATCGCCAGGAGCACGAACAAAACCAGGAAGACGATGATGGCGAGGGTGATGGGGTCCATTTTGCCGCCTATTCGGCTCCCGTCGAGGACGGATCGCCGACCACCATCGCTTGCCCGGTAACCGCCGTCCGGGCCGCAATCACCAGATGAAGCACCAACGAGGTGAGCATCAACACGCTGGCCAGCGCCATCACGTACGCCACCGGCCAGACGGGAATCTCCCAGATAATGGTGTGGTCATTGTTCTCGATCCGGGATGCGGCCTGAAGAAACAGCCGCCAGACCACAAAGCCGATAAAGACCGTCGCGATCGCGTGGGTAACGACATCGAGCACCGCCTGAACGCGCGTCGACATCAGGGCGATCAGGATGTCGACGCGAATATGGCTGCGGTTGAAGGTGGTGAACCCGACCCCGAGGTAAATGATCATCCCCATGATGAGTTCGGTCAGCTCGACGGTGCCCGCGACCGGATGATCGAAAATACGTCCGACCACGTCGGCGAGCGTCAGAAACATCATGATCGCAAGACCGACAGAACCCGCGCGAGCGAGCCACAGGGTGACTCGCTCGCTCAGGAAAATCAGAAATCCTCCTGACGGATTCATCCGAAGTCCGTTATCGATGACTCAGCGCGGCGTCAGCCTGCCTTCATCATTTGACGGAGTTCGTCCATCAATGCCTTGCCGTTGAGGCCCATTTCGTTGCCCTTGGCAATCCACTGATCGGTAATGATCTTGATCGCCTTGGCCCAGCGCTTCGTCTCGGCGTCGGACAGGGTTTGGATCTTGTTGCCGGCCTTGATGGCGTCCTGCTTGCCGACCTCGTCCGCCTTGTCCCAAAGCGCCCCGATCAGCTTGGCGCCCTTGGCGCCGCCCTCGGCCATCAGCAATTTCCGTGCGGCCGCGGGAAGGCCTTCGAACTTCTTCTTGTTCATATTGAGGGCAAACGGGGTGGTATAGAGACCGCCCGGCACCTCGAGATGATACTTGACCAGTCCCGCCAGCCGGAACCCGTGTACCGCTTCCCATGGGAAGAACGCGGCTTCGGTGGTGCCGCGGGTCAGACTTTCATGGGACTGGGTGGCCGATTGGTTGACCGGAACGGCGCCGAGGCTCTTGGCGGTCAGCACGCCGCCGCCGCCGACGCGGATCTTTATCCCCTTCATGTCTTCCATCTTGGTGACTTCTTTCTTGGAATGAAGCAGGCCTGGTCCGTGCACCCAGGAGGTGATCAGGACCGTATCGCCCATTTCCTTCTTGTCGAAGCCATGCTTCAGATACCACTTGATGTGGCCGGGGCTGCCTGTTTCCGCATTGGGTGACGCAAACGGCACCTCGGCGAACCGGAACAAGGGCGAACGGCCCGGGGTATAGGCGCCGACGCTCCAGGCGAGGTCGCGGACGCCGTTCTTGGCCAGGTCGTATTGTCCCGGAGGTTTCGCCAGCGCGTTCTTGTCGAGCTGGATTTTGATCGAGCCGCCGGAAGCCTTTTCGACGGCGTCGATCCAGGCCTGGGCGGTCTGGGTCATATGGTGCACCGGCGGCAGCCAGTGGGCCATCTTCAGCGAAACCGTCTGTGCCGATGCGGCGCCGGAGACCAGCGAGGCTCCCAGGAGCGCCGTTCCGGCCATAAGGAGTGTTTTGTTGAGACGTGACATGTTCCTCTCCGTTTAGGTTGATTGGTGCGGCTATCACCCCGCGTTATTCCGTGTTGGCCGATATATTAAGCAGCTTGTTATTGAACACGCTAGTTTTTTTGCCGCCCCCCGATTAACAGTGACGGCAACCCGGCGGAAGCGGCAGCCATCTCGGCGCTACCCACATCCATTGCCGTCCGATAGTGTAGCGCCATGTCTTTATCGGATGACGAGAAACGGGACATTCTGCGGCTGATCAGGGCCGAACGTGTGGGCCCGGTCACCCATCGCCGGCTGGTCGAGCGCTTCGGCACGGCGGCGGCGGCGTTGGAGGCGCTGCCGGGCCTGGCGCGCCGGGGCGGCGCCAAGTCCCCGTCACTGCCGGCGGTTTCGGAAATCGAGGACGAAATCGATGCGGCCCGGAAACAGAAGGTGCAATTGCTGTTTCTCGGCGAGGAGGCCTATCCGCCGCTCCTCGAATATATCGAAGACGCGCCGCCGGTCCTGTTCGCCAAGGGGGACCCCGGCCTGGCCGCGCGGCGGTGCCTTGCGCTCGTCGGGACCCGGAATGCCTCGATCAATGGAACGCGCCTGGCCGGCAAACTCGCCGGCGAGCTGGGCCAGGAGGGTTTCGCCGTCGTCTCGGGAATGGCCCGGGGCATCGACGGCGCCGCGCACGAAGCGGCCGTCGATACCGGCACCATCGCCGTCCTCGCCGGGGGCGTGGACGTGGTCTACCCGAAGGAACACGCGGAGCTCCATGAGCGGCTGGCGGCCGAGGGCCTGGTCATCTCCGAAATGCCGCTCGGGCTTACCCCGCAGGCCCGTCATTTCCCCCGCCGGAACCGGTTGATATCGGGCCTCTCCGAAGGCGTCATCGTCGTCGAAGCGGCAAAGCGGTCGGGGTCGCTGATCACCGCGCGCACCGCCCTGGAGCAGGGCCGCGAGGTGTTCGCCGTACCCGGCTCGCCGCTCGATCCCCGCGCCCAGGGACCCAACCTGCTGATTCGGGACGGCGCCGTCCTCACCGAATCCGCCGCCGACGTGACCAATAATTTGCCGGATGTTTTCTCTCCGCCACAGCCGAGGCTGGACGACCCCTCGCAAGTCATTGAATTTGAAACAGAAAACCCATCGGCGCCCGCCGAAACGCCGACCGATTTCAACCACCGGGACCTGAAAGAATTTCTCGGCCCGACGCCGGTTGCGGTTGACGAACTCATTCGGCAATGCCAAATGTCCCCTGCCGCGGTCACGACCATCCTCCTGGAATTGGAGTTGGCCGGAAGAATCGAACGGCATCCTGGCAATCGGGTTTCATTACTCGCCGAGATATAACGGACGCTAAATGTCGAACGTCGTCGTTGTCGAATCGCCCGCCAAGGCGAAGACGATCAATCGGTATCTGGGGAGCGGCTACACGGTCCTCGCCAGCTACGGCCATATTCGCGATCTGCCGGCCAAGGACGGATCGGTGGATCCCGATGCCGACTTCTCGATGAAGTGGGAGATCGATTCCGACTCCCGAAAGCAGGTGAGGGAAATCACCGAGGCCGTCAAAAAGGCGGACCACCTTTATCTGGCCACCGACCCCGACCGTGAGGGCGAGGCAATCTCGTGGCACGTCCAGCAAGTCCTGGACGAGAAGAAGGCCTTGGATGGCGTCGAGGTCAAACGGGTGGTCTTCAACGAGATCACCAAGAACGCCATCCTCGATGCGTTCGATCACCCGCGGGACGTGGACCAGGAGTTGGTCGAGGCCTATCTGGCGCGGCGCGCCCTGGACTACCTCGTCGGCTTCACCCTGTCGCCGGTTCTCTGGCGCAAGCTGCCGGGCAGCCGGTCCGCGGGCCGCGTCCAATCGGTTGCGCTGCGGCTGATTTGCGAGCGCGAAACCGAGATCGAGAACTTCGTGCCCCGGGAATATTGGTCGGTCCACGCGGTCTTTGCCGATCAAAACGGCAAACCGGTCACCGCGCAGCTGACCCATCTCGACGGCGAGAAGCTGGACAGACTGGCGCTGGGCGACGAAGCCGCGGCAAACCGGGCGGCCGCCGCCATCGAGGCCGCGAATTTCTCCGTCTCCCGGGTCGAGCGCAAGCAGTCCCGCCGAAATCCGGCGCCGCCGTTCACCACCTCGACGCTTCAGCAGGAAGCGGCCCGCAAACTATATTTCTCCGCCCGCAAGACCATGCAGGTCGCCCAGCGCCTCTATGAAGGCGTCAACGTCGGCGGCGAGGCCGTCGGCCTCATCACCTACATGCGGACGGACGGCGTTCAGATGGCCAAGGAGGCCGTCGACGAGGCCCGCCGCCATATCGGGTCGGCCTATGGGTCCGACTACGTGCCCGAACGCCCCCGGGCCTATTCGAGCAGGGCGAAGAACGCCCAGGAAGCCCACGAGGCGATCCGCCCGACCAATATCGGCCGGCTGCCCAAGGAACTTTCCGGTTTGGATCCGGATCAGTTCAAACTCTACGATCTGATCTGGAAACGGACCGTGGCGAGCCAAATGGCCTCCGCCGTGCTCGACCAGGTCGCCGTCGACCTCCGGCCCGCGGGCGCGCCCCGGGATGACGACCGGCTGACCCTTCGGGCGCGCGGCTCGATCGTTACGTTCGACGGTTTTTTCAAACTTTACGAAGAAGGCCGCGATGACGGCGAGACCGAAGAGGAAAAGGAAGCGCGGCTGCCGGACCTCAAGGAAGGCCAGGCCCTGGACCGGACCGCCATCCTGCCGGAGCAGCATTTCACGCAGCCGCCGCCCCGCTTCTCCGAAGCGAGCCTGGTAAAGCGCCTCGAGGAACTCGGTATCGGCCGCCCGTCGACCTATGCATCGATCATCTCGGTCCTGCAGGATCGGGACTATGTGCGGCTCGAGAGCCGGCGGTTCTTTCCCGAGGACAGAGGCCGGCTGGTCACGGCGTTCCTCGAGAGCTTCTTCACCCGCTACGTGGAATATGACTTCACCGCCGACCTGGAGAACCAGCTGGACGACATTTCGGGCGGGCGGATCGACTGGAAGGCGGTTCTCCGGGACTTCTGGGCCAAGTTCTCGGACTCCGTGGGCGCCACCACCGAACTGCGGGTTCGCGAGGTGCTGGATGCGCTCAACGAGCTTCTCGGGCCCCATTTCTTCCGCGACAACGGCTCGGGACGGGACCCCCGGAAATGCCCGTCCTGCGACGAGGGTCAACTGAGCCTGAAGGTGGGGCGCTACGGCGCCTTCATCGGCTGCTCTAACTACCCCGATTGCAGGCATACGCGGCCCCTTGTCGTCGACAACGGCGGCGATGGCGCCGCCGCGCTCGATGCCGGGCCGAAGGAACTGGGCACCGATCCGGGCACCGGCCTGGCCGTCACCATGCGGCGCGGGCCTCACGGCATATATGTCCAACTGGGCGAGCCCGAGGGCGAACAAAAGCCGAAGCGGGCATCGCTGGCCAGGGACATGGACCCGGCGGCCGTCGACCTGGACACCGCGCTCGGCCTGCTGGCCTTGCCGCGGGATATCGGCCCCCATCCCGAAACCGGCGAAATGATCCAGGCCGGCATCGGCCGCTTCGGTCCCTATATCAAGCACGAGGGCACCTACGTGTCGCTCAAGCAGGACGACGTTCTGACCATCGGCCACAACCGGGCGGTGGAACTCCTCGCCAATGCGCCCCGCAAGCCCGCGCCGGTCACCATCGGTGATCACCCGGACGATGGGAAACCCATTGTCCTGAAAACCGGCCGCTGGGGCCCCTATGTCCAGCACGGCACGACCCGCGCGACGCTGCCCAAGGACAAAAAGGAGGAGACGCCCACCCTCGAGGAAGCCGTCGCCCTGATCGCGGCGAAGGGCGGGGCGCGGAAGAAGAAAACCAGGAAGGCGGCCAAGAAAACCGGCCCCAAGAAGGCGCCCAAGGACCCGGCGCCGGCCGACGCCGGCTAGACGGCGCAGGCCGCTTCAGCTTGGCGGAACGCAAAAAACCGAAAGCGGGCCTGCCGAGCCGGCAGGACATCCTCGACTACATCTCGGAAAATCCGGATCACGCAACCGTCCGCCATATAACCTCGGCCTTCAACGTCGCCAAAAAATACCGTGCGCGCCTGCGGAGCGAAATCCGCCACCTCAAGGATATGGGGCTGATCGAAGACGGCGGTGACCGGTCGCTGTCCCGAACCGGCGCACTGCCGCCGGTGACCGTGGTTCGGGTTTCGGGAACCGATAGCGACGGCGAGGTTCTGGTAACGCCCGACAACTGGCCGGAAGATTCGCCGGCGCCTCTCGTTTACCTGAAGGCGGACCGCCGCCCCGGCCCGGCGCCGGGCCTCGGCGATCGGCTGCTGGTGCGCTTGCGGCAACAGGATGACGGTGACTACCAGGCCAGACTGATCCGCGCGCTGCCCGATGGCAGCCCCCTGGTGATCGGCGTCTACGACGGCGACGCGCGGGTCAAGCCGACCGACCGCAAGGCCAGATCGGAGATCGAGATCGGACCCGGCGACGGCATGGACGCGGAGGCGGGCGAGCTGGTCGTCGCAGAACTGGTA
>JAPPFK010000152.1 GCA_028823885.1 Rhodospirillales bacterium | reverse complement strand
GGGGGCGAGGGAGCACTTGTCCCCTCTCCCCCTTCTTCAGGGGGAGAGGGTTAGGGTGAGGGGGTCATAAAAGAGGAGGGTGAGGGTGAACCGCGGCGCGTTGCGGCAAACACGCCGATTGCCCGGAGCGGCCGCCCGGGTAGAATACGGGCGATGCCATTGGGCGACGGCCGGGGGAGAATGCCGCCATGCTTGAACTCTATTACCTGAAGGAAGCGGATTCCGTCTGCTCGAACCGGGCGGTCGTCACGCTCATGGAAAAAGGGATCGAGGACTGGACGCCGCGCTACATCAAGCTGCTCGAGGAAGACCACTTCGACGAAGACTATCTCGCGATCAATCCGAAGGCCGTCGTCCCGACCCTGGTCCACGACGGCAATCCGATCCGCGAATCCTCCATCATCTGCGATTACATCGACGAGCTGACGCCGGAGCCAGCCCTCAAGCCCGCCGGCCTGCTTGAGCGGACCTACATGCGCGAGTGGATCAAGGATTCGGACGAGGTCGGTTTTCCGGGCGTCGCCGCCCTGAATTTCGTGACCCGGTTCCGGTCGGTGATCGACGTCAAGAAGCTGGAGAGCCGGTGGAAAAAGCAGCCCGACCTCGAAAAGACGCTGCGCCAGCAATCGGTCATCCGGGACGGCATGGATTCGGAGTGGGTGCTGCGCGGCCTCGTCGGATGGGACCGGATCTTCGGCAAGATGGAGACCGCCTTGTCCGACGGCCGGCCGTGGATCATGGGCGAGCAATTCACCCTCGCCGAGACCTGCTACGCGCCGCTGGTCAAGGTCCTCGACATGATCAAGTGGCTGGACGTCTGGTTCGAGGACCGGCCCAACGTGGCGCGGTGGTGGGAAGCGCTCGGCAACCGCCCGAGCGTTCTCGGGCTCGACGAATATGAAGGGCACACCGCCGACCTCACATCGGATCACGCCAAGGCCGGGCTGGCGCTCGCCGGCGAGGCCAGGGACCGGTTGCGCGCCTACAACGCGTCGCGCGCCTAGCGGGGCGCCCGCAGCTTCCCCCCCCTCACCCAGCTACGGCTAAGCCGGGCTGCCGCCCGCCAAGCCTTCGCATCCCTCTCCCCCCTTCGGGGGGCGAGGGTTTGCATCGAGTCCCCTCTCCCCCTTCTTCAGGGGGAGAGGGTCAGGGTGAGGGGGTCATAAGAGAAATGAGAGTGAGGGGGTCACAAGAGGTGAGGGCAATTTCGCCCGAATTTCCGGCCTTGCCGCTTTTCAACGGCCTGCGGATATGCAAATTCTGCACGGGCATGGCGCGCCCGCGGGAAGGACACGGGAAGGAACGGAGATGGGACCATTCGGCATCGGACAGGCGGTAACCCGGGAGGAGGACCCCCGGCTGCTGGTCGGCGACGGCCGCTATGTCGACGATCACAACCTGCCCGGCCAGGCCCACGCCTATCTGCTGCGCTCTCCCCACGCCCACGCCGAGATCGTCTCCATCGACACGTCCGCCGCGGCCGCCGCGCCCGGGGTTGTCGCGGTCTACACCGGGGACGACGTGGCCGCCGACGGGATCGGCTGGCCGAGGATGGAAGGGCCCTTGCGGCGGAAAGGGGGCGCGCCGGCCTTTCACTGCCCCCATCCGGGCCTCGCCCGGGGACGGGTCCGTTATGTGGGCGATCCCGTCGCCCTGGTGATCGCCGAGACCGTCGATCAGGCCAAGGACGCCGCCGAACTGATCGGGATCGATTTCAACCCGCTGCCCGCCAACGTGGAGACGGCCCGCGCCGTCGAGCCCGGCTGCCCCCAATTGTGGGACGAGAACCCGGGCAATGTCGCGGGCGAGTTCCGCTCCGGCGACGCGGACGCCGTCGAGGCGGCCTTCGCGGCGGCCCAACACATCGTCAGGCGGCGCTTCGTCATTTCCCGGCTCCACGCCCAGTACATGGAGCCCCGGGGGACGCTCGGCCATTACGACGCCCGGGAGCGGCGCTACGTGCTCCATGTGGACGTCCAATATCCCCACCGGCTCAGGAACGTGCTGGCCGAGGACATCCTCAAGGTGCCGGAGCAGGACGTGCGGATCATCGCCGGCGACGTGGGCGGCGGCTTCGGCACCAAGGGCTGGCAGTACGTGGAGCACCGGCTGACCCTGTGGGCGGCGAAAAAACTGGGCCGCCCGGTCAAATGGTCGTGCGAGCGCTCCGAGGCCCTGCAGGCCGACGAGCACGGCCGGGACAACGTGAGCGAGGCCGAACTGGCCTTCGACGCCGAGGGCAAAATTCTCGGTCTCCGGGTGAGGACGCTGGCCAATGTGGGGGCCTACGTGTCGTCGGTCCGGAACTTCCTGTCGGTGTTCGGCTCCACCGGCCTGCTCGCCGGGGTCTACGACATCCCGGCGGCCCATGTGCACGTCAAGGCGGTTCAGACCAACACCCAGGCGACGGCGCCCTACCGCGGCGCCGGGCGGCCCGAAGCCAACTACGTCATCGAGCGGATGATGAGCGAGGCGGCGCGGGAACTGGGCGGCGCGCTCGGCCTCGACGCCTTTTCCCTCAGGCGGCGGAACCTGATCGCGCCCGACGCCTTCCCCTACAGGACGGCGCTCACCTTCACCTATGACTGCGGCGACTTCGCCGCCAACATGGACAAGCTCTACCGCCTCGCCGACATGGACGGGTTCGAGGCGCGCCGCGCCGAGGCCAGATCCCGCGGCAGGCTGCGGGGGCTGGGGATCGCCAATTCCATCGAGCAGGCGGCGGGCCCCGGCCTCGAATTCTGCGAAATCCGGTTCAATCCGTCGGGGACCGCGCTGGTCCTCATGGGCACCAAGTCCCAGGGCCAGGGGCACGAGACCATGTACAAGCAGATCGTTTCCGATCGCTTGGGCATCGAGCCTGAGGACATCAAGGTGATGGACGGCGATACGGACAAGGTGGCGTTCGGCGCCGGCACCATGGGCTCGCGGTCGGCGGTGATGGGCGGATCGGCGGCCCACATCGCGGCCGGCAAGGTGGCCGAAAAGGCGGCCAGGATCGCCGCGCACATCCTGGAAGCGGCCGAGGCCGACATCGAACTCGCGGACGGGCGGTTCACCGTCGCTGGCACCGACAAGTCGATCCCGTTCAAGGAGGCGGCCAAGGCGGCCTTCCAGCCGCCCAGGCTGCCGCCGGGGATGGAGCCCGGCCTCTACGAAACCGGCACCTTCCGCACGCCCGACTACACCTTTCCCAACGGCTGTCACGCCTGCGAGGTGGAGATCGATCCCGAGACCGGCAAGGTGGAGGTGGCGGGATATGCCATCGTCGACGACGTCGGCACGGTGATCAATCCGGTCACCCTGAAGGGCCAGATCCACGGCGGCATCGCCCAGGGCCTGGGACAGGTGCTGATGGAGCAGGTGGTCTACGATCCGGACAGCGGCCAGCTGATGACCGGCTCGTTCCAGGACTACGCCATGCCGCGGGCCGACGACCTGGCCGAGACCCGGATCGGCGGCAACCCGGTGCCGACCGGGAACAATCCCCTCGGCGTCAAGGGCGCGGGCGAGGCGGGGACCTGCGGCGCGCTGCCCGCCGGCATGAACGCGGTCGTCGACGCGCTCCGCCAGGCGGGCGTCGAGGGCATGGACATGCCGGCGACCCCGGCCCGGGTCTGGGCGGCGCTGCGGGACGGAAACGAAGGCGCATAGGCTTTGTCTCGCTATCTTTTCCCGCTGGCCCTGTTCGCCGTCCTGCTGGCGCTGGTGATCGCCACCCGGGACGACGGCACCCTCAAGGGCATGGCCCGGGTGATCGACGGCGCGACGGTGGTGATGGACGGCAGGCGGCTTCGGCTCGAAGGCATCAGGCCGTTCCCCCTGGACGAAACCTGCCCGGGGGCGGCGGAGACCGGCGACTGGCCCTGCGGCCGGGAGGCGGCGTACGCGCTCTCGCGGCTGATCGACAGGCGGGGGCTCGAATGCGCGGTCAGGACGGAGACGCGGGGCGATGCGGAGGCCGTCTGCAGGCGGGACGATGCGGACGTGGCGCTGGAGATGCTGCGCCTGGGCTGGGCGCGGACCGATCTCGGCGGCGATCCGGCGGCGGCCCAATCCGAAGCCCGCGCGGCGCGGCGGGGCATCTGGCGGTAGGGCGAGATGACTCGATTATGAATCGAAAGGGGATTCCCTTGTCGTGGCGACGACACAACATCCCCTTCACCCGGTGCTAAATGAAGAGCGTCATGGCCGGGCTCGGACCCGGCCATCCACGTGGTGCGCCGACCGCCTAGCGTGGATGCCCGTGTCAAGCACGGGCATGACGGCCTTTTGAACCACAGAGACAGTGAGATAGCAGGAGTTAACCATTCCTCCTCAGTGACCTCTGTGTCTCCGTGGTGAATATCCTGGATGCCCCGAACAAGTCGGGGCATGACCGGAGAGGCTTGAATTCCCGTCTCGAGGCGAGGTTCTAGCCTGCTTATGGCGCGCCGTTTGCGCGCCTTGCATTCCCTTCGGGCGTTCACCACTATTGCTCCGGCTTACGGATATGACCGGCGGATGATATGGGGGAGATAGCATGTTCAGGGATCGCGTCGAACACCGGTGGGTCGAGACCTTCGTCACGGCGCTGGAATATTGCAAGGTCGAGGCGGGCGAGGAGGTCGCCATCCTGTCGGAAACCCAATCCCGGGAGCTCAACGTCCACCTGACCGAACTGGCGCTGCTGCGGCTCGGCGCCAGGCCGTTCCACGTGGTCATGCCGACCCCGCCCCAATCGGCGCCGGTGCCGGTGCGCTCCACGGGCGCGTCCAACGTGGTTCAGGGGCTGGGCCCGGTGGTCAAGGCCCTGTCCGAATGCACCATGGTGGTCGATCTCACCGTCGAGGGCATGCTGCATGCGCCCGAATTGCCGGGGATCATCGAAAACGGGGCGCGGCTGTTCATGGTCTCGAACGAACACCCGGACGCCCTCGAGCGGCTGCTGCCCGATCCGGTTCTGACCGAAAAGGTCAAGGCGGCGGTGAAGAAGATCCGGGGCGCCAAGGAAATGACCGTCCATTCCGATGCCGGGACCGATCTCCAGATCGCCATCGAGGGAGCGCCGAGCGCCGGGGTGTGGGGTTATTGCGACCGGCCCAAGACCGTCGCCCACTGGCCGGGCGGCATCGTCGTCGCCTTCCCGCCGGCGAATTCGGTGAACGGCACGCTGGTGCTCGACGTCGGCGACGTGAACCTGACCTTCAAGCGCTACCTGCAGGATCCGGTCACGCTGACCATCGAGAACGACTTCGTCACCGGGATCGAGGGTGCGGGCACCGATGCCGAGCTGTTCCGGCGCTACATGGCGGCCTGGGACGACAGGAACGCCTACGGCGTCTCCCATGTGGGCTGGGGCCTGAACCCGGCGGCCCGCTACGAGGCCATGACCATGTACGACCAGCGGGATTTCCAGGGCACCGAACTCCGCGCCTTCGCCGGCAACTTCCTCTATTCCACCGGCGCCAACGAGTTCGCCAAGCGCCACACGCTGGGCCACTTCGATATCCCGGTGCGGAACTGCACGGTGGCGCTGGACGGCGAGAACGTGGTCGAGAAGGGCGAGCTTGCCGGCGAGTTCGCGGAGGCCGCCGAATAGACCCGACATGAGCGACGCGCCTTTCCCCATCACCTACAGCGAAGCCGGCGCCGATTCCGAGGGCCGGCCCGGGCTGATCTTCCTGCACGGGATCGGCGGCGACGCGGACGCCTTCCAATTTCAGCTCGAACACTTCGCCGCCGCCTACCATTCGGTGGCGTGGAACATGCCCGGCTACCGGGGCTCGGCGGCCATCGACCCGGTGACGTTCCCCGGCCTCGCCGCCGCCCTGGCGGCGCTGCTCGACCATCTCGGCATGGAGACCGCCCATCTCGTCGGCCATTCCATCGGCGGCATGGTCGCCCAGGAAATGGCCGCCATGCATCCCGACCGGATCGCAAGCCTGGTGCTCGCCCAGACCAGCCCGGCGTTCGGGCGCCCCGACGGGGATTTCCAGAAGAAGTTCGTCGCCGACCGGCTGGGCCCGCTGGACGAAGGCCGGGGCATGGAGGACATCGCCGGCGAGGTGATCCGGACCATGTTTCCAACCGGCGCCGACCCAGAAGCCGTCCGCCTCGCCCGGGACGCCATGGCGGCGGTGCCCGAAGACACCTACCGGGCGGTGGTCCAATGCCTGGTCACCTTCGACCGGCGCGACAACCTCGGCCGGATCGGCGCGCCCACCCTGGTATTGGCGGGCGAGAAGGACGCCAACGCGCCCGCCGGCATGATGGAAAAAATGGCCGGCAGGATTCCCGGCGCCAAATATCACTGCATGCCCGGCGCCAACCACCTGGCCAATCTCCAATGCCCCGGCCTGTTCAACGGGGCGATCCAGCAATTTCTCGACCAGATCTAGGGAGGGTCCCCAATGGCGACCGCGAACGACCGACTCGACGCCCCCATGTACGATCCCAAGGCGTGGCGGCTGAACAAAAAGCAGGCGGACCTGACGGCGCAGGCGCGGAAACTGGGCCAGGAGAAATTCGCCGCCCGGGCCGACAAGTGGGACCGGGACGCCATCTTCCCGATGGAGAACTACAAGGACCTCCACAAGTCGAAGCTGCTGGGCATCTGCGTGCCGTCCAGGAACGGCGGCATCGGCGCCGACTACATGACCTACATGCTGACCGCCGCCGAGATCGGGCGCTATTGCGGCACCACGTCGCTGACCTGGAACATGCACGTCAGCTCCTGCCTGTGGACCGGCGACCTCGCCGACGACCTCAAGATGACGGCGGCCCAGCGCAAGACCCATAACCGCCGCCGGGCCATCCACTACAAGCGGATCGTCAAGGACGGCGCCATCTACGCCCAGCCGTTTTCCGAGGGCGGCGCGGCGGCGGCCGGGACGGCGCCGTTCGGCACCACCGCGACCAAGACCGACGGCGGCTGGCTGATCAACGGCAAGAAGATCTTCGCGTCGCTGGCGGGCTCCGCCGACTATTACGGCGTGCTGTGCACCGAGAAGAAACAGAACCTGTCCCGGCGGGACACCATGTACGTGGCGGTGCCGGCGGACGCCGAAGGGGTCAGCGTAGTCGGCGACTGGGATCCCCTGGGCATGCGCGGAACCGTCAGCCGCAATCTCCTGTTCGACAACGTGTTCGTCAGCAACGACGAACAGCTGATGCCCAAGGGGATCTATTTCGCGGCGGCGACCAGCTGGCCGCACATGTTCCTGACCCTGACGCCCACCTACATGGGCATCGCCCAGGCGGCCTATGATTTCACCGTCAAGTACCTGCGCGGCGAAGCGCCGGGCACGCCGCCGGTGAAGCGGCGAATGTACCCGACCAAGCAGCTGGCGGTGGCCAACATGCACATGATGCTGGAGCAGACCAAGTCGGTGTGGTTCCAGGCGATTGCCGAGGCCGGCCCCAACCCGAGCAAGGAGCAGGTGCTCAGGGCCTATACGGCGCAATATGCGGTGATGGAGAATTCCAACGAACTGTGCCGGATGGCGATCCGCACCTGCGGCGGCCAATCCATGCTCAAGAGCCTGCCGCTGGAGCGGCTCTACCGGGACAGCCGCTGCGGCGCCCTGATGCTGCCGTGGACGGCGGAGATTTGCCAGGACCGCCTCGGCCGCGAAGCCCTCTACAACAGGGGCGAGGAGGACGAGTGAGCGACGACATCTCCGGCTGGATCGAGACCCACGCCGGATTCACGCCCGACAAGGTCGCCTTCGAGCATGCGCGGGGCGAGGTGACCTACGCCGAGTTCGCCGGTCAGGCCCGGACCTATGCCCGGATGCTCAAGCACCGCCTCGGCGTCGGCCGCGGCGACCGGATCGCCTATCTCGGCCCCAACACCGCCGAATATTTGTTCCTGTTCTTCGCCGCCGCCCGGCTGGGGGCCATGTTCCTGCCGCTCAACTGGCGTCTGGCGGCGGGGGAGCATGCGTACATTCTCAGGGACTCGGGCGCCAAGGCGGTGTTCTGCGACGACGAGTATCTCGATCACGCCGAGGGGTTCAGGATCGATTTCCCGGATACCGCCTTCGTCGACTGCCGCGGCGCCGCATCCCGCTTCGGCTGGCGCCGTCTGGACGAAGAGCTGTCCCTGGCCGAGGGCGACGACCACAACCCCCATGTGGGCGCCGACGCGCCGTTTCTGCTGGTCTATACCTCGGGCACGACCGGCCGGCCCAAGGGCGCGGTGCTGACCCAGGAGGCCATCCATTACAACGCCCTCAACTGCATTCACGCCGCCGACATTCGGAGCGACGACAGGATCCTGGTGAGTATCCCCCTGTTTCATGTCGGCGGTCTCAACATCATGCTGACCCCGGGGCTCTATTGCGGGGCATCCATCGTCTTGCACGAGCGGTTCGATCCCGGTGACGCCCTGCGGAGCATCGAGGACGACCGGATCACCCTGATGATCGCGGTGCCGGCGGTCATGCAGGCGATGAGGGGGCATCCCGGCTGGGAGAGCGCCGATCTGTCGTCGCTCCGGCAGATGACCACGGGCTCGACCATCGTGCCGGTGGCGATGATCCAGCCGTTCCTCGACCGGGGCATGGCCGTCTGCCAGCTTTACGGCACCACCGAAACGGCGCCCGGCGCCATCTACCAGCTGGCCGCCGACGGCTACCGCAAGCCGGGCTCCATCGGCAAGCCGGCCCTTCACTGCGAAGCGCGGATCGTCGGCGAGGACGGCGCCGACGTGACGCCCGGCGAATCCGGCGAAATCCTCATCAAGGGCAAGAGCATCCTCTACGAATATTGGGGCAACGAGGAAGCGACCCGGGAGGCCATCCGGGACGGCTGGTTCCATACCGGCGACGTGGGCTATCGGGACGAGGACGGCGACTACTGGGTCAACGACCGCCTGAAGGACGTGATTATTTCCGGCGGCGAGAACATCTACCCGGCCGAAGTGGAGCAGGTGCTGTACGACATGGACGAGGTGGAGGACGCCTCGGTGGTCGGCCGCCCGGACGAGAAATGGGGCGAGGTGCCGGTGGCGGTGATCGCGCTCCGCGACGGCGCGGCCCTGGACAAGGAGACGGTGGCCGGGCGGTTCGACGGCGTGCTGGCGCGCTTCAAGCACCCCAAGGACGTGGTCTTCGTCGACGAATTCCCGCGCAACGCCATGGGCAAGATTCTCAAGTACGAGCTGCGCGGCCTCGTGGCAGACGGCCCCCCCTAACCCTTTCCCCCTCACCCAGCTACGGCTAAGGCTCGCTTGGGCAGTCGCTTCGCTTTGTGCCCTAACTCGCCAAGCCTCCGCATCCCTCTCCCCCATGATTGGGGGCGAGGGAGTTTCGGTGGTGTTCCCTCTCCCCCTTCTTCAGGGGGAGAGGGTCAGGGTGAGGGGGTGTCCCAGGGCCCGATCCGCATCGTCGAAAATATCAGCCTCGTCAACTGCCGTTGGCGCCGGTCATCATAGCTCCGGCGCCTCCAGGGGCCGCCAGTCGTTGGCCAGGCTCAGCGGGGCGGCGGTGCGGGCCTGCAGGCCCTCCAGGGACAGGTCCTCGATCTTCTCCCGCACCACGAGGCCGTCCGGGGTGACGTCGATGATGGCGAGATCGGTGTAGATGCGGTTCACCGACCGGGGCCCGGTGAGGGGGAGCGTGCACTCGCGGACGATCTTGGGCGCGCCGTCCCTGCCGTTGTGCTCGCATATGGCCCAGACGTTCCTGGCGCCGGCGGCGAGGTCCATGGCGCCGCCGACGGCGGGCGCGGTGGGGGCGCCGGAGAGCCGCCAGTTGGCCAAATCGCCGTTCTCGGCCACCTGATAGGCGCCGAGAACCGCGATATCCAGATGCCCGCCGCGGATCATGATGAAGCTGTCGGCGTGGTGAAACATGGCCGCGCCGGGCACCAGCGACACGGGCTGCTTGCCCGCATTGGTGAGGTCGTCCGGCCTGATGCCGTCGGCCTCGTCCTTGGGCTTCATGCCGAGCACGCCGTTTTCCGAATGGAAGATGATCTCGCGGCCGGCCGGCGCATGGTCGAGCACCAGCAGCGGGATGCCGACGCCCAAATTCACGTACGACCCCTCGGCAATATCCCGGCCGAGGCGCCAGGCCATCTGGTTGCGCGTCAAGCCGTCAGCCATTGGATACCCCGTCCGGAATTTCCACCACCCGGTCGACGAAGATGCTGGGCGTAACGATGGTTTCCGGGTCCATCCCGCCCAGGGGCACGCACTCCTCCACCTGGGCGATGGTCAACTCCGCGCCCATGGCCATGACCGGATTGAAATTCCGCGCCGACAGCCTGTAGCTCAGATTTCCCCAGCGGTCGGCGCGCTCGGCCTTGATCACCGCCACGTCGCCCTTGATGGCGTGTTCCATGACGAACGCCCGGCCCTCGAATTCGCGATGTTCCTTGCCTTCGCCGAGTTCGGTGCCGGCGCCGGTCGGCACGTAGAAGGCGGGAATGCCGGCGCCGCCCGCCCGGACCCGTTCGGCGATAGTCCCTTGGGGGACGATCTCCAGTTCGATCGCCCGCTGTTCGTACAGTTCCTCGAAGGCGACGGAGCCCGGCACCCGCGGAAACGAGCACACCAGCTTCCGCACACAGCCGCCGGCCAACAGCCGGCCGATGCCGTGCTCGCCCGATCCGCCGCCGTTGGCGACGATGGTGAGGTCCTTCAGGCCCTTGGCGGCGATGGCGTCGAGGAGGTCCATGGGCTCGCCCGTCTGGCCGAAGCCGCCGACCAGGATGACGGCGCCGTCCTCGATCCCCTCGACGGCTTCCGCCGCACTCTTGCATTGCTTATCGATCATTTTTTTTGGACCCTGTCGGGAGAACGTTGGCCATGGCGGGCGGTCGAGTCAACTCCGGCCGCCAAAGGGGAGGCGGACATGAGCGGCAACCGGACCTTCGACAGCCCGGGTCCCGACTCGGTTTACCGGGCGGCGCTGGAGAACGGCGCGTTCCGAATCCAGAAGTGCGGCGGCTGCGGGGCCCACATCTTCTATCCCCGGGCGATCTGCCCCGCGTGCGGCTCGACGGACCTCGGCTGGGTGACGGCGTCCGGCAAGGGCACCGTCTATTCGACCACGATCGTCCGGCAGAAGCCGGAGAGGGGCGGCGATTACAACATCTGTCTCGTCGACCTGGAGGAAGGGCCGCGGCTCATCAGCCGGGTCGTGGACGCGCCTCCCGAGGAGGTCCGGATCGGCCGGCCGGTGGAAGCCTTCATCGGCGAACTGGACGAGGAGAGGGTCGTCCTGTTCCGGTTGGCGGAGGCCGGCTGATGGCGCACATGTTGCGGGGCGCCGCGGCCGTTGTCGGGCTTGGCCTCACCGAGTTCGGCACCCTGCCCGAACGCTCTCATCTGGAGGTGATGGCGGAGGCGTCCCACGGGGCGCTCTCCGATGCCGGCCTGACCGTCAAGGATGTCGACGGGCTGTTCGTCTCCAATTTCGCGAGCCCGTTCCTGGCGCTCCAGTCGGCGGAGTATCTGGGGATCGACCCGGCGGTTCTCGACAGCACCAATATCGGCGGCTCGACATTCGTCAGCCATGTCCAGGCCGCGGCCATGGCGCTGGCCACCGGGGTCTGCAACGTCGCGTTGATCGCCTACGGCTCGACGGCGCGGTCGGGCGGGCGCGCCGGACAGGGACGGGGACCGCAGGTCCGGACGCCCTACGAAGACGTCTACCGGCCCCGCAACCCCATCGGATCGTATGCCATGGCGGCGGCGCGCCACATGCACGAATTCGGCACCACCCGGGACCAGCTTTCCTCGGTCGCCGTCTCGGCCCGGGCATGGGCGGCGAAAAATCCCCGCGCCGAGATGCGGGAGCCCATCACCGTCGAGGACGTGGCCAATGCCCGGATGATCTGCGATCCGTTCACCGTGCTCGATTGCTGCCTGGTTTCGGACGGCGGGGCGGCAATCGTCATGGTCCGGTCCGAGCGGGCCGGGGACTTCCCGAAGCCGCCGGTTTACCTCCTCGGCATCGGCATGGCCATGACCCACGACCAGATCGCCCAGATGCCGGACATTACGGTGACCGCGGTCGCCAAGGCCGCGCCCCGGGCGTTCGAGATGGCGGAGGTTTCCCGGGGCGACATCGACGTGATGGAGTTCTATGACGCCTTCACCATCAACACGATCCTGTTCCTCGAAGATTTGGGCTTTTGCGCCAAGGGCGAGGGGGGCGCGCTGGTGGAATCGGGCGCCATCGCCCCCGGCGGCCGCCTGCCGGTCAACACCAACGGCGGCGGACTGAGCTGCGTCCATCCGGGCATGTACGGCCTGTTCACCGTCGCCGAGGCGGTCGAGCAACTGAGGGGCGAGGCCGAGGGCCGCCAGGTCGAGGGCGCGGAGATCGCGCTCTGCAACGGCAACGGCGGCAAGCTGTCGTCTCAGGTCACGGCCATTTTCGGCACCGGGGCGGCCGTGTAGCGCGCGGCGATTTTTTGGCTTTTCTGGGCGCCCGTATCTGGTCTAATTCGGCAAAAGACCTGATAACAATTCATGGAACCAAGGGAGGCATGGCATGAAGGCGCTGGTCCTGGAAGGCCCCAACCGGCCGTTCGATCTCAAGGACGTGCCGGACCCCGCGGCCGGGCCGGGCGAGGCGGTCGCGCGGGTGATCACCTGCGGCGCGGGGCTGACCATCCAGCACGTCAAGGCGGGGCGGGTGCCGGCCAACTATCCGCTGATCATCGGCCATGAAATCGCCGCCGAGATCGTCGAGATCGGGCCCGGCCACGATTACGGCCTCGCCGTCGGCGACGGGGTCACCGCGCATTTCTATCTCACCTGCGGCCATTGCCGCTGGTGCCTCGCGGACCGGGAGAGCCTGTGCGAAAACTCGCCCGGCGTCATCGGCCGCGCGGTCGACGGCGGGTATGCCGAATACATCAAGCTGCCGGCGCGGTCCTTCGTGAAGTTTCCCGAAAGCCTCGATTACAAGGCGCATCCCGCGGAAGCCGGCGTGGCCGCCGATGCCCTGGCAACGCCGGTCAAGGTGCTGCGCCGCGCCCGGGTCCGGCCCGGCGAGTGGGTCGCGGTGTTCGGCGCCGGCGGCGGGGTCGGCATCCATCAGGTGATGATGGGGGCCTACGCCAATGCCCGGGTGATCGCCGTCGACACCAAGCCCGAAAAATTCGCCGCCTGCGAAAAGGCCGGCGCCGAGATCTGCATCGACGGCGGCCGCAACGATGTCGTCGAGGCGATCGTCGAGGCGTCGGGCGGCGGCGCCGACGTGGCCATCGACTATGTCTCGTCGCGCCAGACGTTGGAGGCGGGGTTCAAGTCCCTCGGCGTCGGCGGGCGTCTCGTCACCCTCGGCGGCGCCGGACAGGATTTCGAGGTCAACGCCATGTCGTTCCTCGCCGGCGAACGGGAGGTGCTGGGCAGCCGGTTCTGCACCAAGGGCGAATTGGCGAGCGCCCTCGAACTGGCCGGCCGGGGCGAGGTGTGGCCCCTGGTGACCGAGGTCCGGCCCATGGAAGAGGCCAACGAACTCCACGACCTGGTGGAAGCCGGCGACGTGACGGGCCGCGCGGTCATCCGGGTGGCGGACGGCTAGACGGAGAGGAGCGGGATGATTCCGGCGATCGACGCCCACCACCACATCTGGCGCCAGGCCGACCTGCCGTGGCTCAACGGCCCCAACGAGCCGCGCATTTTCGGCGACTACACGCCCATCAAGCGGGACTATCCCATCGGCGAGTTCCGCGCCGATCTCGAAGGCCATGGGGTGGCGGGTTCGGTCTATGTCCAGGCCAACTGGCCGGCCAGGCGGGCGGTCGACGAATCCCGTTGGGTCCAGTCGGTGGCCGATGCGTCCGGGTGGCCCCATGCCATCGTCGGCTTTGCCGATTTTCACGCCGACGACGTGGACGAAACCCTCAGGGCGCTCGCCGGCATTCCCCGGGTGCGCGGGGTCCGCCAGCAGCTTCATTGGCACGAGAACGAGCTTTGCCGGTTTCAGCCGCGCGCGGACGTGATGAACGACGCGTCGTGGCGCCGGGGCTTCGCCCACCTGCGGACTTATGGATTGATGTTCGAACTGCAGGTGTTCGCCTCCCAAATGGAGGATGCGGCCCGGCTGGCCGCCGATTTCCCGGAGACCACCATGGTGCTGCAGCATTGCGGCATGCCGGACGACACCTCCCAAGCAGGCATGACGGCGTGGCGGGACGGCATGAAGCGGCTCGCCGATGAGCCCAACGTGATGAACAAGCTGTCGGGCCTCGGGACGTTCATCCGCCGCAACGACCCGGCCTTCATCGCGGACATCGTGCCCCAAACGGTGGAGATATTCGGCGCCGGGCGCTGCATCTACGGCAGCAACTTTCCGATCGAGAAATTGTGGACCGGATACGGGCCGTTGATCGGCGCGTTCCGCCGGGCGCTGGCCGGATTCAGCGAAGCCGACCAGCAGAGCATGCTCCACGGCAACGCCGTCCGGGTCTACGCGCCGGAAGGCATCGAGGAGGGTTGACGTTCGTCAAGGCTTGCCGGACCCCGGTTCGGGACGGTAGGAGGACAAAGTTCCGGAGTACGCCCATGTTGGAAATCGATATCGAAAAAGTGTGTTTCATCGTCGCCAAGGCGCGGGAGTTCGAGTCCCAAACGCCCGTCGGCGAGGACGAGTACGAGGCCGACGAACCGGAAGAGCACATCGACAACATCGAGGATATTTCCGACGCCCACCATCACGAAGAGACCGCTGATTCCACCGGGGATGAAATCAAGGCGTGGATCAACGCCATGAGCCATGACGACCAGTGTCAAATCGTGGCGCTGGCCTGGGTGGGCCGCGGCGACTTCACCGCCGAGGACTGGGACGAGGCGCTGCGCATGGCGACCGACGAGCACAACGACCGGACCGCGGAGTATCTTCTCGGCATGCCCCTGTTGCCGGACTATCTCGACGAGGGGCTGGCGGCGTTCGATCTCAGCTGCGGCTAGCCCGGATTTCTCCCGGCGATAAGGCCGAAGGCCCGGATACCGGCCGGTTAGGGCTTGTGATACACTATGCTTTCGAAAAAACCTGTTGAATCGGGGCGTTCGCCCCCCAAAATCCGAGCCGGAGAACGGCCATCGGGGCGGCATGGCGGAGACGGACCCTGGGGACGATCGTGAGCACATCCACCGATAGGCGGCGCGCGGCCCTGTTGCGGGAAGCGGCCGGGGCGCTCAAGGGGCGCAACCGCCGGATGGTCGGCGACTTCATGCGGAGCTTCTACGCCCATATTTCGCTCCCCGACCTGAACGAACGGGGCGCGGCGAACATGGCCGGTTCGGCCGGATCGATTTGCGCCTTGGCCGCCAAGCGCCGCCGGCGGGAGATGAAGCTCCGGGTCTACAACCCGGATCCGGCGAAGGACGGCTGGACAAGCGCTCACACGATCATCGAAATCGTCAACGACGACATGCCGTTCCTGGTCGACTCGGTGACCTCCGAGCTCTCGCGGCAGGGGATCGAGGTGCATTTGGTCATCCATCCCGTGCTTTCGGTCCGGCGGGACGGCGCCGGCAACCTGAAGGCGCTGCTGCCCCACGAGGAAACCGGCGACAACGTGCTGCGCGAATCCTTCATATCCTTCGACATCACCCGGCAGCGCGATCCGAAGCACCTGGCGGCCATCGAGAAAACCGTGTCGGTGGTGCTCCGGGACGTGCGCAGCGCGGTCGAGGACTGGCACCACATGCGGCGGCGAATTCGCGAGATCATCGACGAAATGAAGCTTCGCTACGCCGAGGGCGCCGCGGCCGAGGTGGCCGAGGCGCAGGATTTCCTGCAGTGGCTGCACGACGACAATTTCACCTTCCTGGGGTACCGGGATCACGATTTCAAGGGCTCGGGCGCCAACGCCAAGGTCCTGGTCAACCGCAAGACGGGCCTCGGTATCCTGCGGGACTCGGGCCGTCTGGTGTTCAACGAGCTGCGCCACCTCGACAAGATGCCGGCGGACGTCCGCCGGTTCGTCCGGCGGCGCGATCCGGTGGTGGTCTCGAAGGCCGACTCGCGGGCGACCGTGCACCGGCCGGTGCGCCTCGACGCCATCGGGATCAAGCGGTTCGACGACAACGGCAAGGTGGCCGGCGAGCGCTTGTTCGTCGGCCTGTTCACCTCCGTCGCCTATTCGTCGAGCCCGCGCGGCATTCCGCTCCTGCGCCGCAAACTGGACAAGACCATCGCCAAGGCCGGATTGCCGGCGACCGGTCACGCCGGCAAGGCGCTGATGCACATTCTGGAGACCTATCCCCGGGACGAGCTGTTCCAGATTCGCGACGAGGATCTCATGGAAATATCCATGGGAATCCTCCAGTTGCAGGAACGCCAGCGGGTGGCCCTGTTCGTCCGCCGGGACGATTTCAACCGGTTCGTTTCGTGCCTGGTCTACATCCCGCGCGAACGCTACACGACCGGCCTCGGGGTCCAGGTTCAGCGGATCTTGTGCCGGGTGTTCGACGGCGAAGTCAGCGGGTTCAACACCGAAATCGGCGATTCGCCCCTGGCCCGGCTGCACGTCATCATCACGACGACGCCGGGGAAAAAGCCGAGCTACGACCACGAAGCGGTCGAGGCCGAGCTTTCGTCGGCCTCCCGGTCCTGGTCGGATCATTTGCGCGCGGCGCTGGTGGACAGACATGGCGAGGAGCGCGGCTTCCAACTGCTCGGCACCTACGGCGATGCGTTTCCGGTCAGCTATACGGAGAAGTTCGGCGCCGAAGCGGCGCTCTCCGACATCGAGCTGCTCCAGCACGTGGTGCAGCGAGGCGGCTTGAATCTGGATTTCTACCGGCCCGAGGGCGCCGCCGACAACGAGGTCAGGTTCAAGGTTTTCCATCCCAGGGAGCCGTTGCCGTTATCGGACGTCCTGCCGATACTCGAGGATTTGGGCCTCAAGGTGATCGACGAGGTGCCCCATAACATCGAGGTCGCGCAAGATGATCCGGGATTGGTCATGCTGCACGACTTCGGCCTGGTGGCGCGCGATACGGACAAGGTGGACCTGGACGCCACCCGGGAGATATTCCACGAGGCGTTCCGCCGCATCTGGAACGGCGAGATGGAGTCCGACGGCTTCAACGCGCTGGTCCTGACCGCGAAGCTGACCTGGCGGGAAATCAGCATCATCCGGGCCTTCGCCAAATACCTCCGGCAGGCCGCCATTCCGTTTTCCCAGGATTACATGGTGGCGACGCTGCGCAACAACCCGGTGATCGCCGAACGCATCATCAGGCTGTTCCAGGCCAAATTCGATCCGGACCGGGACAAGGGCCGGGCCCGGAGGCTGGCCAGGCTCAAGCGGGACATCATGGACCGGCTGGAAGAGGTGGCGAGCGCCGACGAAGACCGCATCCTCCGGCGATTCGTCAATCTGGTGGAGGCGGCGCTCCGTACCAATTACTACCAGTACGACGCCGAGGGCCAGCCCAAGCCGTACATCTCCATCAAATACGATTCCCGGGCCATCGATGACCTGCCGCTGCCCCGGCCGCTGCGCGAGATTTTCGTCTATTCGCCGCGGGTCGAGGCGGTCCACCTGCGCGGCGGCATGGTCGCCCGCGGCGGCTTGCGCTGGTCCGACCGGCCGGAGGATTTCCGAACCGAGATTCTGGGCCTGATGAAGGCCCAGATGGTCAAGAACACGGTCATCGTGCCGGTCGGGTCGAAGGGCGGATTCGTCGTCAAGCGCCCGCCCGCCGGCGGCGGCCGCGAGGCGTACATCGAGGAAGGCATCGCCTGCTACAAGACCTTCATGTCGGGCCTCCTCGACATCACCGACAATATCGCCGAGCGGGGAATCGTCGCGCCCAGGCGCGTGGTGCGCGCCGACGGCGACGACCCCTATCTGGTGGTCGCCGCCGACAAGGGAACCGCGACGTTCTCGGATATCGCCAACGGGGTCGCCATGGATTACGGCTTCTGGCTCGGCGATGCCTATGCGTCGGGCGGCAGCGTCGGGTACGACCACAAGAAGATGGGCATCACGGCCCGCGGCGCCTGGGAATCGGTCAAGCGGCACTTCCGCGAGGCGGGGAAGGACATCCAGGCCGAGGACTTCACTTGCGCCGGCGTCGGCGACATGTCGGGAGACGTGTTCGGCAACGGCATGCTGCGCAGCAAGCACATCAAGCTGATCGCCGCGTTCAATCACCTGCACATTTTCGTCGATCCCGATCCCGATCCGGCGAAATCGTTCGCCGAACGCAGGCGGCTGTTCAAACTCGCCCGCTCGTCGTGGACGGACTATGACAAAAAGCTCATCTCGAAGGGCGGCGGCGTCTTCGAGCGGAGCGCGAAATCCATCCCCCTCACCGCCGAAATCCGCAATGCCCTGGGGATTGCCAAGTCCCGGGTCACGCCCAACGAGTTGATCCAGGCGATTCTCCGGGCCGAGGTCGAGCTTCTGTGGTTCGGCGGCATCGGGACCTTCGTCAAATCGTCCGACGAGGGGCACGCCGATGCCGACGACCGGACCAATGACGCGGTCCGGATCGATGCCCGGGAGCTGAATTGCCGGGTCGTCGGCGAGGGCGCCAATCTCGGCGTCACCCAGTTGGGACGAATCGAGTACGCGCTGAAGGGCGGGCGGCTCAATGCGGACTTCATCGACAATTCGGCCGGCGTCGACTGCTCGGATCACGAGGTGAACATCAAGATTCTGCTCGATTCCGCGGTTGCCAAGGGCAAACTCACCCAGGCGGCGCGCAACAAGCTGCTCGAGGACATGACCGGCGAGGTCGCCGAACTCGTGCTGCGGGACAACTATTTGCAGACCCAGGCGATCACCATGTTCCGGACGGTCGGCGCCGATTTGCTGGATCTCCAGATACGCCTGATCCGGACCCTCGAGAAAGAGGCCGGGCTCGTCCGGGATGTGGAGTTCCTGCCCGATGAAGAGGCGCTGAATGAGCGCGAACGGGCGCGTCTCGGGCTTACCCGGCCCGAAATTTCGGTCGTGCTCAGTTACGCCAAGCTCTGGGTCTATGACGAGATCCTGGCCAGCGACCTGCCGGATGCGCCGGAACTTCAGGACGACCTGATCGATTACTTCCCGACCCCGCTCCGCAAGAAGTACCGGGCCGAAATCTGCGGTCACCAGTTGCGCCGCGAACTCATCGCCACAATCGTCACTAACGACCTGCTGAACCGGGTCGGCGGCTCGTTCGTTTTCAACATGATGGAGAAGACCGGGGCCGGCGTCGCCGAAATCGCCCGGGCGTTCCTCGCGGTGCGCGACTCCTTCGGCATTGCGGCGATCTGGGACCGGATCGAAGCGCTGGACAACAAGGTGCCGGCGCGGATCCAAATGACCTTGATCCTCGACATCAACCAGCTCATCGAGCGGGCCACCCTGTGGTTGCTGAGGAATGCCGCCCGGCCCATCGACGTCGGCGAAATCGTCGGCGAATTCGCCGGCCCCATCGAGGTCCTGGCGGCGGAGATCGAAAAGATCGTTCCGGCGGAAGTGACCGAACGGATCGGTATCCGCGTCGAGCGCTACCGCTCGGAGGGCATTCCGAAGGACCTCGCCCGCCGGGTCGCCTATCTGCTGCTGCTGGTCTCGGCCCTCGACATCGTTCGCGCGTCACGGAACTGCAGGCAGGCGGCGGGGCGGGTGGCCGAGCTGTATTTCCGGATCGGCGAGACTTTCGGACTGGGCTGGCTCCGCCACCACGCGGAGAGGCTTCCCGCCGACAGCCACTGGCAGAAACTGGCGGCGGATGCGGTGATCGAGGAACTCTATGCGCACCAGAAGGGCATCACGCTCAATATGGTCAACGGCCGGAACGGCAGGAAGGGCGGCGGGCTGAAGCCCGATGAGGCGCTTGCCGACTGGACCGAGAGCCACGGCGCGGCGATGAACCAGACCCGGGCGATGCTGGCCGAGCTCGAATCGGCGGAAAGCGTCGATCTCTCCATGCTCGCCGTGGCGAGCCGCCGTCTGGCGGCCATCGCCCAGCCGGGGTAGTGGCGGGAGCGGGGGCCGCGTGTCAGCAATCATTGGATCATGCACCAGCAATGGCGACGCTTGGCTCAGAGCTGTAAACCACGTGGATGCCCAGGACGGCCGCCAATCTCGGAATATCGTCATCGAAGTCGTAGACCCGATTGTGGAGTCGGAAACTGACAAAGCGGCGCGAGACCTCCTTGACAAATTTTTGGTTGCCAGCGGGCTGAAGGACACGCGATCGACGGCAAATCTGATTTTTCCCCAGAATATCTATGCAAGGTATGGAAATCCTGAATTCTATGCGCGGTACGAGAGGGCTTTTCCCCGCCTTAAGCGAGGTTCGTGGGGGACGTATTTTAATCGAATGATGACCGGCTCAACGGTTGGTCACGGCGAAAATCGGCTCAACAATCTTGTTGACAAAATTGCTAGAGAAGCGGCGGCAGATGCTACTCATGGGAACGCATTGGAACTGCCGATCACTGGTGTGGACGCGGATATCTCAACCTACGATGCAGGGAGGGATGAAAATCGGCTAATTGGAGGACCGTGCCTAAGTCATCTCAGTTTCAAGCTGGTAAATAAGACTACCTTGGAACTAACCGCGGTCTATCGAAATCACTACTATATCCAGCGCCTGTATGGGAACTTGCTTGGCTTGGGTTGGCTGATGAAATTTGTCGGTGATGAGACGGGCGTTGACTTAGGTGGACTAACGGTGATTTCCACACACGCAATTATAGATACACCAGCCAACGCAAATCGGGCGGCCGTAAATGCATTGCTTGCAGAATGTAGAGCGCTAGCCGAATAGCCATACTAGGCCGTTCCGGCAATTTTCTCGTTTAGTCCCCACTTTGGCGGATACCAATAGCTGATTGGGCGCAGATTCGGTCTGAATTTTTGCTTTATACGCTTTCGTCCACTCTTCCCGGTGAACTCCGGATGCGCTACTCGCGCATACTTGTCGACCTCGCAGAACAAATTCTGACAGTCGATTAAATGTAGAGGCCTTCCCCATAAATCTCGAAAATCAATGTCGAGATCATCAAATGCTTGGTGTTGATAGTCAGTGGCAAATCGAATGATGTCTGGAGCGGACATATCTCCAGTGTCCTCGAAGCACTTCCTAATGCCGTCTAATGCGCCAGGACCAGCTACTACAAAATCGTTCTCATCGAATTGGAGAATTTCTGAGTAGTTCAAGTCGATAGTCAGTTGGAAGCCAAAGAAGGGCCCGACTGCTGGAAATTCGATTAGAGTCTCGTAGACATATTTCAAGTTTGGGGACTGGTAAATTCGGTCTGGAAGTCGATCGTCCATCATTTTTTGAATTATTTTCAGGTGGTTCCGATGCTTTCTAGATTCTCCGAAGGCTGACCGACCGGATGCCATTATGTAGGCAGCGGAGTAGATCGTTTGTTTTCGATCGAGCAATTTTGTCAACGCACTGTCATATGCCGAATAATCATAGCTTGACCAAGTTATAGGCCCGAGTTGACGTTCCAGGTGCTCCCAGGTCTCGATTTTGTTGAAGAACTTGAACAGCAGGATTCGGAAGACCGTATCTTGGAGATCGAAGTCTCCGCCATAAATCACCTGTCGAATCAAATACTGGCTAACGCGATCCGAGGCACGATATGCATTTGTAAATTTGTGCTCTTGGAGAATGGGGTCATCGGTCCAAAAGCCCTGGTTCGGGTGCTCAATTCTTGCAAAAAAAAGTTCCTGTCGCTTCGCAGCAAACTTCCAGTAAGTTTCGAAGACCTGCGTAGATCTCGGTCGTCTCGAACGTAGAGTTGTAGGTCTTGAAGAAGAACTCCTGGTTTCCGATTTGCCAGCAGAATTGATTTCCAGCGGGTTCGGCGACATGTTCGCAAACGTTAGTTGTTTTTTTTTGCTCATTCTGGATTCTCAAACTCAGTCAATGAGGGGAGGGTATAGTTAGTTGGACTTGCGCCTACTGGACTAAATTCTAACGGCTTTTTTCCGGTGCCGCCGGAACTTAATTGATCGTTGTTCCAAATTCACACTTACTCGCCCTCCCCCATTCGCTCGTAACAGGCCGTAGACCCTAAATCCCTCTAGAATCGCCCTTTCCCACTCCCAATATTCGCAGGGGTGGGTCCTCCCATCAGCTCCAGCGACTTCATGACCCTCTGCAAGCTCACGAATCCACTTCAGAAGCTCAAATCGAACATTCTTCTGATTGTTTAAGAGATTCTCACCACCAATTTTGGACGCATAGGAGTGCGTTATTTTCACTATCGCTTCTTCAACAATTTGAGCCCGCGCCCCATCTTCAACCTCATCAATTTGAGGATCATATTTTCGTTTTCGCTTAAGCAGTGACCGAAAGACCGGGGACCAACCAAGAATAGCGAGATTGGCTAGATGGAGAGCGTCATGAAAGCGATACCCATCATCATCGTACGAATTGTCAGTTAGCTGGTCTCCAACGACCACGCCGTCAATCAACATAATCGCCTTGCGGGGCATCTTTGTGCCCACGGCCCAGTCAATGAATTCAACAGTGAATTTTCGAGGAATTTGTTGAAGTTCAGGAGCTTCGGAATCATAAAGCCCGGAGGGTTTACGGTGTTTCCTGGGCGGCCACCGAGAGTAGATAAGTTTGATGTTGTCGGCGACTACATCGTTCAATTGCAAGGAATACACTCGTGCAATTGCGGCCACGTACCACATGACGTCGCCTAGGCTGTCCGCGGTTATGGATCTTTGATTGGCATCGAAACGTGGTCGGGCCAAATCGAGTCGTGAGATTAACTCGCTGCCATTTTGTGAAATTTGGACCAAGTAAACCAGCGCGCGGGATTTCGTTTTGTACTTGGACGTGGCCCAGGCGCAGGCTTGGTAGCGATTGAATGTCGCGGCGGCATCATCACCGGATCGGTTCAACAGCTTGACCAATTTTTGCCGGCGAACAAATGCCTCTCGTGGAACCGTAGATACCACCGGGGGTTTGCCGGCCAGTTTGTTCAAGTTGCCTAGTAGTATGTCCTTCTGGAAATCCAATCCTGCGCGTCTAGCAATTGCAACCACGTGCCAGATAATATTTCCGAGCTTTTTCTTAACTTCGCCTTGGATCATAAGGTTTGGCGACAGTCCCTTCGTTCCACTAGCACCACTCAAGACTTGCACCTCCTTTTGCATTTCTGCGAGCAGGAGACCAATTTCTGCTGCCAAGCCAAGCAATGGCATGGTCTTGGCATTTAGACCTGTGGTATCAAGGCGATCAGTCGCGACAGCCAGCTCGACATATTTATTCACATTCATCGGTGAAAACCCCCGATTAAGATGCATAAACGATTCTTGCTAATTGAAGGAGGAGTTTTTAGGTGGATTATAGACTATGGGTTGACGATGAAGTGGTCAGGATACTCAGGTGAATAGTCCGTATTCTTCTGGCAAACGCGGCATCGCGGCGTGGTGTTTTTACGATTGGGCCAACTCGGCCTTCACCACGATCATCATCACTTTCGTTTTCGCCACCTACTTCGCCAAGTCGGTGGCCGTCGACGAGGTATCCGGCACCGCCCAGTGGGGCTTCGCCATTTCGGCCTCGGGGCTGGCCATCGCCATCCTGGCGCCGGTCCTGGGCGCCATCGCCGACAAGGGCGGGCGGCGAAAGCCCTGGATCTTCGGGTTTACCTATCTGTCGGTCGCCGCGACCGCGCTGTTGTGGTTCATCGAGCCCGACGCGGCGTTCATTCTGGCGGCGCTCAGTCTGGTGGTGCTCGCCAATATCGGCTTCGAAATGGCGATTGTCTTCTACAACGCCATGCTGCCGGACCTGGCGCCCAAGGGGATGATCGGCCGGGTCTCCGGGTGGGCGTGGGGGCTCGGCTATGTCGGCGGGCTCGCCTGTCTGGTGGTCATCCTCGCCGGTTTCGATACCTCTTCCATCGAGCAGATCCGGGCGACCTCGGTGCTCGTCGCCGCATGGTTCGGGGTGTTTTCCATTCCCCTGTTCCTGTTTACGCCGGATGTGCCGGCGCAGGGGCTGCCCATGGGCCGGGCCGTGCGCGACGGGCTCGCGCTGCTGTGGACGACCCTCAAGGGCATCGGGAAATACGGGGACATCCTCCGGTTCCTGATCGCCCGGCTGATCTACAATGACGGCCTCGTGACCCTGTTCGCCATGGGCGGCGTGTTCGCCGCCGGCGCCTTCGGAATGAGCACCGCCGAGGTCCTGCAGTTCGCCGTCGCCATCAACGTGACGGCGGGCCTGGGCGCGGCGGCGTTCGCGTGGATCGACGACTGGATCGGGCCCAAACGAACCATCTTGATCTCGCTGGCCGGCCTGATCGTCACCGGCGCGGTCGTGCTGGCGGTCACCGACAAGACCGTGTTCCTGGTTCTGGGCGCGGTGCTCGGCCTGTTCGTCGGGCCGGCGCAGGCAGCCAGCCGGTCGATGATGGCGCACTTGGCGCCGGAGGGCATGCGGACGGAGATGTTCGGCCTGTACGCCTTTTCCGGCAAGGCGACCGCATTTCTGGGGCCGTTCCTGTTCGGCCTCGTCACCGCGCTGACCGAAAGCCAGCGCTGGGGCATGGCGACCATCATCGTGTTTTTCGCCGTCGGCGCTGCGCTGCTGGTGACGGTGACGGACGCCAGGAGGTGAGGCTGCCATTGGAACTCCGGTTGAAGCAGCCGTTGATGAGAGAGGCCGATCGAGGGATACACCGCCCATGACGTTTCCGGACAGGAAGTTCTCCGATATCGGCGGTTTTGCCGACGCCTATTTCGCCGAATGGCGGAAGGCGGCGGCCAGCGTCGACCGCGACAAACTCGCCGAAGCGGCGGAAATTCTCGCCGGCCTGCACGAGCGGGGCGGCACCCTCTGGGTGTGCGGCAACGGCGGCTCGGCGGCCATCGCCAATCATCTGGTTGCCGATCACGGCAAGCTCCTGGCGCAGGATACGGGCCTGCTTCCCCATGTTCATTCCCTGACGACGAACATCCCCGTGATCACGGCGATCGCGAACGACATCGACTATGCCGAGGTGTTTTCCCATCAGTTGTCTCTCAATGCCCGGGCTGGGGATGCGCTGATCACCGTCAGTTCATCCGGCGATTCCGAAAACGTCGTGCGCGCCGTCCAGTGGGCGAAGGACAACGGGCTCGAGGTCATCTCCATGACCGGGTTCTCCGGCGGCCGGTCCGCCGGGCTGGCCGACGTCAACCTGCACGTGGATGCCGACAATTACGGGGTGATCGAAGACACCCATCAGGCGCTGATGCATCTGCTGGGCCAATACCTCCGCCAGGGCAGGATGAGCGAGGAATTGGTCCAGGACCGGAAGTTTTAGGCGCCGGTCCGCAAAAAGCGCAAAATAATTCGATCCCCGGCCCGTTTGGCCGGGATTCAAATAATTACTATATTTCAATAGGTTAGAGGGAACCGCGCCGCGCCCGGGCGCTGTTTTTGCGCAAAAACGCAAAAAAAGAGCCGCCCGGCGGCGGCTCCTCGCTGAACTGGGCGTCGGGGCCGGTCAATGCCGGAAATGACGCATGCCGGTGAATACCATGGCGAGCCCGGCGTCGTCGGCGGCGGCGATCACCTCGTCGTCCCGGATGGAGCCGCCCGGCTGAATGACCGCCGTGGCGCCTGCTTCGGCCGCCGCCAGCAAGCCGTCCGCAAACGGGAAAAAGGCATCCGAGGCGACCACCGAGCCCACGGCCCAGGAGGTCTCGTCACCGGCCGCTCTGGCCGCATCGGCGGCCTTCCAGGCGGCGATGCGCGACGAATTGACGCGGCTCATCTGCCCGGCGCCGACGCCCACGGTGGCCCGGTCCTTGGCGTAGACGATGGCGTTGGACTTTACGTGCTTGGCGACGGTGAAGGCGAAAAGCAGATCGGCCATTTCCCGCTCCGACGGGTGGCGTTTGGTAACGGTCTCGAGGCCGTCACCGGTCAGCGCATTGTCCCGGCCCTGCAGCAGGTAGCCGCCGGCGAGGGTGCGGACGGTCATGCCGCCGCTACCGGTATCGGGCAGGCCGCCGGCATCCAGAACCCGGAGGTTCTTTTTGGCCGAAAGCACTTCCGCGGCGGCAGACTTGATCGCCGGCGCGATAATCACCTCGGCGAAAAGCTTGGCGACCTCTTCGGCGGTTTCGCCGTCGAGCGGCCGGTTGAAGGCGATGATGCCGCCGAAGGCGCTCTCGGTGTCGGAGGCCAGCGCCCGGGCATAGGCGCCGGACAACGTATCGCCCACGGCGACCCCGCACGGATTGGCATGCTTGACGATGGCGCAGGCGGTCGCGTCGAACTCGGCGACCAACTCGTAGGCGGCGTCCGTATCGTTCAGATTGTTGAAGCTCAGCTCCTTGCCCTGCAGCTGGGTTGCCGTGGCGGCGCCCGGGCGGGCGCTTCCATCCCGGTAAAAGGCCGCGTTCTGGTGGGGGTTTTCGCCGTAGCGCATGATCTGCGCCCGTTCACCGGCGAACACCATCCGTTCCGGAAATTCGTCGTCCAGTCGGCCCGCGAACCATTGGCCGATGGCGGCATCGTAGGCGCCCGTCCGGCGGTAGGCCTTGGCGGCCAGGGCCTTGCGGAATTCGAGCGTGGTCGCGCCGCCGTTCGCCGCCATTTCGTCCGCCAGCCGCCCGTAATCCTCCGGGTCGACCACGACGGTCACATGGGCGTGGTTTTTGGCGGCCGCCCGGATCATCGCCGGTCCGCCGATATCGATGTTCTCGACGCAGGTCTCGTAGCCGGCGCCACCGGCCACCGTCGCCGCGAAGGGATAGAGATTGACCACCAGAAGGTCGATGGGCTGGATGCCGTGTACATCCATCGCCGCGCGGTCGGCATCGTTGTCCCGGCGGGCGAGAAGGCCGCCGTGGATTTTGGGATGCAGGGTCTTGACCCGGCCGTCCATGATCTCCGGCGCGCCCGTATGGTCGGCGACCTCGGTCACCGCCACGCCGGCCTCGATGAGCGCCTTGGCCGAACCGCCGGTGGACAGAATCTCGACGCCGGCCTCGATGAGCGCCGTTGCCAACTCGGTGAGCCCCGTCTTGTCGGAGACGGAAACGAGGGCGCGGCGGATGGGCTCGGTCATGAAATGGATACTCCGGGGAGGAGTGGTGAGGGACGATGGGGGTATAGCAAAGCCGCCTTTCGGCGGCCAGCGGGAACCTCACCGAGGGTGCCGATTATTGGGCGGCTTCGACGTTCTCGGCGGCTGTGGGCGCGTATTCCGGCACCAGCCGGCCGACCACCGCCCGGGCGGCCTCCAGTTCTCCGTTCCTGCAGGCCTCTTCCAATTTCCCGAGTTCGCCGCGGACCTCAGCCAATGGAACGGCGCGGGGCGAGGCCAGCAGCAGTCCCTCGCAGGATGTCGGGACGGGCGGCTCGGCGCCATGGAAGATTTCCTCGAACAGCTTTTCCCCGGGACGGACGCCGCAATACTCGATCTTCACCTGTTCCCCCGGCGTGTATCCCGCAAGCCGGATCATTTGATTGGCGAGATCGACGATCCGGACCGGCTCGCCCATGTCGAGAACATATATCTTCCCCGACCTGGCGCCGTCCTCGGGCCCCAGGGCGGCGGCCTGGAGAACCAGTTCGACCGCCTCCTGGACGGTCATGAAATACCGCTTCATCTCCGGGTGGGTGACGGTCAACGGACCGCCCCCAGCCAATTGCCGGCGGAAAAGCTCGACGACCGATCCGGTGGAGCCGAGGACGTTGCCGAACCGGACGGTGACCACCGCGGGGTCGCCGTCGGCGGCCTCCAGGTCGGTGGCCTGGCAATAGGTCTCCGCGATGCGCTTCGACGCCCCCATCACATTGGTCGGATTGACCGCCTTGTCGGTCGAGATTTGGACGAAAACGCGGACACCGGCCCGGCGGCCGGCATCGAGCACGTTGGCCGTGCCGACGGCGTTTGTCGCTAATCCTTCCAGCGGATTGGCCTCGACCATGGGAACATGCTTCAGCGCCGCGGCATGAAACACGATGTCGGGCCGGAGTTCGGCGAAAAGCCGTTCGATCGCGGGCCGGTCCCGGACATCGGCGATGGATGCATCCCGCGGCAGTTCGGGTTGCGCCTCCGCCAATTGCCTGTCGATGGTGAAGAGGTTGTATTCCGAGTTGTCGAGCAGCGACAGGTGGACCGGGCCCAATTCGGAGACCTGCCGGACGAGTTCCGCGCCGATACTTCCTCCGGCCCCGGTGATCAGCACCCGCCTGCCGGAAATCAGCTCTTCCACGGGCTTCCGGTCCAGTCTGGTCTGGGGCCGGCCCAGCAAATCCTCGACGTCGACGGGCCGGACCTCGATTTTGGTTTCGATGCCCTGGTGAAAATCGGTCAGCGAGGGGAGGCGGGCGAGCACCATGCCCAACGCCCCGGCCTCGTCCAGGAGGCCGCGCAACTGCTCGCCGTCGAAGGTCTCTTCGGCGACGATCAGCCGCTGCGGCGCCGGGCCGCGGGACTTGAGCGTGGCGTGGACGCCGGCCAATTCGCCGATGGTTCCCATGACCTCGACGTCGTGGATATTCCGGCCGACCCGTCCGGGTGTCCGGGCCACGATGCCGACCACCCGGTAGTTCGCGTCGGGCCGCGTCATGGCGCGGATGAACATCTCGGCGCCGTCGCCGGCGCCGGCCAGCAGCACGGGCACCCGGCTGTCGGCGGCCGGATCGAGGCGCAGCTCGAATCGGCCGTCCTTTGCAATCCGGTAGATGAATCTGGGTGCGCCCAAAAGCGCCATCAGGACGAACCAGTTGATGAACGGCAGGGATCGCGGCAGATCTTCCAGCCGGGTGGCGACGAACATGATGACCAGGAAGATCAAGATCGCGAGCGTCGCCGATTTGGTGATCAGCATCAGGTCATTGAGCGATGCATAACGCCAGACGCCCCGATACATCCGCATCGACCAGAACACCGAACCGGCAACGACGGTGAACACCCCGGCACTGAGATAGAGGGTCATCCCGTCATAGAAGACGATGTCGTCGCCGAGACGCAGAAACAGCGACAGAAAAAAAGATGCCGCCGCCATGATGACGTCATGGCCGAAGGCGATATGCGCGCGGTTGATCTTCATCTTATCGACAACGGGCGATCATTGGTTGTCTTCGCAGGCTCGTCCGCCCGACTGCAAATGGATACATAACACATTGAGTCTGAAGTAAAACCGTTCTTCGCATGACTGGCCTAACGCGTTGCTTCCCGGCGGCGGTACCAGTCCGCGGTTTCAGCCAGGCCCGTTTCGAAATCGTACGGCGGGGTCCAGCCAAGGGCCGAACGAAAATGCGAACCGTCGACGACCAGCGACCCCAGGAGACGGTCGACAGCCGATCGCCGGGCCGTGATCGAGCCCACTGCCCGAAGAACGGCTTTCGGGACCGGAAACAGCCGCTGCCGCCTGCCGAGTGCGTCTCCCATGGCCCGGATCAGGCCGGTGGTCGATATGGGTTCGCTGTCGGCGATGTGAAAAACCCCCGTCGCCGCTTCGGGCCGGTCGATGCATTCGGCGATGGCATGGGCGAGGTTGCCGACGAAAACCAGGCTTCGCCGGTTTTGGATTCCGGCCAGCGGCAGCGGCCGCCGGGCCTCGCAGGCGTCCAATAGCCTGAGAAAGTTCGCCCGCACGCCCGGCCCGTAGATCAGTGGCGGGCGCAGGATGGTCAATGACATCCGTCCGCCGGCCGCCGCCCGGACGGCTTTTTCGGCTTCCAGCTTGGACAGGCCATAGGCGTCTTCCGGGGCCGGCTCGGCCTGTTCGGTGAGACCTTCCCCGCCGCTCCGCTCGCCGGCCGCCTTGATGGAACTCAGGAAGATGAACTGCCGGACGCCCGCCGCGGCCGCGGCTTCGGCGAGAGCGTGGGAACCTTCGACATTGGTTTGCCGGTAGATATCGAGCGCCCTGGCGCCCGACCCGCCGGTCACATGGGTCCGGGCCGCGAGGTGGATGACGGCCTCCGCGCCGCTGACCGCCCGGGACCAGTCCGTGGCGCCGTCCATGTCCGGGATGACATAGAGCGGCGTGCCGTCGCCGCTCTGCCTGCGCGCCGGGTCGCGGGTGGTGCCGGACAGAAGGTGTCCCCGGCCGCGCAGTTCGCGGCAGAGCGCGGTGCCGACGAATCCGCACGCGCCGGTGATCAGAACCCGGCTCACCGGCCGTTCGGCCCGCTCGCGCCGACCGCCCGGTAAACCTCCAGCACCTCGGCGGCCTGCCGTTCCCGGCTATAGCGCTCGCTGGCTCGCAGCGCGGCCCGGGCGAGGCCCATGCGCTCCTGTTCCCCGGCGGCGAGGCGCCTGGCCGCCGCGGCGAGGGCGGCCGGGTCCTCGGCGGGCACGGATATTCCGGCGCCATTGTCCTCGACGATCGCGGTGGCTTCGCCGCCGGGGGCGGCGAGCAGGATGGGCAGTCCCATGGCCATTGCCTCGAAAATCTTCGACGGAATGACGCCCGCGAAGACCGGGTTGTTTTTCAGGTGGACCAGGGCGATATCGCAGAGGCTCCAGATTCGCGGCATCTCGGATTTCGGTTGCGGCGGGATGAACACGACATTCTTCAAACCGCGCCGGTTCGCGTCCTCGATCAGCGCGTCGCGTTCGGCGCCGGCCCCGGCGAGAAACAGCCTGATCCCGTCCGCGTCCGCCAGAAGCTCCGCCGCGTCGAGCACATTGCCGAGACCATGGGCCATGCCGTGGGTGCCGACATAGCCAACGACGAACTTGCCGGCCAATCCCCATTCCCGGGCAAGCTCCTGGTCGCGGTCCCGCGGTTGGTAGCGGCTTGCATCGACGCCGTTGACGATCACGCTGATCTTCCCGGGCGCGATGCCCCGGCTGGTGAGGTTTTGCTCGAACGAATGGGTGAGCGCGATGACGGCGGCCGATCGGCGGTATAGAAACAGCTCCAGTTTCTCCAATGTCCGGATTGCCGGTCCCCGCTTCATTGCGCCGACGGCCTCGATGGACACCGGCCACAAGTCGCCCAACTCGAAGACGAAGGGCCGCCGCTTGAGCAGCCCGACCAGCCAGCCGGCGACCGCGGCGAAAAACTGGGGCGACGTGGCCGTGACGACGTCCGGCTTCGGCTCGCGGAGCGCGCCGATGGTGCCGGTCGCCAGGAAACTCAGGAAATCGAGGGTTCGCCGAACCACGCCGCGGTTCGCGGCAATGTAGGTCTTGACCCGGACGACCCGGATGCCGTCCATGTCCTCGACCTGCCGCCAACGGTTGGCATAGCCGTCGAACAGCTTGCCGTGGGGAAAGTTGGGCGCGCAGGTTATGACGGTGACGTCGTGACCCCATTCAGCCCAGTATACGGCGCGCTCGTAGACCCGCGTCGCGGCGGCGTTCGTTTCAGGAGGAAAATTCTCGGTGAGAAAGAGGATATTCACTGAGCCGGCCGGCCTGATTTGGCAAGGTATATGAGAAACAACGCGACGACGAGGATTGCCGCGGCGACCGCCGGCAGCGGTTTGTCCAGTGACCAGATAGCGAGGCCGATCAATACCAGGTTGGCTATCGCCACAGCGATGGAAACCCGCGCATGCCCTCCATCCCGCCGCGCCGCCTGCTGATAGAAGTGCTCCCGATGCGCTTCCCAGATTCGTTCGCCGCGGGTTGCTCGGCGGACGATCGTTACCGTCGCATCACCCAGGTAATAGAGCGGAAGAATCAGCGCCGCCGCCCAGGCGCCCTCGGCAGCGAGCGCCAACAACAACCATGCCAGCAAAAACCCGAGGGGGATGCTGCCAACGTCGCCAAGAAAAATTTTTGCCGGTTGCCAATTCCATCTCAGGAAACCGATACCCGCGCCGGCAATGGAGAGACCAAGGACGCCAATCCACTCATGATTTCCGCTAGCCCAAGCGACGCCCGCGCAGCCAAGGCCCACACACGTCGTCTCTATTCCTGATATGCCGTCGATACCGTCCATGAAATTGAACAGGTTGAGGAACCATAGCAGTAAGAACGCGGCAAGCGGATACTCCAACCAAAGCGGCAACAGTCCCCGAGTAAAGGATGCGGAAAATTCGGTTGAGAAAAGTACCAACGCGACAACAAGTATGTGGACCGCCAGGCGCCAGATAACCGGTAATCCATGGATATCATCCCGCCACGAGACCCAGCCGAGTAAAACACCGCCGGCCAGGGCCCACAGAACCGATGGTCCGGGCGATTTGTCACCGAGAATCCAGACGGCGATCAACCAAGTCACGACAACGATTGGCACCACCGCCAAACCGCCCCCTCGCGGTGTCGGTACGGTATGGCTCGAGCGATTGGTCGGATGATCAAGGATCGACTGTCGATTGAGTAGCCTTATCACAAGGCCGGTCGCCAACCAGGTGGCGGCGAGGGCGGCAATGAATAATCCGATACCAAGCGCCATCATCGTAAGGCTGCAGTTGAAATGATGGACCGGTCAGCGATCAGTGAGGTTCCGGATTGGGCGGCCTTGCGCCGCTTGAAAGCTCGATACCGATCTGTCATCTGAATAAGCAGGAGGCTGAGGATTGCAATGGCTATTCCGGCACTTGGATCGCGCGCGTCCGTGGTTTTTGATTTCGACGGCACCCTTGTCGACAGTGTTCCCGATGTCGCCGCGGCGCTCAATAGGATGCTGGCCGAGTTTGACCGGCCGGCTTTGGCGCTGGATGGGGTTCGGGCGCTGGTTGGGCATGGCGCTCGGTACATGATCGAGGGTGCGTTCACCGCAACGGGCGAGGAGGCGGCAGCCGGGCAAGTGGAGGCCGCGGTCGACATGTTCATCGAACAGTATCGGGCGCGGCCCGTTGAGAAGACGGTGATTTACCCAACCGCCGAAGAGGCGCTGAGGGCGCTTTTGTCGGCGATAGTCGCAGCGATTTTCTCGCGGCCCGAGACGCCGGCGTTCGTATAAATCTCGCACTATTGTCCGCCGGTGTAGGCCCCATCGGTCCATGCGAAAAAACGCTTCAACCCCTCGTCGAGGCTGACCTCGGGATTGAAGCCGAGCTGGAGCCGCGCCTTCCGGATGTCCGGGCTGCGGCGCATGGGTTCATCGGCGGGGTAGCTGTCGGGGTACTCGATCAGATTGTACTCTATGCTCTCGCCGACAATGCCCTTCAGACGCTCAACCAGATCAATCATCGAAACTTCCGGTTCCGGATTTCCGATGTTGTAGGCCTCGCCGGGCACGCCCTTGAGGACCACCAGCAGGAAGCCGACCATGGCGTCGGTGATATAGCAGAAGGTCCGGGTCTGATTGCCCGATCCGTAAACGTTCAACGGCAGTCCGCCTTTGATCCGGCTGGCGAAATTGGGCAACACCCGGTAATCCGTCTCCTGCATGCCCGGCCCAAAAACGTTGAACGGGCGGATGGTGTTGGTTTCGGTGCCATGCATGTTGTGAAATATGTAACACAAGGTCTCGCCGACCCGCTTGCTCTCGTCGTAGCACGCTCGAGGCCCCTGGCAGGAGACGTTGCCGCGGTAGCTCTCCGCCATGGGAACATGTTTGGGATCGGGGTCGCCATAGATCTCGCTTGACGAGAAAAAGGTAAATCTCGCTCCGTTGTCTTCGGCGAGTTGCAGCATGTTGCGGGTGCCGGCGATCGCGACTTCAAGCGTTTCCAGGGGATAGGCGCGGTAATAGAACGGGCTGGCGATTCCGGCGGCGTGAATCACGTAGTCGATTGGGCCGTCGAACTCGAAAGGCTCGATGACGTCATGCCGGATCAATTGAACGTGCTCGCCGCCTTTCATGGATTGGCCGGCCTCGCCTGCGGTAATGAGGTTGTCCAGGATGACGAGATTTGCCGGCTTCTCGAGAACCGACTGGTTCAGCCGGTTGAAGACTTCCGAGAAATAGCGGCCGAGAAAACCCCGTCCCCCGGTCAGCAATACCGTCTTGCCGGAAAAGCTCCCGGCGACGGGACCAAGCCGGTCGACGATTTCCCGTATATCGGATTTTGGAAGATGACTGGACATGATCAAATAAGCCTCATTTCCGGCAGCGGCACGATAAAGGTCCCCCCCGCATCGCGGAAGGCCTGATGCTTGGATATGATCGGATCGGCGAAGTTCCAGGCCAGGACAAGAAGGTAGTCCGGACGTTGCCGGTAAATCTCACTGCTTGCCACGACCGGAATATGCAATCCGGGTGAATACAAACCTTGCTTCCATTCGCTGTCGTCAACGATGAATTCGATTTGGGCCGCGCTCAGTTGAAAGTGATACATCAACGTCGTCGCCTTGGCCGGGGCGCCGTAGGCGGCGATGGTTTTGCCCGCCGCGCTTATGGATTTGAGCTCGGACCGGAGCCGCGATCCGAGGCCGGTGATCCGCTCTCCAAATTGCCGGAAGGTCCCGGCCCGGTCCAAACCAAGATCTTCCTCGGCCGTTATGCACCGGCGGACCGAAGCATGGATGGCGGGTCCCGCGGCCTTGGGCTGCGCATAGCAACGGATGCTGCCGCCATGGGACGCCACCCGCTCGACACGGGTCAGGCACAGACCGCGGGCATCAAGGAACGGCACCAGCGGTTTGACGGAATGATAGTCCAGATGCTCGTGGTAGATGGTGTCGAACAGTAGGTGCCGATAGACATCGGCCAGGTACGACACTTCGAATACCAGCACACCGTCATCGGCCAGCAGCGTTGCGACGCCGTCGATGATGGCTGCGAGATCGTCCGCGTGGGCGAGGACATTGTTGGCCGCGACGACTTTTGCCGCGCCATGTTCCCGGCGGATTGTCCGGGCCAGGCCGGGGGTGAAGAATTCGGCGAGTGTCTTGACGCCGTTTGCGTTGGCTTGCGCGGCAATCCGCCTCGCCGGGTCGATGCCCAGTATCTCCGCCCCGTGGCCGCGAAAAAACCCGAGCAGGGTTCCGTCATTTGAGCCTATTTCCACCACCAGGCGGCCGTCGACGGAGCCAAATCGTTTGGTGACGTTCATCGCATATTCTTCGAAATGCTCCACGAATACCGGCGACGTGCCCGAAACATAGACGTAGTTCGAAAACAGTTCCCCGGGATCGACGACATCCAGCAGCTGCACGTGCGTGCACGCATTGCAAAAATGCAGGTCGAGCGGGTAGCAGGGCTGCTCGGCGCCCAGTTCATCGCGGGAAACGAACGCGTTTGCGGGCGGGGTCGGGGCAAGCGAGAGAACCTGTTCCAGATTCCGGCTGCCGCAAAGCCGGCAGGTCTCGCGTCTATGGTGTTTCGAAGTCACGGAAACCGGCTGGATCACGGGTTGATCGGGTCGATACGCTCCACGTCCGCCTCATAGACCTCCTGTCTGCGTGAGTTGCGTCCGAGGGTGAGAAATACCGTATCCTCGGGAAATACCATGGCGTGATCGACCATCGGCGGCGTGAAGAACAGCTCGCCCTTGTTCACCAGGACCATTTCCGGCTCCTGGCCGCTGCCGTGCGGGCGGTGGTAATACTCGATGGAGCCGCTGACCACATAACAGAAGTGCCAGTCGGACTTATGATAATGGTTGGCGCGGACGCTGCCTTTCTTGGAGGTGATCCAGACCGCGCTTTTCATCGCCAAGTCGACGAGCGGCACGATTTCCCCGCGGTCATCCTCGAACTTCTCGGTGAGGGCGACGATGACCTCCTTGGGCCATTTCCGCACCTCCTCTTCGGTCAGGGGTTCGATGTCGGGATGATCGGTCCGGGTCATATACAATCTCCTCGCGCCCCAGGCCGGGCGCCGCGGCAAAAGCCTATTGGGACCTACTGTTGCCTGAGACGGCGGGAAAAGTTCAGGTTGGCGGTCTCGGTTTCCGGGTCGAGCGTTCGGACCAATTTTGCGGGGCTGCCGTGATAGATTCCCGGCTCGGTGATATCGCGGGTTACCACCGAACCGGCGCCAACCACGACATGATCGCAGATATGAACCGGCAGGATCGTTGCGTTTGAGCCAATGCTGACCGTATTGCCGATGATCGTTTCCGCCCATAGCTCCGGCTGATTGAACGCCGGCTTGCCTGTATCGAACCAGTCGTTGATGAACATTACGCCGTGACCAATGAAACAGTCGTCACCTATGGTGACCAGTTCGCAGATGAAACAGTGCGATTGCACCCGCGTCCGCTTCCCGATCGTCGCGTTGCGTTGGATTTCGACGAATGGCCCAATGAAGCTGTCGTCTCCAATTCGGCAGCCATAGAGATTCACCGGCCGGACCACATTGACCCGATCGCCGAATTCCACATCGACAATGCCAATATCTCTGAAGTTTGCTTCCGCCACCGCCACCTACCTTCGAATCCCAAGACCAATCAGGAATAGGGGATAAAGCATTTTCCACCACCCAATAACAGGAGTCATTTTTGTATAGCCGATTTCTTTTGGTGGATAGATTTTTGAGATCGGAACCTCCGTGGTCCGGATTCCGTCGAGCATCAGCACCTTCATGATGAGGTACATTTCCAGCTGATAGTCCTTTAACCATGATTGTTCCAACCGTATGCGAGGATCCCGGAGGGCCTTGGTGGCAATTGCCCGGTATCCGTTGGATGTCTCGGTGACCTTCGCGCCGGTGAGGAGCCGGACGATAAGCGGATGGATGTACCTGGTTGCAAACACGCGATACGCCGGCATGTCACCGCCGAATGACCCCCCGGGCAGATACCTCGAACCCATGACAAACTCGGAATCTCCGGAACAGATCGGGTCGAGCAGCCGTGTAACCTCACGCGGGTCGTCTTTGTTGTTTCCTGCGATAACCACCGCGATATCAAAGTTCTCTTCAAGCGCCACGCGGTAGCCGCGTTTGATTGCCGTTCCCACGCCGAGCGGCCTGTCGTGGGAAATCACGCGCGCTCCGGCCGCTCGGGCCAATGCCGCGGTATCGTCCGTGGAACCGTCATCGACGACGAGAAATGTATCGACGATGTCGTAGGGAACCGCTTCCGCGACCTTCTCGATCTTTCCGGCTTCGTCAAATGCCGGTGCGATGAGAATTATTCGCCGGCCCTTATAGATTGGCGTCTCCCAAGAAGCTCAAGATTGATCAGGAATCACGGTCGATTTGAAGAAATGAACCGTGCCAGTGTTGCTACAACGGATTCCATCTGCTGAGCCCGCAGTTCTGCGTACATGGGGAGAGACAGTATCCGCTTGACGGCCCGGCTGGCCGCCGGAAAATCGTCGTCCGTATAGCCGAGATCTTCGTAACAGGGCTGAGCGTGAATGAGTGACGAGTAGTGGACTTGGGCCATCACGCCTTGTGACCGGAGATATTCGAGACACCTGTCCCGGTCGTCGACTTCGATGACATAAAGATGGTAGACGGCGCTGGCCCGAGCGTCCTCTGACGGTCGTTTTACGGGCAGGTCCGAAAGCAGATCATTGTAAATTTCGGCGTTCCGCCGCCGTTTGCCGGTCCAATCCCGGAGGTGCTTCAGCTTGACGTTGAGTATGGCGGCCTGAACGGTATCTAGGCGGGAATTGAAGCCGATGTCGGCGTGGTGATAGCGGGTATCCTGGCCGTAATCCGCCAACCGGCGAATCTTCCGCGCCAGCGTGTCGTTGTTGGTTACGACGGCGCCGCCATCGCCCATGGCGCCGAGATTTTTCGATGGATAGAAGCTGTAGCAGGCGACATCGCCGAACGTGCCCGCCTGCTGCCCGTCAATTTCCGCAAGCGGCGCTTGAGCCACATCTTCTATGATGTGAATTCCGCGCGAACGGCAAAGCCGGACAATCTCCGGCATCGGGGCGGGATGACCAAAAAGGTGGACCGGAATGACAGCCTTGGTGCGTGGCGTTATCGCGCGCTCCAACGAGTTCAGGTCCATCTGATAGGTCGCGGGGTCTATATCGACAAGGACAAGCCGGGCGCCGGCCAACGTGGCGGCAAACGCCGTTGATATCCACGTATTGTCGACGGTAATGACTTCGTCCTCCGGACCAAGATCAAGGGCTCGGACCGCTAAATTGAGAGCGTCGGTCCCGGAACCCGCGCCGAGCGCGTGGGAAACTCCAATCACCTCGGCAAAGGCCGACTCGAACCGTTCCAGCGCCTCGCCGCGGATGAACGCGGATTTGGTGACGGTTTCGTCAATGGCGGCATCGATTTCCTCTTTGAGGGCCGCATGCTGCTGGGCGAGGTCGACAAGCGGAATCATGAGCGCCGACTCCGCACTAATGTCGAAAACATGGCGCCGATGATTCCGAATAGGTGGTGTGCACGAATTTTCTCTCCATCCTTGTAGGTCCGGCCGAATTCCCGGTCAAGTTTGCTGAAAAGAAACTCCATGGCCGGGACGAAAAGTAATAGCCTCCCGCTGGGATGAAATGCCCCGTGCAGTTGGGTGAGACAGGCGGCATCGTCTTGAATGTGCTCGAGAACATTGACCATAACCACCGCATCGAATCGAGGACGGCCGGGGGCGGTGAGATATCGCTCGATGGTATCCGGTGAAACGGAAACCCGTCGATCGGCGGCCCAAAAGGATGCGGCCGGATACCTGGCCGACGCCGGCACGGCCTCATCTTGTTCTCGTTTTTGTCGGCGCGCGCCACGATCTTCGATTGCGGGCCGACCGCGCCCGGGTGGCGAGTGTCAGCGCTGCCAGGGCGATTGGAAATCCGACCGCTGTCCGCAGAAGCCTCATCCAGTTCGACTTCCGCCGGTGCGAGTCCATCGCTTCCTTGTGGACCGCGGCTATCCGGTACCACAGCGTCAGGAGGGGAACAGCACTATGGAGCGCAACTTTGGGGTAATGACGCCGGGCCACGATGAGGCAGCAGGCCAGGCGCCGGTCCGTATGGCTGGTGATGCCCGATGGCGAGACATGGTAGCGGAGCAGGGGTTCGTCGAAGACGGCGTAGGTGACATCGTTTTCCGCCAGCAGCCGAAGCCACAGCTCGAAATCCTGGGCATTTTGGAGAGTCGTGTCGAACCCGCCGGCCCGCATCAATGATTGCCGCCGCGCGACAACCGTGCTCGTCGCGATATAACCGCGCTTGTAGAGCGAAACGTAAGGGTCTTCGCCGCCCCGAAAATGCCTGGCACAGGAGACGACCTGCTCGTTGTCCCGGTCCACCCGGATGTAATCGTGGGCCACCAAATCCAGACCGCCCTGAGCCACCCACCCCATGCTGCGTTCCAGTTTGCCGGGCATCCACTCGTCGTCGGCGTCCAGGAAGGCGACGAATTCACCCGTGGCGCCGGAAAGGCCGCGGTTGCGGGCGGCGCCCGCGCCGGCCTGGGGTTGGCCGACGACCGCTACTTCGATGTTTGTCAGGGCTCTCGAGGCTTCCTCCGCGGCGGCGGCGGTGTCCGGGTCATCCCCATCGTTTACGACAATTATTTCCTTGGGCTGAACCGTGCCGGCGGCGACGCTGCGTATCGCCCGCCCGACGGTGTCGGCGGCACGGTAGGCCGGGATCACGACGCTCACGTCCGCGAAGCGAGCCTTATCGGACCGGGAGGGTGCCGGGCTCATATGGCCCGGACCCGTATCTCGCCCCGCCACGGAAGCGCCGCCGTCTCCTCAATGACGATTTGAGACATCGGCGTCCCGCGCCCATAGGCGCGCCATCTTGTGATGGATTGAAGAGACACGTCGCCCGGCATACTGACGGACCAATTTTCCGCCGAAGATGAGAGCTTGACCTCGTTGTCGAAGAGTTCCGCCGATAATGGCGTGGCGATTCGGCGGGTGATCTTGTGTCTGCCTGAACCCTCGACGGTATCGGCGATCACGACATCGGCTCCGGCAAACCGCCAATGCCGCTCCACGGCGCCTAGACCGCGCCGCCGCTTAAATCCTTCGAACCGCAGGCTCACGCTGTCGGCCGTATGGGTCAGGTCCGGCGGACCTCCGCAAACGATCCGGCGAAATTCCTCCGAATAATAGGGCCTGTTGGCGGGGTAGGCGTCGAGGCCATCGATGCCGAGGCCATTGTGCGCGGCGCCGGACCGATAATGGGCGGCTTCGGCCGTTTCGCAATACCGGCCCCGGCCCGGATCGACGAATATGGGTTGATCGCCGAAATGCAGCTCGAACGATCCACAGTCGTTGTGACCATGCCCGGGCATGGGCGGCCATCCGTCGGGCGGCACGTACCAGAGGCCGGTCCACGAGCCGCCGGCAAATCGGAGCCAGCCGTCGGCGGCCATCCGATCCAATATGTCCGGCGGTGCGGGCGGCTGGCCGGGGAGCGCCGCCATCAGGTCCGAAGGCGGACAATCGGGTGAAATGTCCCCGATCAACGGCAAACCGCCTGGAAGAACGAGTGCCGCGGCGGCTCGCAGCGACCTTTCGGCAATCGCCGAGAGGCCGGCTGCCTCCGGGCGGTTTCGGGCCGCGGCGGCGTTGGCAACCTGAAAATAGTTGCGAGCTAGAAGCAGATGGTAGTGGCTGGACCCCTCCCGCAGGACCCCTGACGGCATGAACACCCGCTCCGCTTCCTTCATGAGAATGATACGGCCGATCTCCCGGGCCTCGGCGAGACCGAGTTCAAGGCCCAGCAGATACAGTCCGCGGCCGTTGTTGGCCAGGTGGTTGGATGTGTTGTGCCGGCCAAAATACTCGAGCGCGTTGCCGATACGCGCGGCATGATCCGCGAGCAGGTCCAGGGTGTCCGCCAGGGGGGCGGGGAGGCCGTGGGCCCGGCCGAATTCCAGCAAATTCACGGCGCGCTCCGCCGCCGTATAAGGATGCCAGATCCAAGGATCGCTCGAACGTCGGATGAACTCCCGCCAAACGCCGAATATGGCGCTCACCCAAGCAGGGTCGATGTTCTTCGCCAAGGGCAGCCAGGAGAAACGGTGCAAGGCCAAATGATCTTCCAGATCGGGAAATCGGCGTTCGAAGAGTTGGGTCTCGTCACCGGGTTCCACCTCGATGGTCCGGCTGGCCAAACTGAGCTTCAATGACGACGTGGGGGCATCCGGAGGCAATTCCAGGAATGGCGGCGAGGGGTCGGGAGGCCCCGTGCGAATCGGGAGGCGATCCGTCAGATAGGGCGGTTGGTGGGGCGTGTAGCCGGGGGCGCCCGGCGTAAGCCGCAAGGCCCGCCTGACCAGCCATCGCCGCAGCACCGGGTCGGCCGCGATCTGACGCGCCCGCCGGACGATGGTCCCGGTTGCTGAGTTCAACATCCTGAGTGGCTAATGTTGTCTTGAATCACCGCGGCGATGTGCTAGGTGACGGTGAACAATGGTCATTGGGCCGAGCCGGCGGTCTTAACTTCGAACGTGGCCATGGTTATCATGCGGCAGCTTGTACGTCGCGGTCTCCGGGAGGACAGAGAATTTGGATAGCGCAAAAGCCTTGGCCGTACTGGCTTGGATGATCGCCGTCTTGTCTTCCTATCTGTTCGTCAATTTGGGTTACTTTGAGACCCAGTTCGCCCGCTTCGGTTCCTTCCTGTTGCCGTCTCTCTTCTGATCGATGATTGATCTTGCCGTCGTAGCGGTCTATCTGGCGACCACTATCGGACTTGGAGCCGCCGCGCTCGCCTGGTTCGATAGGGCGCGCAGGTTGACGGACCACGAAAATCTGCTGCTCTCGTTTATCGTCGGAGCGATCCTCTTTTATTTCGGGATTTTCGCGGTTTCCTCATGGCGTTTGGACCTGCCGTCCATGGGGGGTCTGACCATTGTTGCGATGGCCGCCGCCGTGCCGGGCCTGCGGCGCATAAATTGGCGTCTCATCGTCAAATCCTGCTTCCCGGCGGGCGAACCGTTTCAGCTTGGCCTGCTCGCCGTTGCCGGCGTCGTTGCCGTTTTGACGTTGCTGCAAGGGCTTGCGCCGCCGAGCGACTACGACAGCATGACCTATCATCTGACGGTTCCGGCCATGGACGTCGCGCGGGGATTTGTTGAAATCCCGTGGGCCCATCATCTGCCGCAGTCCTTTTATCCCAATTTCGGCACGAATATCTCCCGATATTCCCTGGTCTTGGCAGGTCCGGGCGCCGCGCAAATACTTCACGGTTTTTTTGATCTTGCCGCCGCCGTCGGCGCAGGCCTGGTGGCACGCCGGCTGGGGGCGGCCACCGCCGCGTCGATCATCGCCGGAATATTCTTCCTGAGTATTCGTGCCGTCATTTGGCAAATGGCGACGGCGGAAACGGACACGGTCGTCGCGGCGTTCGTCGTCTCCTCCATGCTGGTTTATCTGGCGCTCAGGAAATCGCCGGAGGCGCGTCTGTCGATTTTGTTCGGCGTGGTGCTCGGCGGGTCGATTCTCACCAAGTACCATGGTTTCGGGATTGCCCTCGCCTTCGCGCCCATCGTTCTCTTTGAACTGGGCCGGCAAAAAAAATGGCGGGAGCTCGCCGCCGTGACGGCCGGCGGCGTTGCGGTTCTATTTCCATTCCTGGCGCGCAACGCCGTGATCACCGGAAATCCCGTCTACCCTCTGTTCGTCTCACTCCTGAACCCGGATGGTCCGCATTTTCTTTCGGACGTTGCGGATTCGTTTGGCACGGGCAGGAACGCGCTCGACCTCCTGCTGGCGCCTTGGATGATGTCCGTATTCCCCATGCATTATTTTGACGGCATGATGCTTGGCGCGCCATACCTGCTCGCGCTGTTCCCTTTGATCCTGCTCGACCAGGATCGGCGCCGGCGGTGGGTGATCCCCGGAATTGTCGTCGCGATTTACTTCGTACTTTGGTTTTTCCTGTTTTCCCAACAGGTGCGGTTTCTCATTCCGGTGCTTCCGTTCGTCGCCGGGATGGCGGCCGACGGCATGACGTGGGCTTGGGGCCTGATGCGGGGGCGGAAAGTCCTGTTGCCGGCCTTTCTGGCCGTTGCTCTCGTTTACGCGGCAGTTCAGGGAATGTTTATTGGCGCCTACGCGGCGATCCGCCTGCCTGTCGCCCTGGGGATCATGAGCCCTTCCGAATATCAATCCACGACGCCCACGATGAGGCTGAACCACTTCCTGACCTGCAACTTTCTCAGGCAAAATCTGCGTTCCGGCGAATACTATTACTCGGCAACGGTCGATTTTCATTCGTTCTATTGTCCGCATCAAAACGTCGTCAGGACTTATTTCGACGATGAAGGCGATTGGTGGCTGCGGCAATCCAGTCCGCCGGCGATGTCCATCGAGGAGTACGTCCGGCGCGCCAAGCAGCTCAAGTTTCGGTATTTCCTGGTCTCGACCGTGCAACTGACCCGGTCGCAGAATCCGAATGCAGCCACCGAGACGGTCGAGATCGATTATTCAAAAGTGCGGTTTGGTTTGTACCTGAAGCCCGTCATCGATTCTCTCGAACCGGTCTTCGCCGGGGTCATCACGGCGGTCTATGACGGGCCGTCCGTCATCGCCGAACTGGAACGCCGCCTGTCGAACTAGATCAACCTGGCAAGGCTGCATCGTCGGTCAAATTCCAGCGCCCTTTCCACTCGGCGTCCGCACAGTAGATTCGGCTCACGAGTTTCATGGTCTCCCAGGCGTCGCGCGAGGTTCCGAACTTCATCGGAGCGTCATTCAGCACGGCATCGGCGAAGTCGGATATTTCCGCCGCCCAGGACGGGTCGGCATCATAGGCGGTGGTTATGCCTTCGGGGTCCCCTCGATCGGCCGGGGTCTTGTTGAAGACGGTCAGGGTTTCGGCGCCGTAACTCTTGGAGCTTGTCAGGAGGCCGGACAGGATGATCGCGCCGTGCTCCAGGGCGATCTCCAAGCTGAATCTGTGCTGCCATTGGGTCGCCGAGGAATGCAGCATGGCGACCACACCATCGCCCGTGCGCAACAGCGCATAGGCATTGTCCTCGACATCGTGGCCCCAGTGATCGTTTGAAACGAAGCTTTTGACGTCCACGAACTCCCCGGCAAACAGCCGCAGCAAGTCGACCATGTGAATGCCCTGGTCGAGCAGAATGCCGCCCCCCGCGATTGCTCTCTGCGTGCGCCAATCGGTTTCAAAATTGATTATTTTGGATTTCCCGTATACGCCCCGCAGGTTGATGATCCTGCCGAGGTCATTGGACCTGACGAGTTCGAGGGCATCGCGTACCGAATCGTGGTGGCGATGATTGAAGCCGTACATCAATTTTTGCCCGGGGCGGTTTCTCTCGACGGCAATGACCCTTGCGATATCTTCGAGGTCGCGGCCCGGCGGTTTTTCGCAGAACACGTTCAGGCCGCGCTCCAGGCCGGCAATGGTCACTTCGGCCGCCATGTCATTGGTCATGCAGACGAACAGGGCATCAAGTTCCTTTTCCAGCAGCCGCCGGTAGTCCGAAAAGGAATCAAGACCGTCATCCGCCGTCTGCTGGCGCTCGAACGTGCGGTCGCAGACGGCGACAGTCGTCAGATCGGGATGAGCGTCTATGAACTTGCGCCGCCTTTTGCCGACCACGCCGAAACCCGCGATGCCGATCCGGAGTTTGGTCATTCGGCCCCTACCACCCGGTGTATCGTTTCGCGACGCGGAGGTCGCGGGCGAGCAGGAGCATTAGAAATCCCTCGAAATCCAATTTTCTCCACAGTGGCGCCGTTATCCGCATCAACCCGCGGAGCGGGTACTGCAGATAGATGCGTTCGAAGACCGTGCGGTAGCCGGCAAACCTGGCTAGCCGCCGCCAATCCGTTGGGGAAAGTTCGAAAATATGAACGCTTTCGGGAGTTAACGCAGCAGCCGGATCGGTATCGATTTGGTCCAGCAGGCTGCCGCCGAAACGGCTTTGGCGGCGGTAAGGAACGGTTATGAGCAAATGATCCGCCACGCCTTCCTCCGCCAATTTGTGAAGAAACCGCGTCGGATCCGTCAAATGCTCCAACGTCTCAAGGCACAGATATAAATCGGACGGCACGGCGGAATAGTCGAACTCTTCGGCCTTGGCTAGGTGGGCGTCGCCGCCTTGCCGCTTGATTTTCTCTACTGCTGCCGGGTCGACGTTTACACTGGTAAACCTTGCGACGCGGCTGTCTCCCGAGAGAGCCTTGACGTATTTGCCGTGATTTCCCGACGAATCACCTATGTCCACGATATCGAGGGGTCCGCCGCCAATCGTGTCCAACGCGTCCAGGATTCCGTGGACCTGAAAGGCGTGCAGGCCGCGGAGCTTGATTTCCCAGTAGCGCCGGTACTCTTCCGCATCCTGTCCGCCGGTATATTGTCGGCTCAGATCCGGTACGATCTCCCGCAATCGATCTCGAAGCAGATCGAGTTTTTGCTCCTTGATCGCGGCGTCAAGACTGGCGCGCGATATGCCGTGATAAACGGCGCGCGTATCAACGCCCAGGGATTTGGCTAGATTGATGGCTGCAGCCAGCACGAGGTCGGGTCAACTATTCAGGTTATATATTCCGAAACCAACGGATCATGGCGCATCATTGTTTCCGCGCGCGCCAGGTCTTCCGGCGTGTCTATGCCGATCGTTTCAATCTCGGTCTTCACCATCTGAACCCGATGCCCGTTTTCAAGAAGCCGGAGAAGGTCGACCGATTCGATCCGCTCCAATGGCGTTGAAGGAAGCCTGGCGAATTCGCTCAGAAATTTCGCCGGGAACGCCATTAGCCCGGTCTGCTGATAGATCGGGGCGGCGGATTCGCGGGATTGGGAGGGGATCGGCGATCTCGAGAAGTACAGGGCCCGGCCGTCCGGGGCGATAGCGACTTTTACCGTATTGGCGTCGGCGAAATCTTCCGGACGGGACAGGCGGGACGCCAAGTTGACGACCGCAACATTGTCGGTTGGTTTGTATGCCGCGACGACATTCCCGATCATTTCAGGCGACACGAATACTTCGTCACCCTGCACCATGACTATCAGGTCGTCCGGAGCGGGCCGAAGATCAAGCACCGCGATTGCCTCGGCGACACGATCCGTGGCGCGTTCGTGGCGGTCGGATGTGGTGACCGCTTCCGCACCGCAACCGGTGGCGGCGTCTTCGATCTCCTGGTCGCAGGTTGCAACGACGAGCCGTTCGAATTCACCGAACATCCGGCTTCGATGAAAGACATGACACACGATTGGCATGGCCATGAGCGGCGCCAATGGCTTCCCGGGGAATCGGGACGAGCCCATCCGGGCGGGAATCACCCCGAATATCCGCATTAACGGCGTTCATTCCTGAGTTGCCGTACCTCGCCCAACGCATGTCGAAGGGCGATCATGTCGGTGCCGTATGCGAGAAAACGGAAGCCCTCGGCGATGCGTTGCCGAAGTTCTTCCCCGTCAGGGGTGACCTGATGCAAGCCCAATGCGGTGTTGTGCGGTTGGCAGGCCGAGCGCACCCTCTCGACGGCGGCGGCATAGCGGTCCGAATCGAAGTCACCTGGAACGCCAAGGCCGGCAGAGAGATCATAGGGCCCAAGGAACAGAACATCGACGGCTTCCAATGCGGCAATCTCATGGGATTGTTCGACGCCTGTAGGGGACTCGATCTGGGCGGCGATCAGCGGTTCGAATGAAAAATACTCGGTAAATTGATCCCCCCATGCATTGAATCGGCCCAGGGCGACGCCGCGGCGCCCCTTTGGGGGATACACCAGCTGACCGATGAAGTCGTTTAACTCACCGGCATTTTCCACCTGGGGCACAATCACACCGTGCGCGCCTAGGTCCAGGACCCGGCGCGCCAAAATCGGATCCCCGGACGGCAGCCGCACAAGGGGAGCAACACCATGACGCTCACAGGCGACAAATGCGGATTCGACCTCGGTCAATCCCGCCGCACCATGTTCCATGTCCACGGCAAGCCAGTCGAAACCGCAACTTGCCAGCGCTTCGGCGACTTGCCCGGAGGCGGCGGTGAGCCAGCCGCCGACACAAACCTCACCACGCCGGACTCTTGATTTCAGCTCATTCATCGGTGGGGGGTTGTCCTACGTACGGATGCACAATTCAGCTGCCGGGACGCGGGTTAGTCATCGGGGAGATTCTCCGCGAGCCGCTTGCCGCGCGCTCCCTGTACCACGCGGCGGATCGGCAGTTGCAGAAATTCCGGCAACTGGTGGTAGGCGGCTCTTGCCGTTGACTTGGCCCGAAAAAGGGCCGGGTTGTTTTCCGAGAGCTGGTGATTTCGGAGATTGGCTCGCAAGAGCTTCAAGTGAACCTCCGCATCTTCCAAGCCGGCCTGCCGGACTTTGGCCAATGAGCGCTCAATTTGCGCAAACATGTCCTGCAGCTGTTTGTCGTCGAAAACCAGGTAGGATTTTTGGAAATCGACGGTCTGAAAGGGATTTGAGACCAAAAGAAGGAGCGGCTCGCTGTCATGCTCCAACGCCAGGTCGACGAAATCCTCGATTTCATGGCAGTTGACGCGGTTGACGGTCATGCCGAGGGTAAGGCTGAAGCCTTTTCGTTGTTTCAACTCGCTCAACCGCCTGAGGTTCTCCATCACCGCTTGCCATGTGGCGTTGCGGCCACGGACGCGGAGTAAATCGAAGCTCGGTTCGGAGGCTGCATCCAGGGACACGGCGAAACCGGAGATGGTCAACTTCTCCAGAATCTCGTAAATCCGATCGGTGAGCAGGGTCGCGTTCGTGATGAACATGAAGCGGGTTTCGAGGTTGGTATTGTAATTCTCGAGAAAGGCAACGACGGGACTGAAAAAGAACGGTTCGCCGCCAAACGGAAACACCACCTGGCTCCGTTCAGCGAACTCGGCCATTTCCGCCATAAATTTGTCCGGCAGCTTGGCTCTTATCTTTGCGTCCTCACGCTGGTAACAGTGATAACAATCCAGGTTGCACGCGTACGAGTAGGTGAATCGCAACCACCTTGGCGTGGATTCAAGGGCCGTATCGCCGCGATCGTATTCCTCGTCGTTAAGGACGGCGTTCTTATGGGGTTCGCCATCCTCGCTGAGCTTGTCCAGCCAGTCGATGTTCTCGTACTTCTTGCCGCCTTGAAGTACCGGGCAGGTATGCGGACACATCGAGAGTGCGCCATCGTCGCGCATCCGACGACGAGCATCTTGAAACTTCTCGCCGTTCCAAATTTCCTCGATGGAACCTTCGTTCACATTCCCCATGACCATGTCGTTGTTGCAGCACATGGTGACATCGCCGTTGGGGTTGTTGACCTCGAAATGAGTCCACGGGTGTTTGCAGACAAACTTACTCATCGTCCGTAATTCCACCAATTCGCCGCATCATCAGGGAACTCCGCCGGCACCGTCAAGGTGAGCCGGCCCGCGGACATCTTGCCGGACAGCGGGTAGGCCCAACTCGCGTGCCCAAACCGCCATATCCACCGGCGCCATGACCTGATTCCAGTCTACCGGCGCGAATTCAGGCTGTGGATCGAGGATGGATTCGATATCACTCCTGGCTATCGACGGCAACCTCACATTGTTCGGCAGAATATCGGGAGCGATCCGGTCAGCCGGACGAAACCGCCAGGTCGGCACCCCGATCATCGCCCCCTCAAGTCCGGTTGCCCCGGTACTGTACAGTACCGCCCGCATTCCTCGAAATTCCGGAATTGTTGCCTGCGTACGGCTAATGTTCTCACTCTCGTCAAAATCCACGGGATACATGGGATGGCTCTTGACCACGAATTTGGCGCATTTTGCCGGCAGGGATTCGATGGCGGCCAACATTTGCGACGCGATGCCGGTGACGTGGGACAGCGCCACGTAAACCGGGCCTTCAGGGTCGTAATGGTCATGGCCGACCAAGGGAAATCGAAATGCGCCCCCGACGATCAGCCGGGCGGGATCGAGACCGAATTGGGTCAGTTGTTCCAAATATGCCGGGCCGTTGCAGATTATTCGGTTCGGCAGACTGCGCTCGTCGTCGAAATTCGTTTTCGGGCTGAAGTTGAGCCGGTGCCGGCCGACAACCGTGTGCTGGTACCCTCGAGTTTCGATATCAAGGTTATCGCATCGCCGAACGAAATCCCGTTCCCATGGGTGATTCTCCCAGGGCCAAACCACGCAACGCGGACGTACGCTCTCGAGCCAATTCTCGTGACAGTGATTTTGCCATCGGGTCATGGCGAGAGCGCCGCCTCCATTCTCGGTTTCGGCCGCCCGGCGGACGAGCCAGGCATATGGTTTGTCGCCTTCACCGAGCAGGGGCTTCCATCGAACGAATGGCAGGGTGAGCGCAAAGAGCGGATTTCCCCAGGCGTGAAAACTGGCCGAATGCCGCTCCGTCGTTAGGGTCCGTATGCGATCGCCGATAAGGTCCGTGTGCAGTATTCGCAGGATTTGGGGATTACGGAGTACGAGATCGCCGAAATATGCATCATATCCGTCTCCCCGGCTGGACGGGTGACCGTAAGCGACGACCGCGGGGGCCCCGGGGTTGATCACATGCCGCCGCCGCTGCGACCGGTAGAGCAGCGCAGCCAGCGCTACCCGCAGTGAGACTTTGAGACGGGAAGCGTAGCCGCGCAGGAGCAGCCTCAGCCGGTGCCGCCATAATGCAACGCCGCCATGCGCCGTCACGCCCGGCAAGGTTCCCAGATGCCGAAACATCCAAGGGTCGTCGCATACGACGAGCACTTCCCGCTCCTGCCGGGCGAGTCCCGAGACCAAGCCGCTCCAGGCCAGCATGAGGCCGAAATCACAAATATCGACGGCAGCCGTGGGCATATCGGCCAACCAACCCCGGCGTTCCTTGGAGAACCTGCGGCCAAGCGACATCCACTGCCCACAAACCGCTTCGTAGGACTCTTCGAGTTGTCGCCCGACTTCGGGCAGCATCCGGTCCGGCGGCAGCCGGCACGACGATCCGGTGATCGCAAGCCAGACCATTTGGCCGCCCGCCAGCCGCGCATTTCTCGAATGCCTTAGGGAGACCGGCACCAAATTTCCCGGCACATCGTCAAGTCGGCCCGCGGGAATTCATCCATCCTGATCGACCGGCTGCACCACATTGCCCATCTCCACCAGGCCGCGGAACTCGTCGTTGCTTTGCATAAGCTCGTTCAGGTTGCCTTGGCCGGCAATCCGTCCGTTCTTCAGGAATATGATCAAGTCGCAACGGCGTACGGTGCTAAGCCGGTGGGCGACCACCAAAATCGTTTTTCCGGCCTCGCTTTGCCGTTCGATGTTGCTTACGAACTCGGCTTCGCTTTGATTGTCGAGCGCGGATGTCGGCTCGTCGAAGACCAGAACCTCCGGGTTGCGGTAGAGAGCGCGCGCCACCGCCACTCTCTGCCGTTGGCCGCCGGATATGCGCGCTCCTTTCTCGCCCAACACCGAATCGAGCCCATGCTCCAAATCCCCGACGACCCCGCCGAGGTCGGCCGAAGCGACGACGATCTCCAACCGGTGTTCGTCGATATCCTCATCATCCAGGCCAAAGGCAATGTTTCTGCGCAGGGTGTCATCAATCAAGAACGGCTGTTGGGGCACGTAGCCGATCAGGTCCTGCCATGCCCGAAGATTGTCGTGAATGTCTTTTCCGTCGACCAATAGCCGGCCCGACCGGGGTGCGAGCAGCCCCAGAAACAGATCGACCAACGTTGTCTTGCCGGCTCCGGAGGGACCGACAATGCCGACCTTGAACCCCTTGGGAATTGTCAGATCAATGTCCGCGACGGCCGGCGTTCCCGTTTCGTCATAATGAAAGTTCACGCCGTCGAGCACGATCCCGTGGTTAAACTCGAGCCCGGCCCGGTCGATTTGCCGTTCTTCGTTCGTGCCGGCTTCCTCGGCTATCGTGTAATCGTGGTGGACCGCATCGATGTAGGCCGCGCGGTTCTTCAGATTCGACGCGTTCGACAAGATGCGATTGACCGACGGCATGATTCGCAAGGCGGCCATGCCGAACAGTCCCAGAAGGCTGACCGCCTCGGCCGTCGCGCCCCGCGCCGACACCAGCCAGCTTGCCAGCAGGACGAACCCGATTATCACGACCGTTTCGATGAGCAGGCGGGGTATCTGGAGTGACGAGGTTGCCCAACTCAGGAAAATTCCACGCTCCCGGGCGACGTCTCCAACGTGTCGATTGACGTGGTCATGGGCGTTCAGGATTTTGACGTCGCGAATGCCGTCGAAGGATTGGTTGATCCATTTTATGAGGTGGCCCTCGAGCTCCATTGTCTTCTCGCCCCACCGTCGGAATGCCGGGGCGGCCAGCCTGTAAAATACCAGGCCGGCAACCAGCATCAGGGCGGCCAGTTGCAGCGTCACCACGGGCTCCACGGCCAGCAGCAGCGCTATCACCACGGCCATCAATAGGAAATCGAGAACCATCAGCAGGAAGATGCGTATGCATTCAAAGGATTGTCCGGCGCCGGCGAAGAGATTGCGGAGGAGCGCCGCGCTGTTGTTCCGGGTATGGAACAGCAGCGAGCGCCGGGTATAGACCCCATGCAGGCGGAAAATGAAATCCGCCGCCGCCAGGTAAACCAGCAGATTGACGAGATGGGTCAGGCCGAAAACCATCACGTTCTTCACGACGAAGAGCGCTGCAAAGAGCACGATCAGCCAGACCCCGGAATTCTTCGTCAACGCGTCCGGCAGGAACCGGGTGATCGTTGCCAAGGGGCCGGTACCGGTATCGCCCGCAAACCAAATGTGAACCACGGGAAGCACCATTCCGATGCTCGCCATTTCGAGAACGGCTGTTATGAGCATCGGCACTATCAGGAACAGGATCCTGGCGCGCGAAGCCGGTGCGATCAGATCGTAGAGTTTTCTTGCCGAGGCGATCATGTCAATGGAACGGGAACCGGACCTGGTGCGGGACGACTCGGTTTTGAGTCGAAAGGGGAACCCCTTTGTTGGCTTGAGCTGCTTCCATGTCGCGGCGGCGACGGGGAAGGCATGAAGGATGACCCGTCCGAAGCGGTCCCGGCCGGCGGCGGTTCGTCCAGGGCGCCTTGCCCCGGCGCCGGCTTCGTGGCGGCGATGAACCAGGCCCAGCCCATGACCGGGCCGAGGAGGAACTCCAGGGGCGACTGGATCGGCCACGGCTCCCCATAGACCGGCACGCCCCCCGGGTGAGTGCCGTAGCGGCGCACCTGCCAGCGCCGGTACAACCGGCCGAGCTTCGGGATGAGGTAGAAGTAGAATTCGCTCTTGCGCAGGCTCAGCCCGGCGAAGCCCGCGAACAACCGGCGGATGCCGGCGGCGGTGTAGCAGCGGGTGACGGGGTTCTCGACCGTCTGAGCGTGGCCGCCGCCCCACTCCGTCGCCTTGCCCAGCCAGTGGCGGTCCCGGAACGCCTTGCCCATGAGCACGCCGACGCAGAGCCAAAGGTTGATCCAATAGTGCCAGGAGGACTTGCAGTAGAGCATGATTACGGCCTTCCCCCCGGGCTTGAGAACGCGGCGGACTTCGGCGACGGCGGCCTCCGTGTCCGGCGTGTGGTGAAGGACGCCGTTGGAATAGACGATGTCGAAGCTGTCCTCCGCGAAAGGCAGCCGCTCCGCGTCCGCCTGCACCGCCAGGCAACCCGCGGCGGACTCGCCCAGGACGTCGAATTTGGCCCGGGTCGCGCGCGTCCGCGCCGCCGTCAGGTCCACCGCCGTCACCCGCGCCCCGTGGCGGGCGAACAGGGCCGAATGACCGCCGGCGCCCGAGCCCACCTCCAGAACCCGCAGACCCTCGAGCGCCTGCAGGGGCATCTCCACGACCGCCATGTGGCGGCGGAGGCGGAACATGTCCTCCAGGTCGTCGAGGCTCCGGAGCAGGTCCCCGCGGCCAGGCCCGTCCCCGCCCCCCGCGTGGAGGGAGTCGTGGAGCGCTCCCCAGAACCGCTGGACGTCATCCTTGGTCGCGGGCATTAGATTCTCAGCACCGAGGTTTTGACAGGCTGCGCCGGCAGGAGTGCGGGCAGGCGCTCATGCGGGACGAGGACTTCGATGGATCGTGGCCTGCCTGATTGGAAGGCGACTCTGATCTATAGGCGATCTACGCTGGTTTTGGTGATTTTGTACCCCAACTGGGCGAGAGCGCCATTTACATATTTTTTTATAATAGATTTTGAGGCCTCGCCGGAACTTCATACCGGCCAATGCGACGGCGGCCCGGGCGCCCGAGCCTGCCGTGCCTGGCCGAGCCTCATACAAACCTCTCAAATTTATGGACCTGGTGATTAGCGAACGCTCGTAATCCGTCATCTTCGAGGCCCATTTGTCGCGGCTCAGAGCGCCTATTCTGCTGCCGTAGTCCCCATTTTGATAATTTGTACTTTTGCCGTCCAATGTGTTCAGAGAGGTGTTGGGTTTGAAGGGCCCGCCCATTGGATGTATCAGTTCCGTTTCTTCAATTTCCGTATCCAGAAAATCCGACAACTTCTTCAAAGTCGTTTTGGTGTCGTCAATCAAATCCTCAAAACGAACGAACATGAACCGGGGGTGTTTGAAGTCCGTTGCAAAATTCAGGCCATCCTGAGTGTGGCGGATAAAGTCCAAAAAGTGGGTTCCGCTCCGCAGTTTGTCAGACATGCGTCTTTCGTAGGGATCACGAATAATTTCAATCCAATAGGCATTGTCCGACCGCAGGAATACCGGAGCATAGCGGTGACTGAAGGTCCAATGAATGCCGACGGCGGCTTTGTTCAGGTGGGCCGCGATTCCGCCGAGGATCGATGAAATGTCCGCCGGATCATCAGCATCCTCTATCACTCGAATGATCTTCATGTAGTTGTCGAACGACATACCGTAGATTTGGTCTGTTGCCTTTTCGCTAATTTTTCCGTAAGCAAGTTCTTCGCCAAAAAGGGCGCCTGTCAAAGATTCGGCCATAAATAGCCGCCACTCGGCAATCGACCGCTCCGACAGCGAAAATTCCTCGGACGTAAAATCCTCGAACATCACCGCCCCTTTACCGTCGAGCCCTTTGGCTTGCGCAATAAAGGTCAAAATGTCGAACTTGAATGAAAAACACGTGATGTTCGGCTGCGAGTCGAACACCCGCTCAAGAAGCGTCGTGCCGCTCCTACGTAATCCGTTGACGACAAATGATTTTGGTGAACTCATGATTTCCGGTGTGCAATGTCAACTAATCGATTTATCGGAAGCAACGATTTGCTCAAACGAAAAATCGCGCTCGGCTGCGCTTTGATGCCGTCCAAGCGTTCGTGACCTAGTGGTTCGGTCCGGCGTACAACATGCGGTCACGCTCGGCGAACCATAACTCGGCATAGCCACAATCCTTGTAGTCGTCAAAATAAGGGCCGCCGGTGGTGAAGTGCAGGTTGCTGATTTCGTCCGTCGGTAAATCCGGATCATAGTCGACGAGATGATTCCAACGATTCGGAATCTCCCCGATCAGCGCGTCATCCCCTAGCCAATGGAAGCGATGCAGTTCAAGCCCGGATGCCGTATTGACGTATTCAGGCGTTAATGCGGCGCATCGGGCACAGTTGAACAGCATCACACTTGACCAGTTCTTTTTTTCGTATGTGGTTTGTTGCTGCCCTAGGAACTTGGTGCCTTTCTTTGGCCGGTGATCGTGTTTAACCACTTGCACCGCGAACTGATCGTCACGAAGCGCCCATAGCTCCGCCAAATTGTCGAGCACCAACATGTCGCAATCCATGAAGATGGCCCAGCCCTGATACTCACGGAGATGGGGGACTAGAAAACGGGAGAACGAGAAGTCGGTAGATTGCAGGTTGTGTCGATCCCGCCACATCAATCCGTCCAGTTGTGTAAGCATCAATGGGGTAATGGAGACGGGTTTAGAGGCACGACGATGAATCGAATGCGATAGGACATGGTAGGCGACCGCTTCCCGCGGATCGTATCCCACAAAAACATAGATTTGGTCTGAATCACGCGACGACAAGGATGGGCCTCTCGGCTCTGAGGTCAAAGAGTCCGACCCGAATCGGCGTATCGGAACAGACGTATTTTCGCCAATGAATTCATGAATATCAAGCCCTTGCGATCCTTCGTGTTAGGAGTTGGATGCTGGCGATAATGGGCCACGCCTCGGCAACACGGTCGCTTGCACGTTCGTGCTCGTAGCTCGTCATGATCGCCGTGCCTCCAAACCCGCGGGCGGCAGGCCGAAATCTCTGCGAATGACGTCCGGAAAAGCGGTGCCGGACATATCCAGATGCTCGGCAATGGCTTTGGAAGGATACTCCCATTCCCCGTTTTCGATCGCCTTGATCCGGGAAACGGCTTCCGGCCCGGACGTTACGCAAACGCCGTCCAGATGGCGCAAGGGGTTGGTCAACTGGGCCTCCTCAACGTTCAAGACGAAGCCGTAGCAACCGCTGACGATCGACTCTACCGCCGCGGTTGACGGATCGCTGACCGTGTAGCGGGATTGCGGAAATAGCGCGTAGGGAGACCTTTCGGTGACAATTTCGGTGTGATCCAGACCCTTGGTGACGGCGTCGAGGAATTCCCGGCATGCGTCCAGATGCTGGCGATTATGTTTGACCTGAACCCTGACGGTCCGGTCGCTGAACGCCTCGGCGATTTCCCTCGCCGCCCGGACAAAGGCCGGCGACCAGATTGAAACCGACGACAGGATAAGAATATCGGGCGGTTTCGGACAATGACTTTCTCGGGTTAGCGCCGGGGACATCCTGAACGGCTGAGCCCCGACCACCGTCATGGAGTCCGGCCATTTCTCGCCATATGAGCGTTCAATTGTTGACCGGTCCATGACGTAGTAGCGGTCAAAGTTCAAATAACGAAATTCCGGATAGCAATCGGAAAGGGCAAAATAGCTATGAGATACGCCCCAGGACTCGCCGCCGAACCGGGCGAGTTCCTGGCGGCGGATAATGTGCGCGGCCGAGTAGCCGTCCCGGCCCCAATAAACCCTGGGCTCATAAAGATTAAACAGGCCGCGATACTCCAGGCGGCGGTAAACCAAACCGGCTACTTCACGAAAATGGCGGGCGGAGCAGGAACCGTAACGGCGCCGGATTTGCCGCCAGTCCCGTCCGGCTTCGCCGAAACATTTGATCGCGTCGAGAAAACCGAATCGGCCCTCCGTTATGGTGCGCCGGTTGTGCGGCGGCAGGTCGAGTTGCTCCGCCTCTTGCGCCAGCGGCTTGTTTCGCGGGACCAGAAGAAACGGTCCCAACCCGGCCAGTTCCCGATACAAGGCGGCCTGGGTGGGATCATCAAGATAATCATAGGCCATCGAAATCCTGGCCGGCGGAGCCAGTGAAGCCCGGACGCGCACCGTCAGCCAGGCGGCGGAATAGGCGGCGAGCGCCAGACTGAACAGGAGGTTGAGCAATCGATCGGGCGGCCTCATCGTGGTAATTTGCGGCAGGGCGTCCCGGCCCGCGAACGCGCATGCCGCCGCCGCGATGTCCCTTGGATAGCCGTAAAACCGGACTTGCGTTTCCGGAGAGCGCGCCGCCGCTATGCTCGGCGCAACGATCTGGACCGCCTGGAGCGCAATGTAGTTGCACGTCAGATGCTGAAAGGCGCGATGATAGCCGCTGTGGCCCGGATCCGGATCGCCGAACCCGAAGTAGTTCTCGAGCCACGGTTCAATCCGGTTGAAATAGTCGCTGAGCAGCGCCCGGGCCGGATCGTCCTGCAGAGGCGCCAGCGCTTCGATGTCATCGCCCAGCCGTGCGATTCGGCCCTTCGCCGTCAGGCGGTCGACCAGCCACCGCAGCGGACGATCGAAGGCCGTGTAGATTGCGAAAACCGCTAGAATTCTGACCCGCCGCCCGAGGAGCAGATACCACAGCATCCTCCACACGGAAAACTCGTTGACGCAAAAGGCGTGGACAACCATCAGGCGGCGCCTGCTTCAGTCCATTCCGGCGCAAGAATCACTTTGCGCCCCAGGTCTTGAATATCGGATCGCTGCTTCCAGAACGTCTCGGCTTCCGGTTACCTCGATCAGTGAGGTTCCGGATTGGGCGGCCTTGCGCCGCTTGAAAGCTCGATACCGATCTGTCATCTGAATAAGCAGGAGGCTGAGGATTGCAATGGCTATTCCGGCACTTGGATCGCGCGCGTCCGTGGTTTTTGATTTCGACGGCACCCTTGTCGACAGTGTTCCCGATGTCGCCGCGGCGCTCAATAGGATGCTGGCCGAGTTTGACCGGCCGGCTTTGGCGCTGGATGGGGTTCGGGCGCTGGTTGGGCATGGCGCTCGGTACATGATCGAGGGTGCGTTCACCGCAACGGGCGAGGAGGCGGCAGCCGGGCAAGTGGAGGCCGCGGTCGACATGTTCATCGAACAGTATCGGGCGCGGCCCGTTGAGAAGACGGTGATTTACCCAACCGCCGAAGAGGCGCTGAGGGCGCTTTTGTCGGCTGGACTGAAGCTCGGCATCTGTTCCAACAAGCCCTACGAGATGATCCTCGTGGTTCTCAGCGAGCTGGGGCTCAGCCATATGTTTTGCGGCGTTACCGGCGGCGACAATGTCACCTACCCCAAACCCGACGGCCGCCACCTCCTGGAGACGCTGTCACTCATGGAGACGCCCGCTCACTCGAGTGTATTTGTCGGTGACAGCCGCAGCGATTTTCTCGCGGCCCGAGACGCCGGTGTTCCGTCAATCGGCGTCAACTACGGGTATGCCAAAGACGAATCCGAGCGGGAAATGGCGGACTTCCGGATTGATTCGCTGTCCGAGGTCGTGGATCTCGTAATTCCTCCCGCTTAAGGAAACTCGTTCCTCGCGGCTGTATCGCTTCGCAGATGCGGCATCAGCGTGTCCGGATATTCCCGATGGACGCAGTCGTCCGCGTTGAGGGTTGGTCGAGGACTGAACGAAGACATCGGTGTACATTGCATCCCTGGTTGTGAACCGGAACGATCACCGAAACGTCGGGATCTTGACTCACCGTCGCATCCATTTGTGGCCGGGAGGTTTTTCCACGCTACCGCACTCCGGGTGAAAAGCTCACCCGGAGCGCGCCCAGTGCACGACGTTCAAACCGCGGCGATAACCGCGCGGGCCTGAACTTGCACCTTGACCCGACGCCCCAGGAGATCGAGCAGTACGACCAGCCTGTCCTCGTCCAGCAACCGATCGACGATGGCGACGCAGTCGGCAAATGGACCGTCGGTGATCTCCACAGGCCGCCCTCGGGCGATCGAGGTGTTGCCGCTTAGGCCGACACAGCCCTGCTCGTCCTGGCGGGAGATCAGTTCCTCTACGATTCCCTCTGGTAACGGCGCGGGTTTCTCACCCTGGCAAACAATTCCTTGAACGCCCAAGGTCGAATTGATTGACCGCCACGGCTGCCGATCGATATCCAGCCAAACGAAAACGTAACGTGGAAAAAGCGGAGACGAGACCGTTTCGACGCGCCGGGCGTGGCGCCGCCGTTTGCGATATTTGGGAAAGAACGATTGAAACCCTTGCCGCTCGAGATTGAACAGCGCCTTTTGCTCGGCACGGGCGTGGGTGAAGATGGCGTACCAATTGGACATCACTAGGCATCGTCCAGACCGCGAATCTGCTCAAGCGGCAAACTCAAAATCGGAGGAACGAATATTCGCGCCCTTGAAACCCGCGCCTCGACCTCGCGCAGCAGATCAGGCGAGGCTTGCATATCGGTGAAAATGACCGCATCGGCTTTCTTCAGGTCGTCCAGATCCGAAAGAGCCTTCTGACCGGGGACGGCACTTGCGGCGCCGTCCGGGGACAACACGCCAAGCACCTCCACCTGGTAATTCTGGGCGCAGATGGCGGCGATTTCCGCAAGATCGCCCGACCCAACCAAGATGATCGAATGCCAACCGTTGGCGACGCAGGCTTCGAGGTGTTCGGTGCACTGATTCCGGGCGATGCGATAGAATTTCAGAGACTGTGAAAGGAACTCGGCCGTCAAACGGCTTTTCTCGTAAAACCCCTCGGGAGTCAGGTAATAGGCGAACCGATTCTTGGGGACTTGCCGGACTTTGATGTAACCCTTCCGGACGCAGCGTTTGAGGTAGGAGTTGACCAAACCCAGTGCGATGCCCAGATCGTTCGCCAGCATGCGCTGAGTTACGCGGCTGTTGTCGCTGACGGCGCTCAGCACCCCAAGGGTGACGGTCGTGTTCTCCGGAGCTTCGTTGTCTAGGTTTTGCGACACCGGACCAAATCCACATCAATTTGTGTTCATTTGGTGAACTATATCTTGTTCAGATTGTGAACGTCAACGCCCCTTGGAGATTAGTTCTTGATCTTGCTGCATTTTTCAGGCTCATCCGTTCGAGGCTGGACAGACCCGACGGCCCGCCCCGGCCCGCGCCGGGCGAAATGGAACTGCGGGCGGCGCGGCCGCTGTTGCAGCTGCCCCGGAATCCGGGGCGCCGTTTGCCCGCATGTTTGGATTGAGCTATCAATACCGGTGCGGAGGTCTCCGTCCCTAGCTGCCCGAGCATCAAGGCGGCGGACCGTTTGGCGGTGGTTGTGGAGTGACAAGCGGTCTGTACTCCAGCGAGCGTCAGGTCAATCACAGAGGGCGTCGCCGCCGTCGTCGGGCGGCAGGCAAATGGAGATGATTTTGGTTTCGGGTAAGGCTTCATGAGGGCTCCACCCCATCGCTTCCTGGGGGCGAAATTTCCGGACCGCAGCGGTTTCTTGTCGGCGGCCTGTCTTTTAGCGGGACCCGTCGGCTTGTTTGCGCCAAAGGGCCTGACGGTCGTGTTGGCGGTCGCTGCCGTGGGGGTGATCTGGGAGTCGCTGAAATCCCGGCGCCCTCTTATGGGCCGGCTGGACGGATGGGCGCTCTATTTGTTGCTGTTTGCAGCCCTTTGCGCCCTCAGCGCCGTCTGGGCGATAGAGCCCGCGAGGACCCTGCGGACGGTGCCCTCCATATTCGCCGTGTTTTTCGCAGGCATTGTTCTGGTTCGCGCCGGCCTCAGCCTCGACCAGGAGGGCGCCGCAACCCTGGAGCGGTTTTTGGTCATCGGCGTGTTGGCCGCGCTGCTGCTGGCCGTATTCGAGTTGCTGACGGGCGCCTGGATCAGCTTGAACCTTCGGGCGCTCGTTGGCGATCCGGCCGAGTTGACCGGGGAAGCGTCGAAACGCCTGCTCAACAACGGGATCACGGTGCTGACGCTGCTGACCTGGCCGGCGGTCTGCCTGACCGTGCGTGACGGCAGGGCCGCCGCCACGATCCTTTTGGCGGGCCTGTTGATCGCCGCCGTTTACCTGGCCGAAGCCGACGTCGGCATCACCGCCGTCGCAATCGGCGTCGGCGCCGTCCTGGCTTCACGATTGATGAGGAGATGGGTCCCGGCGTTGGTTCCCACATTGGTCGTGCTGGCCGTCGTGGCGGCGCCGCTGCTGATGATTTCGTTCTCTCCGCTACAGCGCCATGTCGATGAGTTTCCGAGGTTGTCCGGTTCCGCCTATCACCGGCTGATCATTTGGGATGCGGCCGGCGACTTGATTCGGGACCGGCCATTGCTTGGTCATGGTTTTGACGCATCCCGCGCGCTCGGGGCGAGGTTCGACCCGTCTGTCGTCGAGGTCGATCGACGGGGCGAGATGGTCTATCGAGGATTGGCCCACCCCCTCCCGCTTCATCCCCATAACATGGCCCTCCAGATTTGGCTCGAATTGGGCTTGGCCGGCCTGATGTACTTTTCCGGCCTGGTCGCGGCGTTGGTGATTTCGGCTTGGCGGATGACGGCGGCGCCAATCGCGCGGGATCTGTTTCTGGGCATGTTGGTGTCCGGCGCGGTTGTCGCGTTCACCGCCTATGGCGCGTGGCAAAATTGGTGGCAGAGCACATTGTGGATTTGCGCCATGGCAATGGCGTTTAGTCTCAAACGATCGCCGGAGAAAAAAGCTCCCGGCTAGATCGGGTCGTGTTTTGACGGAACCACGGCACGGTTCCGTCGACAAACAGCCGGACGATCTCCGCCGATGGAATATGGGAGATGTAGCTTTCCCCCCGATTGAGGGAGTCCGCCTTGGCTTGGTCGATGTCGAGCCCCACCACCTTGAAGCCCGCCTTTGCGAACAGGAGCGCCAGCGGCAGGCCGACGTAACCCATTCCGACGACGCCGACCCGCGCGCCGCGGTTTTCGATCTTCTCCAGCAGTTGGGCGGCGGTTTGGTTCATGCGGGGATTGCGGCCGGCTGATGGCGGGGACGACGCGCGGGATGTTAGCGGGCCAGCCGCGACAGACGCCAGCGAATTGTTGCGCCGGTTCCATCCAGACCGCCTCGGATCACGACTTGCCGTGACCGCCGCGTACGGCCGTCGGGCGTTCGAAATACGCTGTCCTCGAGGCGCACGGGATATTCCGAGGCATCGAACCGCCAGCCGCTGCGCCGCAGCTTCAGCAGGACGCTCCGGCCGTTCGCCAGCATGGAAGCCTGAACGCCGGGATGGAGGTGAAACCGCGCCGCGAAAGTCTCTCCGCCGGCCCCGATCAGATTGTCTTCGCCGCGGATGTCTTCGCCCGACGGCGCCATCATGATCAGCCGGCGATGGGTCAGCCCGAAGGGAAGGAGATAGCCGTCATGGGAAGCTTCCAGAATGACGCGGTTGCCGGCCTCCCGCCGGCTTGCCGACACATTCGTGCAACGGCGGCTGAAGCCTCCCGCGGAATCGATTTCGGAGGAGTTGGTCTCATCGACGATGACGGTGGAGTGGGCGGCCGAGGTTCTGAGCGCCTCCCGCCAGTGCGGGTCGCCGTCCATGCCTGACCCGCAGTTGACGATCAACGGTTCCTTGCCCGAGACCAGCTCGAACGCAAGCGTGCCCGCGTGGCCCCAGGGATGGGCGTAAGCCGGCGGCGGCGCGCCGGCATCGAGGATGAGGTGGCTGTCGCCGGCCGCCAGACGGTGGAAGCCCGAATGGGGCTCGCCGGGCGCGGCGCCCGCCCGGGACTTGGAGGCCGACAGGATGGCGCTCGATTCCGAAACGGAAATGGCCGGCCCGCCATTGAACCCGGCGAGAGCCCCGTCCGCCCGCCGCAGCGCCCGAAGCACCGCCGCGAGTTCGGGTATCGGCCGGAGCAGCCAGTCGGGCGGGTCCAGGTGCGCGGCCCGAAAGGTGTCGCGAATGGATATCAAGTCCTCGAGAATCCGGGCCTGGACGCCCGGGCTTCGGCTGATATGGCCGCCGTCGGGAAGAATTTGCGCCTCGAGCTGTTCGCGCATCGCGTTCAGTCCGGTGTCCAAGTGCCGGCCGCAATCCGACAGTGCGATGCCGGCGTAAATCAGGCCTTTCGCCGCCGCCAGGCGGCCGTAACCGCTCCGCGGCTCGCCGTAGCATTTGGAGAGGTGACTGACCTGGCTGCCGGTGACTTTGAGAAATCGCCGGGCGGCCAGGTCGTCCCCGGCCCAGCCAAAGAATCCGTAATGGGTCAGCCAATTGACCAGCCGGTTGCCGACGATTTCGGCGCGCCATGTATAGGGATGCCATCGCCCGAAAATATCCAGCCAATCGACAACTGCGTGGCGGGCGAATTCACGCGCTTCGTCGGTCCCCAAGGCCCTGAGGTCGGCGAGCCAGCCGAATTCCTGGGCGTAACGGGAGACGCCGGTTTCGGAAATGTCGGCTTTCGCGAGCATGGGCAGGGGCACGTGCTTGCCGTGGCGGGTATGCGCGCCGTTCAAAATGGCCCGTCCGGCCTCCGGATCGCCGGCCTGGAGAGCCGGCGGCGTTCCCAGAACCTTCTCCGGCGCCCCGCTTCTCAGGAATATATCGTAGGCGCCCGACCCATAGAGGGATCGCCTGACGAATCCCGCCAGACCCTCGCCGGACGACTCGCGCACGTTCGTGCCTATTGCAATGCCGTCGCTCACCGCAAATTCAGGCGCCTCTGCTGGAGCGGCAAAAACCTTGCGGCCGCTGGTCCAGTTCAAACGCATCCTCGTAATTCAGCTTCGAACCCGGACCCTAGCCGGCTTTGGTTAGGATAAGGTTACCGATGCGGACCTTGCCGGTCCCGAACAAGGCCTTCTCCTCAGCGGTCGTTTGTCGGCACTCGCTCGATCCGCGCCGCGAAAAAACCGTCCATCCCGCCGACATCGGCGAGGTGACAGGGAAGCGTGCGCAGCATCCCGTCGCCGGTGATCATTTGTTCGGTTGCCCCGGGCACCGCGGTTCGCACCGGATGCACGCGCGGCCCGCCGGCTTCGCCGAGGACCGCGGAGACGATGTCCCGGCCTTCCGCCGGCTCCAGGGAGCAGGTGGCGAACACCACCCGGCCGCCGGGGCGAACGATATGGAGGGCGTGATCCAGCAACCGGCGCTGGATGGCGGCCGCGCCCTCCATCTGGGTTTCGGTCTTGATCCAGGGGAGTTCGGGGTGACGCCGAATTGTCCCGGTCGAACTGCACGGCGCATCGACCAGCACGGCGTCCACCGGTTCGGCGGGCCGCCAGTCCGTGGCGTCGGCGCAGATCACCTCCGCGTTCAACCCGAGGCGGCCGAGATTGGCGCGCACGGTGCCGAGCCGCTTTTCCGACCGGTCGATGGCCGTCACCCGGGCGCCCGCCGCCGCCAGCTGGGCGGTCTTGCCCCCCGGCGCCGCGCATAAGTCGGCCACATGCATGCCCGGTTCGGGATCGAGCAGCCGGACGGGCAGCGCGGCGGCCGCATCCTGAACCCACCACGCGCCGTCCCCGTAACCGGGGAGATCGGATACCGGCCCGGCGCTTCGCAGCCGGACGGTGCCGCCCGGCAGCAGCTCTCCGCCCAGCGCCTCGGCCACGCCTTCCGGGTCGGTCTTGGCGGTGACGTCCAGCGGCGGTTCATTCAGGTGGGCAAGGCAGATCTCCCGGCATACCGCCTCCCCGTAGGCCGCCGCCCACCTTTCCCGCAGCCAGGCCGGGGTGTTGAGGACCGCCGCGTCCTGCCGGGCGACGAGGTCGCTTCCTTCCCGCGCCCCACGGCGCAGGATGGCGTTGACCAGCGCCTTGTGGGCGAACATCCCGCGGGCGGCGGCCAGTTCGACGCTGGTGTCGACCGCCGCGTGGGCGGGGGTGTCGAGAAACAGAAGCTGACTGAGGCCGAGGCGCAGGACCTGGCGCACCGGCCGGACCTTGCGGGGAAGCGGGCGCTCGAGGAGCCGGTCGATGATGTCATCGAGTTGGCCCAGGCGGCGCAGGGTCTCGGAAACCAGCCGCCGGGCGAGGCCCCGGTCCCGCGGCGCCAGATCGTTCAGGCGGCGGGCCTCCGCAAACGCGTCATCCAGGGACTTCTTGCGGATCAGGATATCGTCGAGGACGTCGAGGGCGAGGCGGCGGGGCATGGGACCCCTTAACGCCTTTGACGGCCGACCGCAATCGTCCGTGACGCGGATTTAATGTTGTGGACGGCCGGGCGGGGTTCCGTTAGATCGGCTCTAGGGATTGGTTCGAACGCAAGGAGAAAACGGAAGGTGGCCGGCAAACCGGACGGGAAGGACACGGTTTCCAAGACCCCCGAAGACGGCAGGCAAGCCGAAAAAGGCAAGGCGAAGCGGCCGAAGGAAATCGGCGGCCGCAAGGACGGCCTCGACCCGACCCGCTACGGCGATTGGGAGAAAAACGGCCGCGCCATCGATTTCTAGGGCGGGATGATTCGATAACCAACTCCCCTCCCCCTTGAAGGGGGAGGGTTAGGG